>NZ_JAMPLB010000100.1:0-17924 GCF_039962325.1 Leptolyngbya sp. PL-A3
GTCGTTTGCTCAGTTGTTTGAGTAACCCCGATTCGCCCAGAATATCCTCTGGCGTCTGACAGTCTGCCAACAGCTCATCGAGCATCTCATCCACGCGGTTAGTCTCTTTTTTCGTAACCGTTCAGGGGGTTTGAGAGGGAGAATTGAGAAAAGGGGAAGGTGCTGTTAGGCTAACGGAATGGACAAATACCCTCCTAACTCCATAGACGAGATTAGCCAGGCAGACTGGGAAAAGACTCCCGAAAGTGTGCGGCAGTTGCTTGTGAAATTGATTGGACGCATCGAGCAATTAGAGGGGCAGTACGAGGCATTGAGGCAGGAGAATCAGTTGCTGAAAGAGCAATTGAAGCAGAACAGCAAGAATTCATCGAAACCGCCATCGCAGGATTTTAGCAAAGGGTTCAAAGCAAAGGAGAAGAAGGGAAAGAGCAAGAAGAAGGTTGGAGCACAGCCTGGGCATGAGGGACATGAACGGGAGTTGTATGGGCCTGAGAGTTGCCAAAGTATTCAAGAGCATTACCCGGATACCTGTGTTGCGTGTGGAGCACGATTAAGGGGACAAGCGCAAGGGGAAGCCTATCGAGTTCAGATTGTCGAAATTCCCAACGTGAAACCCGAGGTGAGCGAGCATCGGTTTCATGTCCGACAATGCGAGTGCTGCGGTGCGTATAGTCGAGCCTGGGATGAGGGAATCATCAACGGAAGTGGGTATGGAGAGAGGGTAACGGCGCATGTTGCGGTGCTGAGTGGGCAGTACCGCCAATCCCATCGCATGGTGCAAGAACTCCTACATGAGTTATTCGGAGTCAAGATTTCGGTGGGTAGCATTAATCGCTTGCGACAAGAGAGTTCGGATGCGCTACGCCAGGGAGTGGAAGAGGCTCATCAGTACGTGCAAGCTCAGGAAAATGTGCACTTGGACGAAACAAGCTTTGCTCAGGGCAATGGGGATGGTAAAAACCCGCAGGGACGCAAAGGCTGGTTATGGGTGATGGTGACTCCCTTGGTCAGCTACTTTGCCGTATTTTTAGGACGTTCCCAAGCGGTTTGCCAGCAATTGCTGGGTGAAGGCTTCAAGGGAATTGTTAACAGTGACCGCTTCAGTGGCTATAACGCTTTAGCGATTGAGGGGCGACAACTGTGCTGGGCACACCTTAAACGAGACTTCACCCGTATTGCCGAACGAACGGGCGTGGCGGGAGAATTGGGCAAAGCCCTATTAGAACAGCAGAAGTTGTTGTTTGAGCACTGGTATCGAGTTCGCGATGGTACCTTGACTCGGAATGAATTTGTTTCGATAGTGGCTCCGATTCGACAACGGGTTCATACACTGCTTAGCGAAGGAGCAGGGTATGCGATTGCCAAGGATGAGAAAACACCGTTGGCAAAAACTGTGCGAACGTGTCAGCAATTACTGAAAGTTGAACCTGCCTTGTGGACATTTGTCACCACTGTTGGGATTGAACCGACCAATAATGCAGCGGAGCGGGAGCTTCGTCCGGCTGTCCTATGGCGCAAAAATAGCTTTGGTTCGCAGAGCGAGGCGGGTAGCTTATTTGTCTCAAGAATGCTGACTGTGGTGACAACCTTGCGCGCTCAAAATCGTCCAGTGCTCGATTACCTGGTTGAAGCGTGCCGGGCTGCTCGGCAGGGGCAACCTGCACCTTCCCTACTACCGATTGATACTACGACCCCGTGAAGGATTACCTTTTTTCTTTCGTGCCATGATGCGGTCTCCTGAATTAAGGGGATTTTAGACCGCTTACACAAAATCCTGATCACTCTCGATTGAGCGTGTCATCGTGCAATACAGTAGCTATAAACCTTGATTTTGAATGAGATGCTGTCTCAGTTGTTTTTCCTAAAATCTTTTTCTTGGAGGCAATACTTGTCATTGAATGACTCCTTGACAAAGTGGTTATTAAGTAAATACAAATACTTTTACACTGCCTATCTCTTATCACTCAAAGTGAATCTAACAGGCTCTAATTCTTTAGAAGCATCGATTTCACTGTAGAATTTGCTGAATAATCTCAACAATGCCTCTCTGCTAATTTTTCCATTGCTCGGAAGCATTCTCATAAATTCCTTTATCTCCTCAAAAAACAACCACTCTGCTTCAACCATTAGCTGAATTTCTGCGTTCATCAGTTTCAGCTCCTGCTTAGTCTCATCTAGCTCTTGTTCTATCACTTGCTGTTGCTGTAACTGCTCAGACAAATATTGCTGAAGGGAACTAATCTGTTCACGCAACAATATAATTTCATCTTGAGCTTCTTCCAATGCAAGGGTTGGCTGCCGCTGCTCATTGGCTAGCTCACTGGCAGGATTGTGTTGTTGGTCAAAATTAATTAACTGCATTTGTCAGAAGTCGTGATTGATTGAAATAAAATACACATGCCTAAAGTCATCTTTAGTGGTGCTGAACTATGTAATCTAATTGAGCTGTCCCAAATTGCAGCTTCCGTTGTTCTACGCCTAAATACTGAAGCAGTTTGACATAATCAATTTGAGTATTTAGCTTTGCAGCGGCATAAAACAGATTTGAGCCATCAATGAAAACAATGACTCGACCCCGATCGCGTTGACCAGGAACACTAGTTTTTGTAACAGTTGGTGAACAACCGCTTGAGGTTGCAGCGAAGTTTTCGTAAAACTGGATTTTTGCTTCGATCTCGTCTGAGTACTTTTGACTAAAGCTTTTTTCTTAGAAACAATATCTGCCATTGATACATCCTTGATGAGATAGCTAGAAGAACTCTCGTTCTGCTGCCACAGCTAATCCGGTACTAACGGGTTCTCTAGCTGTATGCGGTACTGTACGGAATTCAGCAAGCCACCACAGAGTGACCGCTGGAATCACACCCAACACCACCCCGATCGCAGTTGGAATCCAAAAACGAACCTCTAACTGATACAGCACGATGACCGCGCCAAAAGCAAAATTCACCAGGTAAATAATTAGCGGCACCATCAATTGAGATCGAGTTAAGGCGATCGTTGCCTTGCGCCAAAAAAAGCTTGCTACAGACATGAACAATACCCCTGTGCCTAACCAACCTGTCAGGTTACGATAGGGCATTCCAAAGAACTGCCCCGAATCGTGGAACTCCCAGAAAGGATAGGCAGTTTGGCTCATCGCCGGATCAAGAACAAAGTCCCAAGCGGTGAGGAGTAACGCACCGAGGGCGATCGTACTCACCTGTTTGATCCAACCTTTAATCCCTGTAGCCTCTAGTCCTACCCATGCCAGCAAATACGTTGATAAGCCGACATAAAACCAAGACAGCGGAATTGTGAAGGGTACTAAGCCAGCAATCTTATAGCCTAAACCATTGAGATAGGCGTAATGTCCGAATGGGAAGCCAGTACTTGTTCCCAACAGTTCACTGCTCAAGGATATTCCTACCGCAGGCAGCATAAAGAGTAGCCAATTCCGCCAGCCCAGCCGCTGATATGCGTAGAGAGCCATTGTTACTGCTCCCAGCAGAATGTAAACCACCCCACCGCCTGCCATACTCCAGCCAAAGAGGGCTTGACCAGTGGTTGGCAAAGCAGCAATAAATTTGGGATTGGGCAGCACCATCAGCAATCCTGCCAGCCCAAAAATTAAGGACAAAATATGACCTATCAAACAAAAACGCTCGATCGCAACCAGTTGTTTCATAGAAACTCCTTAAACCATCGGGACTGAAAAATTATTCTGCTGAACAATCCAACGTTGCTCAGTTGGATCCGCTTTAACAGCCAACCGATCGCAAGTCGTAACCTCGACTAGAACAACAGTAGAAAACCTTGACATATGGATCTCTAGCTGAGCCTCTGGTAGTGCTTCAAACAACAGCTTTTCTCCTGGGAAAATAACACGTTCAAAGTACCAATTTGAAATATTTGTGATTCGAGCAATCTTGAGATGGTGAGTGTCATTCACGTAGCAGCAAAGAATGCTGTTTGCACAGTCAGCAGGCAGGCTATCCAGAATTTGAGTCATGGTGATGAGTTTTGTAGAGCGTTATGACCATTGAAGTGTTGATGCGATCGCACCGAGCAGCACAATCAAACCGAGCGATCGCCGAAAATAGTTAATGCCTTGAAACAGTTCTTGCCATGCCCATGTGGACAAGGAACCAAAAGCCAGGGCATCTAGCCCTCTATGGATGTTGCCACTTGTAAGCAAGGATGCGAGTAGAGTTGCTGCAAGGCAGACCAAAATCGGTAGATTTGGCTTCTGAGCAATCACAATGTTGCCATCACTGTCTCCAAACGTACGGTTAAACAAGGTATTTTCCATGATCTCGGATGTACTCGTTGATGTCCTCTTATTTCTACAAAAATAAGTATGATGCTTCGCAGTTCGAGATCATGTCTGAGCGAATGTTTTACTTGTGTATAAGTTATACAAATGCCGCTAAACCATTCAAAAGTCACAGGTGGTGTTTGACTTCTTTATCCAAGAAGATACAAAACATATCTGATGCTTTCTGTTTTAGTAGAAAGCATCAAACAAGAAATTGGAGAGCCTGACTGATGACTACGACCTTGATCAAGCGACCCTTATTTCGTTCAATGCAATGGGTTAGCTTTGTCGGTGGAGAGGGAATTGTGCGAAGCTACAAACCTAATGATGGAACTTGGGCATATCTTGTCGAGATGCCATTGGGGATGGAGCCTGTTTTTGGCAGGGTGGGCGCAGAAACGATAGTATTGCTCAATGAGGCAGATTTGTGTGCAGCCTAATCCAAAATCAAAGCTGTCAACCGGGCTTTTAGTTGCATCAGTTATCGTAGGTCTCTGGCTTGGTAGCCTAGCATTCTTGTGCACCAATATTGTTCAGTTCACACCACAGTGGATTTTGCCTGCTATTTTAGGGCGAACATTCATTCAGACTGGATTGTTTATTGTGGCTCATGACGCGATACACGGATCTTTAATTCCAAGCGATCGCCAGTTAAACAATAGAATTGGGCAATTGTCAGTCACACTATACGCATTCTTGTCCTATCAGAAACTTTCTCTCAACCACTGGCAGCATCACCGGAATCCGGGTCAAGTCAGCGATCCTGACTTTCACGATGGCATTCACCGCAATGTTTTTTCCTGGTATCTGAAGTTTATGCAGGGATACTTGGACGGTAGGCAAAAGATTGTTCTACTTTTGGGGATGGGAACTGTATTCCACACCCTTCAATTTGGATTTCATGTTTCTGTTGCCAACCTGATTTTGTTTTGGGTGCTGCCGATCTCCCTTAGCTCAATGCAGCTGTTTTTCTTTGGCACTTATCTGCCTCATCGCTCTAACGTTGACTCTACTAAATCGGGCAACGCTGAAAATTCTCATCGGGCAATCAGCAGCAACTATCCGCTGTTCTGGTCGTTCTTAACCTGCTATCACTTTGGATACCACTGGGAGCATCATGAGTATCCTTCTCTCCCTTGGTATCACCTGCCTGCCGTTCGCCAGCCTCAACTGCCAAGGCAACCAATCAAAACAGACATTGGAAACCCCTTGGTTCTTCGTCTCGCTACAACGTCGCCGCTGTTCACCCTGTTGCTAATTGCCTGCTGAGTTGCCCATTCGCCTCAAGCAGCACAGCGCATTACTTTTACATTACATCCAAACGATTTTTAAAGAATTTCTAAGGAGAAGTTGTGACTGTTCAATCCTTAAGCTCTGCCCCGACAGGCGAGCAACCGCTTATATTAAGCTGGAGAAATGTTGCCTTTTTCAGTACTGTTCATGCTCTAGCGCTGCTTGCGCCCTGGTTTTTCTCTTGGTCAGCTCTGGGAATGACGATCGCGCTTCATTGGCTTTTTGGTAGCATTGGTATTTGTTTGGGGTATCACCGATTACTAACCCATCGCAGCCTTCAAGTTCCCAAGGTACTAGAATACACGTTTGCAGTTCTAGGTGCGTTCGCTCTTCAAGGTGGTCCTATTTTTTGGGTGGCTGGGCATCGCTTGCATCATGCCTTTACCGAAGATGTTGATAAAGACCCCTACTCCGCTCAACGGGGATTTTGGTGGAGTCACATGCTTTGGATTATGTATCCCCGCGCTGAATTCTTTGCGACCGAAACCTATCGTAAATATGCGCCTGACTTAGCACGTGACCCGTTTTACACCTGGCTCGATCGCTACTTTCTACTGCTGCAACTGCCGCTAGGACTACTGCTGTATGCGCTGGGAGGCTGGTCATTTGTTGTCTACGGAGTGTTTGTGCGAGTGGTACTGCTCTGGCACTCGACCTGGTTAATCAACTCTGCCACGCATTTGATTGGCAATCGAACGTTTGAAACGGAAGACGGATCGCGCAATCTCTGGTGGGCAGCACTTCTGACCTTTGGTGAAGGGTGGCATAACAACCATCACGCTTACCCAAAGGTGGCAAAGGCGGGCTGGAAGTGGTGGCAAGTAGATATTACATGGTGGGCAATTCAAAGTCTGAAAATACTAGGGTTAGCCCAAAAAGTAGTGATGCCTCCCCTGCCAGCAGAAACAACTCAGTAGACGTGGAACGCACCACTCAATTTACCGAGGCTGTGCGATCGTTCCGTGTCTCTCCGCCCCATTCCCATTCCTCAAGTTCTTTTTGAGGCAATAACAACGCGGCTTCAATCTCCTGCCGCACGGCTGCCGTTACTTCACTGTTGCTGTTAAGGCAATCGAGCAATAATTGATTGGCATCATAGTATCGTTGCAAGATCTCTTGCTGTTCTGCGCTGAAGTTCCAGTTAGACTGAGTGCTGTGATGCTGGATGGCAGCGAGCTGAGGAGACTCAGCAAGAGATTGGTGACTTGCCCAAGTTAGAAATTTTTGCAGGTATGGATCTTGTGCCACGATCGCATCGATCTCTTGCTTCATCATCTGCACGAGAGAATCTGCACTTCGCAGCATGGCAACCGTCAACAAAAAGATTTCTCGCCAGCGGGGTTCAGTGACGTGGCTGACTAGCTTCTCCAGCGCGCGATCGGATGCTTGTAGATTGTAATTAGCGACGATCTTTCGAGCCGTAAAATATTCTTGAAATATCTGATCACCAAAAGAGAAAATTCCCTGTACCCGTTCTGCTAACAGTCCATGCTGTAGCTCGATCGCCTTGAGTATCTCTTCACTGTCTAATTGCAACTCCTCTGCTCAATTGCAGCATTAGGTAAACTACGGATGTAGTCCCCAATGTGGTGTTCAATAGCCTGCCGTTCAAAAAAGTAATTCCCTTGCTCAAACGTGACTGTCGCAACTTGACTTAACAGCTTGAGCTTTTGGGGCAATAAAAAGCCGTGATACATCTCGTCTCGCTCAATGCCTTTCGTTTCATCCCATTTGCTGAGCAAAAGCTCTAAACATTGCTTATAAAACTCCGCCCGTTTACTGGGGAATTTGCCCTGATGATGGAAAACCCAGCAGGCAAGGTGGAGAAATAGCGGCGTGACAGCGAGTCTACGAAAGGGGATGTTTTCAGACAAGCCTAGCTGCTGGACAAACTGAACGGCTTGTTCTTGACCCGCTTGAAATGTGGTCTTCTTCAGGACTGTAAACCACTTTTGAGCAAACTCCACAATTTGGTCTTGCCCAAATGGAGCCATCTCCACATCTGTGAAGCGTCTAAGGTTAAAGATGTTAGCCGTTGTGCGGCAAGTCACGACAAACAAATTTTTTTGATACTTTTCAGAAAGTCGGCGAATCTCATTGACAACTGCCTTACAGTCTTGAGCAAGCACCTCATCTAGTCCATCTAGCAACAGCAACACTCTGCCTTCTTGCAGTAGAGTTTCTAGCATAGATAGATTTGAAATACCTGAAGTGCGAAACTCCTCAAAAATATAGCTGAGTAAGCTCACCTCACCTGCTGCTCTAGATTCATTGGCAAAATCCCGCAAGCTGACAAAAATTGGAACTCGATTCGCTGCAAAGCTACCTTGGTTGCACTGGATCGCTAGATGTTGCAAGAAAGTGGTCTTACCTGTCCCTGGTTTGCCCAACACTCGCAGCTTTGAGTAGATTTCGACGGCTTTCACGCCTACCATTTGAGTCTGAGATACGGCTCCTAAACTAGAGCGATCGCACGCTTGAGGCGTAAAGCGTTGTAGATCCGCCAACTCCAACCACTGCTGGCTCGGAATTTCTTCTGAGATATTGACATGGATGTAAAGGTCGTCAATCTTGACTGGACGGCTGATGTTCAACAACTGCAAGGTGCCGCATTGGGCTTGGATTTTGTGCTGACGCTGTGCTCGCACTTGTTGTACCAAAGTATCGATGTCTGTAACTGGATCAGTGGCAACCTCTCCGGGTTCAGGAAATTCTGCGGGAGGATCGATCGCAATTTCACGCCAGTCTAAATCCAGAATCAAGCAAAGCTCTTGAAAAACCTGCCGCTCAACAGGCTGTCCCGTAAAAAAACGCCAGACCGATTGGCGCGTTTTTAACCCTACTTCCCCTGCCAGGTTTTCTTGAGTCCACCCCTTACAAGCAAAGGCACTTTTTGCTTGTTGAATCCCAGGAAATGATGCTCGGAGCGATCGCTTGACCATGAGATCAAACTCCTGATTTTCATCTTAACAACTTATACAGTTGCCCACCTTTATGAACTTATAGTTTTCTTTTGCACTAATAATCAACCATAGGACTGAAATCTGATGACTTTGGGAAATTTTTCTATAAGTTCTATCAAGAACTTCAACGTATAGGGAAAGCAGGGATTTAACATCATACTGAGCCTGCAAACCTAAAGCATCGGCGGAGCGAGCGTATCCTCAAGCTCTCTCTGCTGCCGTATCATCAGAGCGGGTACAGGCAATGCCACCAAATTCAGTTAGCATCACAGGTTGTCCTTGATTCGGGTGGAATCGCACGCACTGGGCATTTCCTCCCAGACCAATCGACTCCATCACATCGACCCAGTATTGAGCCATCTGATCTCCTGTCCTTCTAGTTATCGCTCTTTTATCACATTAACCAGAGAGAATAGAGTAGGAGCATCTCTGGGAGAAGATGGAATAGCTCCTGGGAAATTACTCATCAACTCCAGTAAACGAGTAAAACCAATTAGCAGTGATGGAATAGAGAACACCTCTAACTACGGTTTCAATAAGTTTCAGGAATTTCCAGATTTCGCCAGTGGTTACAGCTCCGTAGATTGCGTCAATCGCCTGTCCTTCCCACTGGTTAAACTGCTGCGCGGCAACCATACCTGCAATACACTGCCCCAAGCCAGCTTTAATGTTTTCGTTTTTGGCTTCCGTAATGAGAATGACAGGCGCATTGATGGTGAGTTGCTCCTTCGAGCAGCTGAGAGTGTAATCGCAGTAGCCGACCAGCCCTTTCGTCTCATCCACATTAAATTCTGTGCCTGAAAACAGGCTTACCTGCCCCTTCGCCTGCCACCGCACTTCTAGCAACACAGGGGTAATAATCATCTCCGATTGCGCCTTCTCGGTATTGATCGCGATCGCCAACTGCACAGTCTCTTGCAGCGTATCGTTCAACAGGTTACTACCCGCAACAGGCTCGACTGCTGCAAACAGATCGCGCTGCTCATCGACCTGTAAGCCAAAGTCCTTCTTGAGTTTTTGCAGGGTGAAGTCACTGTACGCCATACGCTTCCCGGAGTGCCTGTGCTGTCTTCAGCATTATCGCTGAGGTGAAGGCAGGTAGGCAGTTTTCCGACATCCGGACTCCAAGAGCAAGGATCAATCGTAATCAGCTGCTATCCAATAAGCGTTTCCCTTATGCAATCCGGGTGACTTTTTTGCCAGAGTGACACCGGAAAACATTACGAGCGAAAATTCAGCGAGGCGATCGCCATCTCCTTATCCTTCTCCGTCACATCAATATATCGCTGCAACGCCGATAGGCTCCTATGTCCAGAAATCGACTGAATATGCTTGATCGGCACTCGTTCGTTGTGCATCCAAGTGATTGCCGTGCGACGGAAGCTGTGAGTGCTAGCTCCTTCAATCCCCAACCGCTTAAAGGCTGCCCGTAAAATGGCATCGGCAGATTCCGGGCAAATATGTCCTCTACCCCACCGCCCTGGAAACAAGTAGGGACGATCGCTTCGATACCCCTCCAGTAATTGCCTCAACTCCAGCGATACCGGAACAGATCGCGTCTCCTGTTTCCCTTTGGTTGTTGCCCGCCGAAAGGTAATGCGATCGCGCACCCGCTATCTGTTCCATACACATCAGCCGCGTGCAGTGAACATGCCTCATTGACCCGCGCAGTCGTGTAGAGGCAGATACCAAACAAGGCGCGATCGCGATCGGTCGGCAATCCTTCTATATAAGAGAGCAACGACAAGGAGGCGATCGCCTCCATCCCTTTCACTCCCCTGGAACAAACCAGCAGCCGAAATAGCTTCAGATCTGAAACCAACCCCAGTTTTCCGTCCAACAGCCAAGTGATCTCCTGCGATGACAAGATCTTGGCTTGGTCGTGGCGGTTGATTTTCACAGGCCGAGCAGTACGGATGTTCAGCCAATTCTACATTAGGAAATACGAATAACTTAATGTATCAACCTCAAATGCCTATTACACCGTCGAGCCGAATTCTTAAATTAGGAGAACTTAAGAAAAACTTATTGATGAAAGGTTTTTGAGCAAAAGACTGGCAGCTTTTCTGTTTAGTCGAGGACTCGCCTAGCCAACCTCATCACCCCTTATAGTACAGAACGGGCTAAACCGTGGACTAAGTACTACTCCAAATTGACTAGTACACCCCTCTATTTCAGGCGCTTTTGGATGCTGAAACCCTCATTCTTCTGTTGAATAGTTGCCGCGCGGAGCAACTACTCAAGGTTCTAAGTAGGCATTAAACAAGCTGCACTTGACCACGATCGCAGTGACTGCCATCGGGATGGCGATCGCCAGAATGAAAATCGGGCAGAGTAGTTGCGCCACCCACAACTACTCCTGGTAAACCAACCCATTCCATATATTCATTTGTAGACAATCAAAAGCCTAAGAGGTAGCCTGCAGTAACGTTATTTGTTCCTGTAAGCATCTCACCGATAGATGGCAGAACCACATCGGAACAATGCAATGGAGAAACGGAGCAGTTTCAGCACGTATTTCTTCCAGATGGAAAGCAGAAATTATGCTAATTGGAGTGAAAAATAAAATTTACTGCCTTTACCCAACTGACTTTCTACTCTAATTTGGCCCGATTGAAGCTCTACTAATCGCTTTACCAAAGATAGCCCAATTCCGTATCCCTCTGGTTCAAGGTAATGAGCGCGGTCAGAACGCCAAGAACATTTGAATATCTGGGATAGTTCATCTGTAGAAATTCCTATCCCAGTGTCAAGCACGGCGATCCAAAGGCGGTTTGGTTCATCCCATACTTGAACCGTTACCGATCCCTGAGGAGTATAAGAAATCGCATTATTAATGAGATTGATCAGGATTTGTTTGACACGATCGGGATCAGCATAAACTCTCGGCAATTTTTCCGGACACTTTAATTCTATCTGCACTGTTGCTTTGGCTCCATTAGCCAGCATAATAGACTGTTTCAAAATAGGTCGTACGTCTATCGGTTGCAACTGTATTGGTAAGTAGCAAAGCCGTGAAGATAATACAATGCGAGTGTCAGTAGCTAACCGATTTAATCGCTGGCACTCCTCCAACATTTGAGACAACGATTCATCATCTATCAGTTCTGCATAATCTTGCTGGAGGAGCTTCAAATTGCCGTAAATTGTAGTGATGGGGCTCCGGATCTCATGGACTAGCTCATCAATAAGGCCCTGCCGCTGCTCCTCGATTTGTTGCAAGCTTTTTGCTAGATGATTAAAGTTTAGGCTGAGTCGATGCAACTCGGGCGTTGTTGCTACGTCTATACGGACTAACCAATCTCCACTTACAACCGCCTGCATAGCTTTTTCTAGCTTCACCAGTGGCTGTACAATAATTCGCCCAGCAGAAACGCTCATGAACCCGACACTTAACAGACCTGCTAATAGTAGCTCGAGCATTTCTCCAAAGTGAGCGTGATAGAGTTGAATGGAAAGGAGCACCAGTCCCGCACCAAGTAGCATGGCTAACAAATGTGAGACCAGAAGCTGAATTGGCAAACTAAGCTGGCGGCACCAACGGCTTATGCTAATCATGTTCAGCAACATCCTCAAATTTATAACCTACGCCAGGGATTGTTCTGATGAAGCGATCGCCTTCAGGAAAAATTTTTGCTCTGAGGCGCTTAATGACAGAATCTACACTTCTTTCACTAACCCCGCTACCTAAATCCCAAACCTGATCGATCAACTGAGATCGGCTCCAAACGCGGTTACTGCGGCTAGCCAAGGTTGTGAGCAAATTTAACTCTAGGCTAGAGAGATCTAAGGGATGCCAAACTTGTGTAAATGAGCAACGCATTCGCGCGACCCGTTGCTCAGGGTCTATTTGGAAGTGAGGTGTACTAATCACTTTGGATTGTTCTCTCTCGAAAAGGTGCCGCCTCTGGCGGAGCTGTGCTCGTAGACAAGCAGCTAATTCCTGGGGCTCAAAGGGTTTGCACAGATAAACATTGGCTCCTACGTCATAGCCTATCGCTCGATCTGCTGGGCTATCTTTTGCACTGAGCATTACGATTGCTGGGGGTAGCTTGGCTCGGCGAAAGCTAGACTCCCGGATTCGCTCACAGACCTCCCGTCCGTTAATGTCAGGTAACATTAGATCTAAAACAACCGCATCCGGAGCGACCTGCTCAAATAGCTCTAGCCCATTTCTTCCAGTTGGAGCTAAATGGCAGCGATGCCCCTCGCTTTCTTCCAGACAACGCTTAATCAATTTGGCAATATTTTGCTCGTCTTCAATTACTAAAATCGCTGCCATCATTAAATCTCCGCCTATTGCTTCATACTGCTCCACATTTATATGTGCTACTCATAGCGTACATATCATCATCAAGAGAATGTATACGCTAGGAGTAGTAGTTATTCATCCTCAAATAGGTCATATTTACCGTATTCCTGCTCTAAAGATGAGCTTGGTGCAGGGGATATTGGGATTTCAGGCAAAACAGGTACTGAGTTAACCAATCCGGAGGATTGGATCGCAGTGGCGATCGCCAACGGATGCTCCAACTCGAAGTCACGACATAGCTCGTCAATATATCGAAGAAATTGGCGAATGCAGTGCTGTGCCGTTGGTTTTGCCAATTCAGGTCGCTTCTGCTGACGTGCATAGGGTAGAAAACGACTTACCACAGATTCATTCGCCATTGATTTTCCATGATCTGAGCTCCACAGCGGATTGCGGAGCAGATAAAGATAAACTTCGCCTTCCGGCGTATCACAATGCGGGTGATAGGAAAATTCAATTCGTTGATTCGCAGCTGTTCCTTTGGCTGCTTTCGGGCGAGCCGATTGTTTACGACGTGGCATTGCAGTTTACCTCGCTGCTGTAATTTTCTTGATTGGCTTTTGCGGTTGACGGGCCGCCATCGATTTATAGATCCCTAATGCATCAGCAAAGCGAATCAATAAACCAGGGCTACGGATGAGATCAAATTCAGAGGGATGCTGGGACAGGAGGTGTTTCAGTTCCTGTTCCATAATGGTGCCAATGTATGTGGCAGGAATTTCTAGAGCGGAAAACCAGGGATCTAGCTGATTCCAAATCAACGACACTGCCCCACCCCCTGCAATTAAGTAAATATCTTCAGATGGAAGTTTTGCCTTCAGATATTTACGAATTGCACTGGTGTATCCTTCCAGCACATCGGTTACAAAATCAGCAATGTCAATCCGCTCGTTGCCTGCAATTCGTAGCTTATGCTGACCTTGAGCGATCGCTCGAATAAGCTCTGATAATCCAATGGGTACCCCGGCAGACTTCCGCACCTGATCAGCAAACTTATAAAACCCATTTCCATCAGAACTGGATAAAGAGGGATTAATTTTACCAGAGCGATAAACCAGCAGCGAAGTGTTCCGCTCACCTCCCATCAGCACAGGAATAGTGGCGGATGATGGGTTCACTCCCTGACGCTCCAAATTAACGGCTTGTGTGGCAAAGAGACCTGCACCTTCAGTGACAACTTTGATATCAATCTCACACTCCAGCATTTGGCCTCGAAATTGAAAGTGCTGGGCCGCCGCTATAATCGCAGAAATTCGGGATTCTCGATCCGGTGGCTTGACTTCATCACGAGGCATACAAAGCGCAATCTGAGCTTGAAAACCTTCTGTGCGCTGAAGCCGATGAGAAATTAAACCCAGGATGATGAGAACACGCGGGAGCAGATCTTGCCATTTTCCTAGCTCATGATACTGGCGGCCTGAAAGGTCTATAGCGAACTCACCAGCCGCGTAAGTTTGGCCCTCCACTTCCACCCAGGCGGAGCGTAAAGCATCGTTGCCATATTCATCCATACGGGATGAGATTTGCTGGGCACTGACATCAGAAACTAATTGTGGATCAAGGGCGATCGCCTCTGGATGACCCTCACAACCCGTGAAGACAATCTTCAGGAGTGAGGATCCTAAATCAATCACGATCATCACTAAAAATGTGTCGAAAAGAGCGTAGTTCATAATGATTCAAAGGCCTATCTTACAAGGGTTTCAGTCGTAGTGGTAACAGTCGGCAACTGTTAGCCATAATGGGGCGAATTTGAACCTCAACGTTGGGCAGAAACTGCAAGTTTCAACAAATTGAGGGAATCTCTGGCAGGACGGCTAAATCCATTGCCACGTAAGCACTTCACTGATTTAATTGCAGCCTACTGGATCGATGTGGCAGAGATAAGGCAAGTGTTGCCTTATCTCTGCCACATCAGGTGTTTAGAGTGAATTTAAGGTCTAAGTACAGCGTCATTCACAGGCAATTTCTTCCAAATTTTGGGATTCGCTATTTCTTTCACACCCAACGCCCTAAAGGGGCCAAATAGCGACAGCAGTACCACCATATACACCGACATGAAGAGACCAAAACCTATGCCAGACCGTAGCTATCACGTGGCATTCTCTCCGGAAATGCATCTGGAGATCACACAGGAAGCCCAAAAACGCAGAACTAGCGTGCCACAACTTCTGCGAGACCGCCTGGAAGAGTGGAAAAACCTGCGCAACTTCAAGGAAGAAATACATCAGACACAACAGCACCTGCGCTACCTCGATGCCAAGCTTGATGCACTCTCATTCTTGATTGAAGAAATTTATATCCAGTTTGCAGAAGACGAAGATGAACAACACGATAAATTTGTGCGGGTGCAAAAACTGAAGGAAAGTTTAGAGCAGGTCAAGGCAGAGTATCTACCGAACTCACTTCATCAGATTGGTTCATAGATGGAATCGATCACAGCAGTTGGCGCAGATCAAGCAGCACACTATTACTCCAAAGACAATTACGGGTCGCCTCAAGGAGAAATTCAAAATTCACAGTGGTTTGGAAAAGGAGCAGCCAAGCTTGGCTTGGAAGGAAATATTCAAGCTGATATTTTCCAACAGCTTCTTCATGCTTTCACCCCTGAGGGGCAATCTCTTCACAGGCGACAGAAAGCCACCGGCAAACAAAGAGGCGGTACTGATATAACGTTGAGCCCGCCTAAAACATTTTCTCTACGGGTTTTGATTGGTGGAGATGATCGTTTGATCAAATGCCATAAAAAGGCAGTCAATGCCACTTTGAACATTCTGGAAGAGCGCTGTGCTCAAACTCGCATTTCTCAATCTGGCAAACGGCTCAAGGTATGTACAGGCAATCTCACGATCGCTCAGTTCCTGCATGATGTCAGCCGTGCTCTGGATCCACAAATTCACACTCATTGCCTCATATTTAACTTCACGCAGAGGCCAGACGGACGCTGGCAGAGCCTCGATAACCAGGCCCTTTACCAGCACAAACTCTTTGTTGGACTGATCTACCGGAACGAACTGGCCATTGAAGTGCAAAAGTTAGGCTATCCGATTGAGCGATACGAAGGTGGATTGTGGGAAATTGCCGGATACCAACCAGAGGTATTGACTCATTTTTCTAAGCGATCCCAGCAAATTAAATCAGCAGTGGGGGAAAACGCTTCGAGCAGACAAAAGGAATGGGCAGCACTGAGAACCCGTGCTCCTAAAGGTCAGGCAATTCCACGGGAAGAATTATGCGCTCACTGGCAAAGCCAAGCAGAGGCACTTCAAATTGTTCACCCACAGCCAATTACCGACTATTTGCCACCCGAATTAGACACGCTTGGAGCCGTTGAAGCAGCGATTGTTGAATGCGCTGAACGCAAGAAACCTTTTACTCAGGAAGACATTTTCATGCAAGTTTTCTCCGATGTAGGAAAGTACAGCATCACCTCCGTCAGTGATGCATTAGCTGATCCAGCTTTACTGGAACTCCTCGACACCTACAGCAACAACTATGTTCGACCACCTCAAAACGACTCACAAACTCAAAACTCAAGCCAACAAAGTAACTCCGGCATCCAGTACCCCTACAACCCCTCCGCCCTCGAACAATTCCACGAATTCCTTAAAACCAGCACAATCAAACGCAAAGCAAGAAATCCTGCAAGAACTTGGGCATCTTCATACGGAAGTGACCAACCTACAACAGAAGATTCTGCAGCTGACCTCCACCGTGCAGACCTTGGAGAAAAAACTATCGAAGCTCAATCCACAGCCAGGCATTCGCTTCGAGCAGGTAGTGAAACAGCTAAACCAGAACTTCAACGAACTGGAGGAGAGATTAGTAACCATCGAGAATCCGACCAACCTACTGAAGCGACCATTCATCTCGATATGGGTAGCGTTGGCGATCGCACTCCTGAGTTTCCTGGGCCTTCATCTCTGGCAGATGAGTCTGCTTCAAAAGATCCATCTCAAACTCAACAACACCGAGTTGAGGCTCAAGAACACCAACCTGACAACGAACAAAGCCAACGAGCAGACTTTCTAATTAATTACGTCGTTGAGGCAATTGAGCGGATTGGAGAAGAATCCATACAAAATAACAACTACTGGGCAACGTGGAATTCAGCAAACCAGGAACTTACGATTGGACGCAAAGCAGATCAGGCCATTATCGTCCAGGCTTACTACCAACAAGAAATAGAGCAATGGCATGTCGATTATGCCAATGTGAACACGGAAGATTTGCAGGATTTCCAGAATCGGCAGCAAGCCCGCCAACAGGCCGAACGCGAGCATTATCACAACCTTTATGCCCATTTTGCACCCCCACATATTCACGACCCAGAACAGCGCGTTCGCCTGGTAGCTATGCAAGTCTGGCAATGGGCGAAAGAAGAAGGGATGGGGGAACAGGAAGCTGCCAAAGAAGCAGGGCTGACCTTAATGTACAACGAACGCATTCAGCAGATAGCGCGCCAGCAAACCAATCAAGCAGCGCTCGATTACATCAATAGCACCGTTAGAGAGGCTATCTATCAGCAAAGTAGCGTCCCGCCTCAAAAGCAACTTGAACTGTAACAACACCACTGGAGTTACTATGAACCCTTGTTTTTCCATCGACAAATCCGGGTCTCGGTTTTTCTGGGCGGCTTGGCTCAGCAATCCCGATCTACCTCCCAACTTTAGCGGCTACACTCGCTCCAAAGAAGCAGCCATACAAGCCGTAGCGGATGCCCTGAATTCAAACCAAGCAATTCAACTCAAAGCAGAAGCTGCCAGTCAATGGCGCGGCATTCTTCACTGTAAATACTGTGGATCAAAAAACTTGAAAGCTGAACAAAAAAGCGATCTTCCACATCCACGACTGTGCTGCAGTAATTGCAACCGCTTCAATAAATGGCTCAATCAAAATCAATTGCATCTATTTCATAAATTGCAAGCTGAAAAACAATCGCGTATCTAGGGCGTGTCATCAATTAGCCCCTCTGTCGGCTTAGAATCAAAAATCTGAGTTTTTGAAGCCAAAGAGGGAGATGTTACTATGGTGCGCCGTTATGGCCTGCGGGATGAGC
>NZ_JAMPLB010000101.1:0-17221 GCF_039962325.1 Leptolyngbya sp. PL-A3
AATGCAATAAGATTGTCGTTATTCATGGTGTATCCTCGTCTGGTCTTTTTCCTTATCCAGCAGGATACGCCGTTTCTTCTCCTTTACTCATACACCACAAATAAACATAGCTCTGTTCGACCTAAACAATGTCGGGGCCGAACATGGACGCTGTTTGCGTTTGAGGGGACGTATCGGTTTAGCGGCGGTAAATTCGTCAGTGAAGGCATGGATAGTGCAATCGCCAGATGGCTCAATCTGGATCAACTCACTAGCAGCGGGAGGTGCAGGACAATCCTGACACCAACATAGGGAAAAGCATATCCACTTCCCAACCCCCGCTCCTGGTCGTCAGAGGCGGGGGTTATTCTTTGAGGAGAAAACTGATGCAGATTAAGCAGCGCCAGAAAATTCCAATCCTCCAGAACCAGGTCGCGGTGTTTTCAAGAACTACCTGCCCCTGGCGCGAATCAACCTGAAACGGGCGTTTACCCCAAAGGGGGAACTGCTTCGCACCGCTCCATATTGAACCCGGTCGTGCCTCCTTTCTGCTGCCTGCTGATATTCCTGAACTGAAAGTGCTGGAGCTGGCACTACATCAGGAGTACGGCTCAGTAGTCACCCTGATTGCTGTAGATGAGAAGTTTGTCGAAGTTGGAATCAGCGGAAGCTGGATTGCCGAGGACAAGGACGCTCACGAAGGGATGTTCCTGGCGGTGATGAGCGATCGAATTGAGCGTTTCATCTACAAGCTGTGGCAGATGAGCGAAGCCCACATTTCCTCTCCAGCTTAGGGGTCAGATCTAGTAGGAGAGAGCGATACAAGGATTTTCTGAGAGTCGCTCTCTCCCATCTCAAAAAAAGTTGTAGTACCCTCTTGACGCCTTGTAGTATATTGTATTATGCTTGTAGCATGAGATGAGACACAGAGGAGTCAATCCAATGAACACTCACTCCCTTACTCAAAACAATGGTCTCTTGAAGTTTTTAGAGTTCTTCCCCACTCATCCTTCTGGCACTGACCTGCCACTTCAAGACGACTTATCCAATCAGGGAAATTCATCTTTTACTCAGTACAAACAAAAGCGACAGAACATCGGGCAAGTCTATTACCTGGAACGGCGTTGCTTTCTCTAATTCCTGCTGATTCATCAGCAACCTGCACCTTGAAAACTGAATCGCCACTTTGGGGGTGTAGCTTAGTCCGGTTTAAAGCAGTCGCCTGTCGAGCGAAAGATCGTGGGTTCAAATCCCATCATCCCCGTAAAGCCTTGTGGACGAATAGAGAAGTCGTTCTGGTTCTCAGCTAGAAAGAAACGGGTGCAACTCCCGTCAAGGCTCCCAATGAGGATGTAACTCAGATGGACAGAGTGCTTGCTTCCGAGGCAAGTGGTTACAGGTTCGATCCCTGCCAGCCTCGTTGCTGTGCCCTGATGCCAGAAGCCTACATACAGTAGAACGATCGTTTCCACCTCCGTCACCGAATGCTGGTGTGGCTCAACGGTAGAGCAATCGCCTTGTAAGCGAAAGGTTGCAGGTTCAAATCCTGTCACCAGCCCCATTTTCAATTCAAGTTTGCGATCGTGGTGTAACGGACAAGCACAGGGGGCTTCCAACTCTCTGGTACGAGTTCAAATCTCGTCGCGCTGCTCCGCAGATACCCGCAAGGGGTCGCTCCAACGCGAATGTGGTGTAAGGGCAAACATTGGAGTATGCCAATCTCTAGATGCGAGTTCGAGTCTCGCCATTCGCTCTCGTAGTCCTGTAGCTCAACGGTGGAGCATCTGTCTTACAAACAGAGGGTTGCAGGTTCAAATCCTGCCGGGACTACCAACTTGTGGGAGTGTCGCCTAACGGAAGGGCATCGATCTTCTAAATCGACTTGTGTAGGTTCGATTCCTACCACTCCTGCCATACGGGTCTGTAGCTTAACTGGGAAAGCGTCTGCCTTGCAAGCAGAAAGATGTCGGTTCAAATCCGACCAGAATCCACCAAATCTGGGTCTGTAGCTCTAGTGGCAGAGCGCCTAAACCACCTTGTAACCCAACCGGCAAAGCTTACATACTAACTTCCTGTTAAGAAGCGAAAAACTGCTTTGTGAACTTGTACGAGGGATGAGTGCAACTCTCATCGGGAGGCGATCGGTTCGATTCCGGTCAGATCCACTGTGACTGAACCCGAAGTGGTGGAGGGGCTGGTTTGTGACACCAGTGTTAGCGAGTTCGACTCTCGTCAGTCACCCCAAATGGAAACTGCGGCTGAAGGTCAGCAACCTGCCTCGAAAACAGGCGTGCAGTTCATGCTGTAGAGGTTCGATTCCTCCAGTTTCCGCTCTCGGAAGGTGCGGCTGTGTGGACGGCAACTGGCTTGGAAGACCAGAGGATAGTTTTAACGCTATCGAGGTTCGACTCCTCCTCCTTCCGTTGTTCTATAGATAAGCAAGAGGTGATAGCAATGGTGCATATTCGCTTTGAGGAGCGACCCCTTACGGGCATTTGCGGAGCAGCACGCTTGACATCCCAGAAACTCACCTGGGAATTACCACAGGCATGAGTGATGCCGCGGTCAAGAAGCAGGTTTCAAGACATTTGGATGTCAATACCAGTCGGCTCTCTGCCTAGGTGGTCGATCGCCGTCCAAGTGGTGATCTAATCATTCGTTCCGAGGCGGTTTATGGTTAATTTTCAATTCCGCACCCTGACTTGAAAAGCTTACATACTTAGGGATCAGAAGGCTGCAGGTGCGACTCCTGCTTACTCCAATTGGGGTGATAGCTCAATAAGTAGAGCATCTGAATGTATCAACCGCTTTCCTAACTTGTGCGGAATCACAAATTCAATTTCATTTCGTGCCCTGACCTAAAAAGCTTACATACTTACTCAATGGTAGAGCAGCCGCCTTGTAAGCGATTGGTTACAGGTTCAAATCCTGTGTATGATCCAACTGTTTTTTTGACTTGCATGAAGTGATTGTTTCAGTGCTAAATTCAGTCATTCTTTAATTCATGCTTTCACTCCTGGATGGAAGGTTTTCTCATGCATCACCCTCTGCTGACCTTAACCCAGACAGCTACTCCCGAAGCTGCGATCGCTCTCCAACAAGAGTTACGGTCGTTAGTGGTGATGGAGGATGACCTTGATGCAGTGAAAACCGTTGCCGGAGTTGATGTGGGATTTGAAGAGGACGATCGCACTGCTTGTGCCGCGATCGCCGTCCTTCGATTTCCTGACCTGGCACTTCAGGAATCAGTAATGATTCGCCGTCCTACGACCTTTCCCTATGTTCCAGGCTTGCTGGCATTTCGAGAAGTCCCCTTATCAGAACTGGAGGTAAGAACAATGAAGCGAAGCAATTTTGATAACAACAACCTGGATAACGATTTGGAAGATCTCAACGACCTACAATTCTTCTGCTTTTGAACCCTCTAGCAAACGTCGTCGAGGATATCCATCAGAAACTGCTGTCAAACGAGGACATCGCATCGTTCACGGTGATAAAGAACTGCAAGAAAAGCTGGGTAACAACGATTTGTGCCCTTGCGGTTCTGGTCGCTCCTTTCAAGCGATGTTGCCGTAACAGTGGCAGATATGACGGTAGTTTACGCAGTCACTACTTTTAGGCAATAGCCTGGCTCACTTTTACTTTTACTGGCAGTTGTTGCCGCGCCCTGATCACCGAAGCTTACATACTCTCCACCAAACCAACGGTGCGTATCTGGAGGGATACGCTGCAAGCCTGAGACCCATAGCAGGCAAAACTGGAGGGAAAACCTTCAGCCAAGCTTCTGTAACTTGCGCGGTGACTTTTCACCGTTGCGTGAAACATCTGCCTCCTCATCCACTACAACCAGAGGAGGTTCCCATGAACAACACTGAACGCGATTTGCGCCTGGAAATGCTCAACAGTTTGCTCACCACTCCCCACCGCAAGCTGGAGCAAGTAGCGGAAATCCACCAACTGATCGTCGAACTTGACCCCATCTTTTACGGGCACCTGGCAGTCTGGTACCAGCGCAATGGCGATGTGCGTGACCACAAAGAAGTGTTTGTTGCTCATTTGCTAACCAGCGATTTGACCCAACACCGTGATGCTGGCTTCATCATGCTGCAAGAGTTTCCACCTTACCAAGTGGCTCGTGTCGTAGACTTCATGAAGCAGCACCGCAACAAGCTACCCCGTTCTGCCCGGACTGCGGTGCAGCGGTATCTGAAGGTGCGGGAAAGCAACCCTGCCCTGTTCGATCGCGCAGCGCTACGAGGACGTAAGGCGATGAAGCATCTGTATGCCTCGCTGCACATCAAGCCTGACGAGCGAGCAAATGCAATTCTGTTCCGTGACCAGCCTCCAGTAGGGTCACTGGGAGAGGTGCTGAAGCAGCTTGCAAAGGCTGAAAGTACTGCAGAACAGGCACGGTTGATAGTCGAGTTTAAGTTGCCCTATGCGATCGCCATTGGTGCGATCAAGCAACTGACTCCCACTGTGTTAGTGGCGTTGATCAACAGCATGACTCCCCAGGAAGTGATCAACAACCTCAAGTCACTGAAGGCAAGAGGAGCAATGGATCACCCAGAGGTGAAGGCATTGATTGATGGCAAGCTGGATGAGGCATCCAAGAGTGCGCGAGTCGCCGCATTTAAGGCTCAAGTCGCAGCCGATGCAGCGGATCTCGATGACGATACTCTTGCCCGGTTAGAAAAGGTGACAAATGAGCAAGTGAAGCGGCGTGGTGTCATTACCCGTTCGACTGCCTTGCTCGTGGACAAGTCGGGTTCGATGGAGAATGCGATCGAGTTAGGGAAGCGACTCGCTGCCTTGATCTCTGGCATTACCCAGGCAGATCTGTTTGTCTATGCCTTCGACAACATTCCCTACCCTGTCACTGCACAGGGCAAGGAGTTGACCGACTGGGAGCGGGCATTCCAGCACATCAAGGCTGGGGGTGGCACCAGCATTGGTGCGCCGCTGGAAGCCATGCGGAAGAAGCAACAGATCGTGGATCAAATCATCGTCGTGACAGACGAAGGCGAGAACGCGGCTCCCTACTTTGGTGAGGTTTACAAGACCTATTGCCGGGAGTTAGCAGTCATGCCCAATGTGGTGATTGTCCGTGTGGGCGGTTACTGCAACTGGCTGGAGAGCCAACTGAAGGGACAGCAGGCACCTGTAGAGACGTTTACCTTTGCAGGAGACTACTACAGCTTGCCGAACCTTGTACCGCTGCTAACGCGCCCTTCTCGTCTGGAACTGTTGCTGGAGATTCTGGATACTCCGCTACCTGTGCGGACTGACAAGTAGGAAGTTAGGACTACCCTTTTTTGAGGAGGGGTAGTCCGCTTTCAATCCATGACATTGGTGAGGAGGTGAAGACCCATGCCACAAATCTTTGAAGTCGGTGGCAAAGTCCGTGACGAACTGCTCGGCATCAAAAGTAAGGATGCCGATTTCTCATTTGTTCTCACACCCGCAGAGGCTCAGGATAAGACGATTCATGAAGCATTCCAGCTTATGAAAGACTGGATGCTAGAGGCAGGGTTCAGAATCTTTCTGGAAACGGAGGATTGCTTGACGATTCGTGCCAAGTTTCCGGCTCCTCACCAGGCATTGGTGGCTGACTTCGTGTTGGCACGGCGCGAGTTGGATTACTTACCGGGAACGCGAAAGCCAGTGGTTGTTCCGGGAACCCTGGAAGATGATTTGCAGCGCCGCGACTTTACGGTGAATGCCCTGGCAAAGTCTGAAACGGGAAAACTCATTGACCTATTCAATGGTCAGGCAGACTTAGAAGCAAAAGTGCTGAGAACGCCATTGCCACCAATGGTAACGTTAGCAGATGACCCACTTCGGGCACTACGAGCCGTGCGCTTTGCTGTCAAATTGGACTTTTGCTTGGCTCCTGACCTAGAGGAAGCCTTGCACAACCCAGAACTCCCTGGCCTAATGGCAACGGTGAGTACTGACCGGGTGCGAGAAGAATTAGCCAAAGCTATGAAGGTCAATACCTGGGACATGCTCAAGCTGCTGAATCGTCTGCCAGAACCGCTAGTGAAGAACTGGCTAGAGCGACCGGGGATGTGGCTGATGCCCACTACTCGGCATTAAACCTGTAGGGCAGGAAATCCTTGCCCTACAACCTTTTCAAACTCATGCCATGAAGCTATTAACGACCTCCTACGTAACCCAGATTGCTCAACTGCCTCAAACCGGACGGCATATTGTCGCGCAATACGACGAAACTTCGGTGGTGGTCTATCAGGCATATCGTCCTGAGATCGCCCGCTTTGCAGTACAACACGGTTATTTCGGCGGTGAATTTAGCTTCAGCCGCATGAGTTGGATCAAGCCCAACTTCCTATGGATGATGTACCGTTCGGGTTGGGGCACAAAAGCTGGACAGGAAGTGACGCTGGCAATTCGGATTAAGCGATCAGCATTTGACACCATCCTGGCAAGTGCTGTTCATTCCAGCTTCGTTCCAGAAGTCTACAGCAGTGAAGTAGAGTGGCGACAAGCCGTTGCCCAGTCTTCGGTTCGATTGCAATGGGACCCGGATCATCATCCGTCGGGTGCCAAATTGGAACGACGCGCCATTCAACTGGGATTACGCGGGGATGTGCTTGCCCAGTACGCTCGTAACTGGATTGTTGACATTGAAGATATTTCTGACTTTGTTCAGCACCAGTATCAGGTGGTGCGATCGCAAGATTGGGCACAACTGCTCGTTATCAGTGAGGCAGTTTATCCGGTGACTGATGCAGCAATTGCTAAACGGCTACAACTCTCAGACTTGAGGGAAATTTAGAATTCCCAAACCTTAATTTATCGTTCAACTCAGGAGGTGATTGTCATGGGCGACATGAAAAAAGCGTATGAGGTGGCAGCAATCGCCGTTCGTCAGCGTCTTGCCGAACAGCGCCCTGAAGATCTGCAAGTATTGAACAAGCTGCGAAAGCAGGATGTCGCCGTGTATGCAGGCAGTTTCGATCGCGTCGAAGACATTTTGGCGTGTCTGAATGTCTCTTGCACGATGAACCCAGATGCGTCAAAACTGGATGCTCAAATCATCTTTGTCAACTGCTCCAGTGGTTACGACAAAACACTGATTCAACATCTCAGTCAACAGGTGAATGAAGGCAAGTGGTTGGTCAGTTCTGACTGGGCACTGGGACGATTCATCGAACCTGCATTTCCAGGTATGGTCAAGTTTACCGGACGAGCAACGGGGGATGAGGTAATTTCTGTAGAACCAAGCTTGAACAGCCTGTGGTCTGATGTGGTGGTACTGGGAGCCGACCCGCAGTGGTGGTTGGAGGGCAGCAGTCATCCGATTGAGGTTCTAAGTCCTGATAAGGTAGCGATCGAAGCGGCGAGCCATGACCTTCTATCACGGCACAGTGCGCCTGTCGTTGCCGCTAGTTTTGATTGGGGCAGGGGACACGTCTTTCATGTCATCAGTCACTTCTGGTGTAAGCGCAGTCGCACCCCCACTCAACGGCATCAAGGACCCTGTACTGACTTCCTGAAGGCAGGCATGAAGTTAAGCGATGAAAGCATCGATAAGGTGTTGGCGATCGCTCAAATCAAGGCAGACACCTTCAACTTCGCTCAATTGCAAAGTGCTGTCACCTCCACAGAATTGATTGCTCAACTGTGTATTCGAGCCGCCCGTGCGGTTCCCGCTAAACCGCGACCGAGAATCTTTCCCTGGTAAGCGGTAGCATTTTCATCTCCTGCGTGCCATAACCTGTAGAAACTTGCATGAAGTCCAAATGGACGAGGTGTGGAGCTTTGTAGGCAAAAAGAAGCAGGAACAATGGTTATGGCATGCGATCGATCATCAAACGGGTAAAATTTTAGCCTACGTTCTAGCTCCTCATGTCGATGTTGAATTGAAAGAATTGATGACGTTGCTTGCTCCTTTTGGTATTCGTCGCTTTTACACCGACGGGTGGGGGTCCTTTAAACCAATACTCTGGACAGTTTTTCTGAAACCGTTGATTTTGCGTGCGCTTCGCGCACGCAAAATCAACGGTTTCAGAAAAACTGTCCGAACTAATGTTAAACGATATGGTTGAGCAAGACCATCGAAACGTCAAGCGCATCGTAAAGCCGATGATGGGATTTAAGACGTTCAACACGGTAAGAAGAACTTTGAACGGGATTGAAGCAATAAATATGATTCGAAAAGAACAAGTAAAAGGAATCAAACAAGGGGACGATGTGTCTGAAGTGAACTTTATCGAAGCAATCTTTGGAGTTATTGCTTAAGGGAATGCGGTCAACATTGCTCGTTTGTCCTTAATCAGTCTTTGCGACACAACCACCCAGAGCCCATTAGAGGAGATTAAGCTGCATCACTCCTGTCGGTTGCTGATTAGCACGATTGACAGGAGGTGAGGTAACCGGCGCAACAAACCAGCTTCTCAAAATCGCGGCTTGCTCCCTATCGAGGGCGGTCAAATCAATCGCAAGCGGGAATAAGTCATGCTTGGAGGCGGCGCAGCGATCGCCCAAACTAGCCCACTCGATTTCGTACCTCACTTGCCCAGAGGCGGCGAAGCGATCGCTGCCAAACGGCACCAAGCTGGCGGGAAGAGGCGCAAGATGCGGCACGATATCGGCCTGCTCAGCAAACATCTGTCGCTGACGCGTCAGTTGCTCAACGCGCTGCGCTCGGGCTTGCTTGTAGTCAAGGATGGGGGCAGGATACCCCTTGGTAGTTGGGGGAGCACCAAGCTGACTTGGGTGCAGATGGCGCAGTTCGGGTACCCAGCGCTTGATGAATTGTCCCTCTGGGTCAAAGCGATCGACTGCGACTTGTCGCGGATTGTAGATGCGCGTCCAAGACTTGTCGATGGCAGAGGTGATACCCGCTTGCATGGCCCACTGGTAATGGTCAATTGGGCAGTCACCGTCGATGAGATGCTGCATGAAGTGCAGCGCTCCATAGCGCCAATCCATCCTTAGCAGATTGCTCAAGAAGCTGGCGTAGCAAGCACGAGTGCGAAAGTTGAACGCTTGCCATCCTCCAGTGGCTAATAGACAGCGAGCCGCCGCATCCACGATCGGAAAGCCCGTCTGTCCCTGCTGCCAGGCCTGGTACAGCTCTTCATCGAATGTAAAGCCTTCTTCATCGAAGTGGTGGTAGAGCGACCTGAGTTCCATCTGCGGCAGGTAGCGAAAACGCTGAGCAAAACCGCTGTTCCAGCGCAGCCTTGAAACAAACTGCTGACGGCTACGCTGAACTCGCTCATCCGGTAATGCTTTCAGTTTTTGGGCGGTTTGATAGCATTCGCGCAATGAGATGACACCAAATTTGAGGTGCGGGCTGAGTCCGCTGGTAGCGTTGGCACTGGGGTACGATAGCTGCCAGTAGTAGCGCTGCGCCTTGTGTTCCAGGAAACGATCGAGCAGTCGATAAGCGGCTTGCGTGCCTCCAGGGGGAATGGGCTTACCGTCATCGAACAGTCCGAGATCAGCCAAGCTGGGCAAGGGCTCACTTGGCACATTCGGTGGCACCTCTACACGGGCAGGCGTGGGAACGATCGCCTCGCTCATCTGGTCGTACCATAACTGCCGATACTCCCCAGTTGTGATTAGTTCTGGGGTTGTACCTACGGGTTCAAACCAGCGAATTTTCAGGTTTTGCTCCGCCAGAACCCGATTGAGGCGAGCATCACGCACCCGTCCATACAGGCGCTCGAAGTCCACATGAGCATAGATGCCTTCAGACTGCGTCTCGTGAACTAATTGGGGTAGAACTTCGACGGGATCACCGAAGCGTAGGATCAGCTGCCCCCCACGTTCGCGCAAATCTCTATCGAGCGATCGCAAGCACTTCAGCATGAAAGCGACACGGGCGGGTGCGGTTTCGGGATGGTGCAGCAGGGCGCGGTCAAACACGAAGACAGGCACGACCGTTCCTCGACGGGCGGCCCGCTCTAAAGGAGCGTGGTCAGACAGGCGCAGGTCGCGGCGGAACCAGACGATTGTGCAGTTACTCACAGTTCTTGCCACTAGTACACTTGATTCAGTCTAACAAGTAACAGACTGCAGCGGGAGTACAGGTAACATAGCCGGGACGAAGCACCATCCGATCGCTAGAACAATTGCGGATCACGGTCAGTTATTGCCGGACACGGCAGCTGCATTTTGCTTCACTAAACGCGACGCTCTTAGGAGATGAAGTGTCCTGAAATTGGTAATTCCTGATCCATCTGGCGATCAATGACCCCTGAGTGGCTTTTTGACTGAGCTAACCCCAAATGGTAGGTGTATACGCTACAACAGACATTCATTGAGCTACTCTCTTGGGCATGAAAAACCAGACAAATCATCCGGATCGACAATCGCTTCCGCGTGTTCACATCAACATCCAAAACGGTCGGTTTCAAATACTGAGGATGGGGGCGTGGTACTCCTACTGGCGCGACCCTTACCACCTGATGTTGACCATTTCCTGGGCAGGTTTTATCACATCTATTGTCGTCTCATACCTGGCAATTAATGCACTCTTTGCCCTACTTTATCTATTGGGTGGAGACTGTATTCAAAACGCTCAACCACACTCGTTTCCAGACAACTTCTTTTTTAGCGTTCAAACCCTAGCTTCGATTGGCTACGGGTACATGTACCCCAAAACACCCTATGCCAATGCTATGGTCACAATTGAGGCATTGGTTAATTTAATGGGAATCGCAATCTTGACTGGGTTAGCCTTTGCTCGTTTTTCACGACCCACAGCTCGCATCCTGTTTAGTAAGATCGCTGTCGTTACACCGTCTGAAGGGATGCCGATGCTCAAATTTCGAGCTGCCAACCAACGGCGCAATCAAATTTTGGAAGCTCAGTTGCGCGTTTACTTGATGCGCGACGAAATCACGGCTAGTGGACACTTTATGCGCCGAATCTATGACATGAAACTTATTCGTGATCATACCCCTAGCTTTGCTCTCACTTGGCTAGCAATGCATCCCATTGATGAGTCTAGTCCGCTGTATGGCATGAACGAAGAATCCCTTGTAACAACCAATGCGGCGATCGTCATTTCTTTAAGCGGCATCGATGAAACTGTGAACCAGGTTGTTCAAGCCCGCCATACGTACGTCGCAAATGATATCTTGTGGAATCAGCAATTTGTCGATGTCATCTTCCGTACCGCCGACGGGCATCGATACATTGACTACAACTACTTTCATGATGTGATGCCTTTAGAGTAAGCAACACACAACGGACAATCATCACGATGGCTCCGCGGTCGTGATGCTTATTCGGTAGGAGTAGGGATAAGCGGTCTTACAACCACTCGCCCATTTTCAATGGTGGTACACATGCCCGTCGTGTTTTCATACGGCGTAATAGCAATGTCTCTACATTGATTGTGATATTGAATCGTTCCTTTCTGCTGGTTCAAAACAACGGTACAGCTAGGTGTAGTAAGCACAGACATAACCTATTTTGGAAACTCTATCTTTATTATCTCTCTAGTTGGAAGCAATGGATTCGAGCGTTGTGACAGAACTGTTGAATCATTGAGAAGCAGGTTTATAATTTTGTAATGCGCGGTAATCCTTTTTTGTGAAGGATAGGAAAAATAGGTAACGGTTGTTTTTTACATCTGCTATGCCAAGCATTCCTCGTTTTCTCCGTTGCCCCAACTGTGGCTAGCGCTCTCTAGTGGACTTGGACTTAGAGCTCATCAGTTTGAGGCGAAGCGACCCACCACGCCCCCAAGCCAAGACCAAGGACCACCACCAGGTGGGCATCATGCCCGCTATTCATTTCCCGTTTGTTGTGCCATGGTGGCACAACAATTAGAATTCGTTTGAAAAGCTCTAAGAAGGGTTGATTTGCGTATGCAACATCAACCCTTGAAGTTACTTTACTGCTGAAACGCTCAAAGCTTTTCGAGTCGCACTGGTAGCAGTGGCTTACCTCAGATGTTCAGTTAGCTCTACTGATTCAGAATATGCGGGGTGGTAGACTTACGTAAAGCGGCAAAGTTGCAACAATCTTAAAACTGCTAAAATTGGGCAGCGGCCACAAAAAATCTTCAAACTCTGTCGCTTCGATCGCCCTCCTTTCGCTTCACAGATTAGATTCTAAATATGTCAATACACCGAACCGTTCTTGTCATTGCTGACCCGAGTGATGCTGTTATCGATTATGGGCAGCAATTACAGCACGATAAGAGTGTGACCTATAAGATTCTCTCAGAAAAATACGATGCTCTGGAGATTCCCCTGTCTCAATCAAAGCAAATTGATAGCATTCTCCTGGAGCTTCATTCCCGTACCAGCAGCAATAGGTTGCTGCGTCAGCTAAAGGAGCAGATGAGCGATCGCTGCCCGCCCATTGTGGTGGTTGATGACGAAGATACAGAGAGTGCAGTCCAGGCGTTTAGAAATGGCGCAGCAGATTATTTAGTTAGAGATCAATTCACTCCTAATGACCTGTGTCGGGCAATGGAGCGCGTAATCGTAAACGCCGAACTCGACCGAGAAATCCAACAGCATCCGGATCAAACGATCGAGACCTTGAAACAGCTCAACCAGGAATTGACACACCGATTAGCTGAGCTGCAAACCCTGGTGGATATTCTGCCAGTGGGGGTGGCGATCGCATCCGATCCCGCCTGTACTCAAATGCACAGTAACGCCTATCTGCGACAGTTGCTAGGGGTCGCCTCCAGCGACAATATCTCGAAGAGTGCGCCTGCTCCCAATCAGCCGACCTACCGAACCTTCCGCGATGGGAAGGAAATTGCTCCTGAACACCTGCCAATGCAGGTTGCGGGTCGATCGGGTGAACAGGTTCGCGACGTGGAATTTGACATTTTGCTGCCGGATGGCACCCTGCGCCAACTGCTGTGCTATGCAACCCCCCTGCGGAACGACCAAAACCAAATTCGGGGTGTCGTCGGTGCGTTTCTGGACATCACAGAGCGCCATCAAGATGCCGTTGCTCTTAAAGCTAGTCAGCAGCGCTACCGCGAATTAGCTGAAGCCATGCCCCAAATGATTTGGACTGCCGATGCCAATGGAGTTCTCACCTACCGCAATCAACGCTGGTACGAATACACTGGCATGAGTGTGGCGGAGTCTATTGGTGGCCCCTCTACGGCTAATGCCGTTCACCCCGACGAACGGGAGCTTGCATTAAAGCTATGGCGCGAGGCGATCGCAACAGGAGAACCCTTTGAGACAGAGTGCCGCTTTCGCCGCTGGGATGGCGAGTATCACTGGTTTATCTGCCGGGCCATGCCTACACGAGAAGGGCAGGGAAGCATCACAGGCTGGATTGGCACGATTACCAATATTGACAACCAGAAGCAGCTAGAAGCCAAGCTGTTAGATGAAGTTGCGAACCGTCAGCAAGCTGATTTCGCTTTGCAGCAAAGCCAGAAACGCCTTGAGCTGGCTATGGAAGCGGCTCAGTTGGGCAGTTGGGATTTGGACATTCAGGCTGGCAAAGTTCACTGGTCCACCAGTCTAGAGCGCTTATTCGGTATGGCCCCTGGCAGCTTTGATGGGTGCTATGAAACCGCCAGGGCCATGATTCATCCTGACGATTTGCCCTGGGTTGAGCAAGCGATTCATTGCGCCATTTATGACCGACAAGACTACAACATCGAGTTTCGCTTCATTAGGCCAGATGGAACGGTGCGATGGGCATTGGGGTTAGGGCGAGTTTTCTATGATGCCAGCGGTAACCCCATCACCATGACCGGGGTTGACATGGACATCTCCAAGCGCAAGCAGACAGAGGTCTACCTACGCGCTAGCGAAGAGCGATTCCGTCAGATGGCAGACAACGCACCGATGAAGATTTGGGTAGCAGATGCCACCGGGTATTGTACTTATCTCAACCAGCGCTGGTACAAGTTCACGGGGCAAACAGAAGCAACCGGATTGGGATTTGGCTGGCTGGAGGCTGTGCATCCCGATGACCGCGAATTCTCTAGAGCTGTCTTCCTGAATGCTGTGGAGCATCAAACGGCTTTTCAGCTGGAATATCGGCTGCGCCGTCAGGATGGTGAATATTGCTGGGCGATAGACGCTGCCAGCCCCTGGATTGGACCCGAGGGTGAGTTGAAAGGCTACATCGGCTCTGTAGTGAATATTCACGATCGCAAACAGGCAGAACTGGCGCTACAAGAAGCCCATATTCAGTTAGAATCGGCTCTTGCGGCGGGAGCAATCTATACCTGGCGCTGGAACATCGCTGAGGATATAGCTGTTACCGATAGCAACTGTGCCTACCTGTTTGGCATTGATCCAGAGGCTGCTGCCGCAGGCGTTCCCCTGAATGAATTTTTGAGCGGCATTCATCCCGACGATCGCTCTCGTATTGTCGCTAGCATTGAACATGCGATCGCAACCGGTGAACACTACACTGAAGAGTATCGCGTCCTAAATGCTGATGGAGAAGAACGCTGTGTGATAGCTCGGGGACAGGTCGAATATGATGCGAACGGAAAGGCGATCGCCTTTCCGGGTGCCCTAGCTGACACTACCGAACGTAGAAAAACGGAGGAGGCATTACGGTTCTCCGAGGAGCGCTATCGCACTTTGTTTGAATCAATGGACGAAGGCTTCTGCGTCATTGAAATGATCTTTGATCAAAGTAGCCAACCGGTTGATTACATCTTTTTAGAAACTAACCCAGCGTTTGAGCGGCAGTGCGGGCTTTACAACGTCCAGGGCAAGCGGATGCGCGAGCTAATTCCGCACCATGAGAACCATTGGTTCGAAATTTATGGCAGCGTTGCCCAAACCGGCATCCCTATCCGATTTGAGAATTCGGCGGAAGCGTTGCAGCGGTGGTACGACCTGTACGCCTATCGCGTTGGACTTCCCGATGAGCACAAAGTAGCTGTTCTCTTCAAAGACATCACTGAACGCAAACTCACTGAGGAGGCTCTGCGCCAGAGCGAAGACCGCTTCCGTATCGCCATTGAATCAACCCAGCTAGGCACTTGGGACTTGAACCCAAAGACGGGCGTTTTGAAATGGGACGATCGGTGCAAAGCCGTATTTGGCATGTCGCCCACTGCTAAAGTTGACTACGATATTTTCCTGGCGGGCCTGCATCCAGACGATCGCGATCGTACCCATCAGGTGGTGCTGCAATCCTTCGATCCGAAGGGCGACGGTGAGTACGACATTGAGTATCGAACTGTGGGTTTTGAAGACGGCATTGAACGATGGGTTGCCGCCAAGGGCAAAGCCTTTTTCAACCCATCTGGGGAGGTCATTCGTTTTATTGGAACGGTGCTCGACATTACGGAGAAGAAACGGGCGGAGGCCGAACGCGAGCAACTCCTTCAGCGCGAACAGGCCGCTAGGACAGAGGCCGAACGGGCTAATCGGATCAAAGATGAGTTTTTGGCCGTCCTCTCCCACGAATTGCGATCGCCTTTGAACCCTATTTTGGGCTGGACCAAACTCTTGCAATTAGGCAGGCTGGATGCTGCTAAAACCACTGAAGCCCTTGCCACCATTGAACGCAACGTCAAGTTACAGACAGAGTTAATTGATGACCTGCTGGATGTCGCTAAAATTCTGCGCGGCAAGCTGAGCCTCAATATGGCTGCTGTCAGTCTCTCTTCTGCCGTTGAGGCGGCGATCGATACCGTTGGCACAGCAGCTATGGCTAAGTCCATTTCACTGCATTCTGTCCTACCCAACGTTGGACAAGTCTTTGGAGATACGGCTCGGCTGCAGCAAATCGTCTGGAACCTGCTGTCCAATGCCATCAAATTCACACCCCAAGGTGGGCACGTAAACATTCAACTACAGCAGGTCGGCACTGAGGCTCATATCATCGTCAAAGATACCGGCAAAGGCATCAGCCCAGACTTTCTGCCCCACCTATTTGAATCCTTCCAACAAGAAGATGCTTCGATCACTCGCAAGTATGGCGGTCTGGGTCTGGGTCTCGCAATCGTTCGCCAGTTGGTTGAGGCTCACGGTGGTACGATCACAGCGGACAGCCCAGGGGAAGGCTTAGGCGCAACGTTTACCGTTCAGTTGCCCCTGCTCAGTATCGCACCAGAAAATCAGCCGCTACACGAGCACCTAGAAGAAGAACTTGACCTGACAGGGATTCGTGTACTGGCGATCGATGATGAACTCGATGCCCGTGAGTTGCTAACAGCCTTACTCACCCAGTATGGCGCAGACGTTCTAACTGTTGCCTCTGCATCAGAGGTGCTGGTCAATTTAGAAGCTTTTCAACCGAGTGTGTTAGTGAGTGATATCGCGATGCCCGAAATTGATGGCTACACGCTGATTCAACAGGTACGTGCGTTGCCTCCGAGTCAAGGAGGACAAATTCCTGCCATTGCCCTGACCGCCTACGCCAGAGAAGATGATCATCAACGAGCAATTAGCAGTGGATTTCAACGCCACATTACAAAGCCCCTTGAGCCAGAAAGATTAGTTCAAGCGGTAGTAACGCTCACCCGCCATAAATTCAATGCCCGTTTGTAAGGTATTCCATGTCAGGTATCTCGGACTATGCCTAATCCGAGCGGCCATCCTATTGAAGCGCCAGAAGGGCCGATGTTCAATTTGCCGACGTATTTTTGATATCCAAGACTCCCTGGAAGGGGTGCTTGGACGGTTGCTGTCATAGAATACAAGTAGGCTGAAACCCTTACACAAGAGGGAATTGAGAATACTTTCCCTGTACTAAGATTGATTGGTGCATTCCCAATCAATCTTGGGTGATTAACACAATTGCGTTGCTTCAAACTCCGAATTTGCTCTACTTGCATCTGATGACAGCAACCTTTTAAGTGGGCTTTCGTGAGAAGAGACTTTTTCCAGATGTGTAGTACAAGTTTGGCCAACACTGGCCTGTGCGAACCGTTCGCTCGAAATGAGTTGCAAAACTCAGGGATGAGCGGCAAGGAACAAGCTAGATAGGCGATACGATACGACTTCTGCATAGGCTGCGGCATTCAGATCAGCGATCGCCTCGAAATTCTTAGGAGGTTTCTGCATAAGAATTTACCCAGAATGTTGGTGCTTTGCCCGCAAAGCGGGCAAAGCACCAACATTCTGGGGGTAATTTCATTACTGGAAATCTCCTTACTTGTTGTGTTCTCAATCACTTGCCCTGATCTCATACCAAACAAATATGAAGCTGCGCCAAACTAGAAGAGTCCTCTTTGAGGTGATGGGCGATGACAGGACGTCCTTTTCAAGTCACGGTGACGGAGAGCCTGGAGCAGTTAGAG
>NZ_JAMPLB010000102.1:0-16559 GCF_039962325.1 Leptolyngbya sp. PL-A3
CAAGTTCCATGCAACTTTGTAAACCCCTTTTCTCAAAAAATTCGAAAATTCCTGCTCCAATATCTCCTAAATCCCTCATATCAAGCTTTTTAACCAATCTCCCAGCTTTAGGTAATCCCAAAATCGTAGATGGAAGGTTTAACGGCCAGAACCGAGCTTACGAGGGGTGCCCTTTTGAGGATGGACATTGGTGAGCTTCCACGTTTCCTCGCCGTGAAATTACTCGGACGAATAAATAGTACCCATAGTGAGGACTGCTTGGGAGAAATTGGGATGCCATAGTTAGTCCAGTTGCCAAGCAGCGCATTCAATACAAGCCCAACGGATGCTGTTAATTCTGCTGACAACGGACTCACTCAATATCACCTAAGAGGACATAACCATGGCTGATACAACCATCTCCCCCGCTCTAGCAGCAGCAAGAGCGCAGCGCGACCAGGTTACGGCAACAGAAACCTATTCCCGTAACATCTTGGGACCTGTGTTCTTCACGCTGTCTGACCTAAAAGTCAATGGAACTACTGGAGAGCCTATGCTTCCTGACTTCGTGGCTCCTGCCCAGTCTCCTTACATCGTGGCAGAGGACGAAGGGATTGTTGCAAGCGCAAAAATTACCTTCAACAAGTCACCCTTGTCTGCTCTGCTGATGTGCCTGGAAACCAAGATTACGATGAACTTTCACTTTGAAGGTCAGGGCAACATTGCTGACGAAGTGGATCAGCCAATCACCATCTATACCAAGAAGGATGAGTACGAATACACCCTGGCACTTCCTGGTACTGCTCAGAAGTGGGAGATGGATCCCGGTCTGTATGTGGTTTCTGCCACTGCGGAGGTTGGCCCTGCCCAGCACAAGTGCAGCCAGTTCGTCCTGGGATATGGATACATCGCTGATGTGCTTCTGCAGGTCTATCAGTCTGTGTAATAACTGAGCCAAGTGACGGCTTGAGGGCTGTCTTCAGGCCGTCACTTAAATCAATTCTTCCCGTTGCTAAATAGAGCTATGAAATGGAGTGTGGAACTGTAGTTCCACACTCCATTTCATAGCTCTATTTAGCAACACTCAATTCTTAAGCTGCACTCAAGCGATCGCCATTATTTCTGCTAAGTCCTGTTTCACAGCCGCTCCAGTTCCTTACTGGAAAAGCCATTGACTGGGCAAATAAAGAGATCTTTGCCAAAAGACTGTGCTTTTTGACGCAATGCAATTGCATCCTTAAGCGGGTACACCAGGATTGGAACCCATTTGTCCTTATAACAACAGACAACGACCTGATGAGACTTATCCCCCTCCGATGGAAGTGGGTTATGCCATGAAGAAATCACTGCAATCTCGCTTTTCGGTAAAACCGTGAATGGATTGAATTGCGACCCTCTACTAGTCGCCAGGTATAAAGTGCAACCTATTAAAATACAAATTTATTGCTCCTCGTTCCAGAAAAGGGTTATGTTCCAGACCTATGAATAAGGATCGTGTATTGAATAACCTGTAATTCTTTTTGTGAGAGGGGCGGCTTTGCCGCCCCTCTCACAAAAAGAATTACAGGTTGTTTTATTTGTGATCCTAAGCATGGAAAAAGGGCACATAGGATTCCTACTCCACCCACACCACCTGTCTAGAAAACAGCCGAGAAATTTTCTTGATAAACACGTATAAAACAATCTGTAATTGTTGCTGTAGGAATGGCGGATTTGCCACCACTTCCACAACAACAATTACAGGTGATTGAATACATGATCTTTAGCGCCCCTAGTAACATCGCGCTGCTTGCTGCACGGCTAGTAATCCTGCTGAAGGATTGTTGCTAGTAGGTGGGGAAACTAAAGCCATTCAGTGACACATTTGCACCTCTGCCCACCGTGCCAAGAAGGCGTTAGCGGTGGGCTTCTTTATGTGGGATGGTTGCCCATGCACTAGGTCGAATACGGTTCTAGAGCAGCGATCGCCCCTCTAGAACACAAGGACGTACGTAGCACACTTACCTTGCAACTCGAAGCAAGATGCAAAGCTACTCCAAACCTTAATTCTGACTGCTTGGTACTAAGCCGCGGAAATCAACCTCTGTTTGAAGGTGGGGGTGCTCGGCACCCTCACCTTCAAACAGAGGAAACCCTAAACCTCGAATACCAGGCTTTCCAGAGTTTTAATCTCCTCATTCTGGGAGTAATCAGCCTCTACATATCTAATGTTAATCGCTGAAAGCCAATACCACAGCCCCCTTGTATCCAGAACGCCCAATCTTCAGGGTTATTGAAGTCTGAGGCTTGCACACGTTCTTCTGCTCCATCACTCCACTCAAATGTCATGTGATCCGAACCAGCAGAATTAGGTGCGTAGTAGGTGCCGACTAATGAATCTCTGCTGGGATTTCCGCTAACAGAACGAATAATCTCCATGGAGAATGAGTCTGTTTCTCCTCTCGTGCTCACGTAGCACTCAAACGTTTCCCTCTGAGTGCCTGTATCAATAGTGCAGTCCCCAAATTCATACACTGGACCCCAAGCGTTGGCTGGGGCAGGGAAAAGGGCAAGAGTTGTCACGGCTCCACAGAGCACTGCAAGTCCAATTTCGCGGATGTTTCTCATGGTTCTGTCTAGGGAGGAGTACTGGAGATCCGTTGGTTCTGCCAGATGACATGGGTCTTCCTAGAATTCCCCGACGCTCTAATTCATCCCCAGAGGTTGTCTATTTCCCTACTGATTTCCCTCATCCATCACCCAATTTCCAATATCTCTGCTGTGTTTTGATTTGATGAGAGAGGAGGATAAGAGCGAGAAGTTGCAAGCTCTATGTGCTGCCGTTGCTGTAGCCTTCCGCTATATATAAGGCTGCGTTTGTGCGTTTGTTCCCTTTAAAGCAGGTTCAAACCCATTGGAAATTCCCCTAGAGACCCGGGCAATTAAGACGCTCGTTTAACATTGAGAGCCCACTCAGGAGAATAAAGCATCGAAGGACTGGAGACCGTCGCGACAGGAGGGTTAACGCTACTTGCAGAAAGATGGCGTAAGTCAAGCCAAAGTTGATAAAACCTTTGCTGTGGAGAAACTGTGATTACTACTTCTACGCCTTCGTTCATAAACGATGAGGCGATCGCTCCTACACGGCTCAGTTCCAGATAGAGTTCCAGTACAACTAAAGCGTGTTCTAAAGGCAAGCCATACCCCATTCGCAAGCTTGAAACATAAACCATCTTCTACAAGCTTCGGCCAAAGGCATAGCCTGCCCCGAATCCACCGAGACCAGCCAATCCTGTCAAAACGGCTTTTTCCGAGAGCTGTCTATCTTCTACACCTTCATGGACAAACGCAGCGGTAGCCAGGAAAAAGAGCGCCCCCACAACCAACCCTTTCACATGTTCAGTCATGGCGATCGCCTCCCCTGCCTATCGCTTCTCGGATCCCTGGCTAAAACCCTATAGAGAGCCTATGAAATATCTGTGAAATTGGCACAGCCTGGCCCAGGGTTTGATGGGCTGTTGTGATGCCCTCTTGGGAGGCGATCGCCCCCTTCCAGGCTTACTCGTGGTCACCCTTGAGACTTTTCAAAACGTACTGTTTTTCCAGATCCTCATGGATGGTGAACTAGTGAAAGCTCTCTATAACGGGCTACTGGTGCGATCGCCGTTAGCAGAGCCGATTGGCAGTAGCAGTTTTGTGCATATCCTATTGCCATCTATCACACTATTCCTGGAAAAGCTCACGATGTCAGACGCTCGCATTACAGCCTTAATGCAATCATTACCCGAAGTTATTCGAGAGAAGTTTGCACAGTTCACGATCAGTTCCAAGAATGACTTGACTGAAGATGATCTGTTAAGCATAAGCACTGCAACCTTTGAGGAGTATCTTGAATTGGGGCAGATCTGGTACTGGTTGAGTGAACTAGGGGAATATGGATTCTCTGGATTGGAACTATGTATCAATGGCAAACGCCGGTGTTACTTACAATCCGAAGGCTTGCCTCTGCTATGGCGTTTCGTGCGGCTACGGCCGATCTGAGCTGCTCAAGATGAGTGCAACATCTAGCATCTGCTGCGCAACTGCTTACAGTCTTTACCTCGCTCCCAACGTAAGCTTCTCAGGGTTAATTTGAAACTGCACACTCGTCTTCCGCTTTTCCGTCAACTCCTGTGCCCCCAAGATGTAACCCTCCTGCTGCAACTCTTCAACGGTACGCCAGAAGATTTGGTTGTTGCGAGACTTGTTGCTCCCCAGCAAATCCAGGTTCTTAAATAGATATTGCTTCGAAACTACCAGGTACTGCCGATCCTGTGGCGAGTCCCACTTTAAGCGACTGGCCAGGTAGACCAGTAACTTCGTCTTATAGTCGTTTTTGGCATTGCTGCCGTGTTTTTGCGTGATGTCAATGTCGCTGGCAAATAGGACATAATCCCCGGTGCGCCCTGTCCCCTCAAAGAACTCCAGGGAGATAGTGTAGGAGTCTGCCAGTTCATAGGTATAGTCCGCCGCCTTCCCCAGATCAAAGTCCCGGGAGAGGTTGTCCATCTTATAGCTCCTGATCCGGAGGATGCTTTTGATCAGAACCTCTGCCCCAATCTTGTTCCCATCCCGCAATGACTTTGCCATCATCAACTCAACGCGGTGTAGAGCCACCAGATCCTGGTTGAGCTGGGACCTGACTCTGGCATGAAAGCTGCCACCCCTGGTTTTGGAGTACCCCAGGCTTTCTAACAAATCATTAGAACGGAAGGTTACTACAGGGCCGTCATCCTGCTCCGCTGCCAGCTTGTAGAGGTACAGCACGATCGCCACCTGACGTGGATTGAGAAACGTCATGAGGGCCACGAACAGCCGCTGGATTTTTCGGTCTTGGATCTTCTCCAGCCCTTTGCCAACGCCCTGAGCCACCAGCGCATCGAAGTTCAGGCTGTCGTATTGGTGCTTGAGTTCCTCCCATTCTTCGGCAGTCAGGTCTTCGAGGGAAACCCGCCGGGTCACCGATACCTCACCAGAGCCATTGGAATCCGCCTCAACCCGCATTTCCAGATAGTATCCATCACGGTCGGAACGCAAAACCGGAAGCTGTACATCAGGATTTTTAGCGGAAGCGGAGGCTCTAGGAAGAACCATGAGTAACTGACCATCAACCGGAAAGGATAGGTTCTTGTCACTCCGACTCATACATAAACCATAGGGTTAGGGGAAATTTTACTCAATGATTCAGGGTGTGTTGAGAGAGTATCGTGGGCCCACAAATTTTAGATAACCTTCATTGCCCTGGATCCAAGCTCCAGCCTTAATTTTTCTTAACACTCTGGACAGAGTTCTATCACTCCGGCGTACATTTTTGAGCCTTTTGTCTATCACTCCGGCGTATAGTTTCGTCTATCACTCCGGCGTATAACGGCCCACTTTTGTCTATCACTCCGGCGTATAGTTTCGTCTATCACTCCGGCGTATAGTTTTTGCAAGTCACTTTTTTAAAAGCTTTACAAATCAAGGGTTTCTAAAATTTCTCTATCACTCCGGCGTATAGTTTTGTCTATCACTCCGGCGTATAACGACCCACTTTTGTCTATCACTCCGGCGTATAGTTTCGTCTATCACTCCGGCGTATTTTTGCCCTGCAACACCGGCGGATCGCCTCACAATGACGATTTTTTAAATGCTCCATGAGGAGTGTTTAAGTGTTAAATAGATTAAAACTCCCTGTTGTGCGGAGACACAGACAGGGAGTTTAACAACTATAAATTGGCTTTGTAAGCCAAGGAGGATGTCTGAACACTTAAGGAATTTATGCTGCCCAAGCGCTCAGATGCTCTACGAAACTGGGTTCAACTTAAAACCCAAAACCCCAGTTTCCCAACCAACAAGTTTCCAGGAAAAGTATGTAACTACCTTTCACGGAGCTTTGTAGAGCATCATAGCAATGCCTGGCACAATCTTGCACAACTTTGTGTAGGAAAAGTTTTGTTTGCCGAGTTTTTGTAACAGAACTTACCGACCTGTTGGGTACAGAGATCGCCAGGATTTGGACAGCACAAGGTAAAAAATCCCGTCTGAGCAAACGCTACAGCTTTGGAACCCTTATGCTTCCCTCACAGAAACCAGCTCCTTTCCAGTATGTTCGGGAAGGCCAAAACCCCTTCCTCGCCCTTTTTCCCCACCGCCTTGATTACATCTGGGCACCCCAACCCCAACCGGGGCACGCCGTCGAGTGGCAAACTGAAAGCCGCCATCCCCTGAGCGATCGCCTGATCGAACAGGGCTCGTTCCTCTACGGTGTCCGATTTGGCAAAGAAACCAGCTATGCCCTGCTAGACATCGACACCGGCAGCCCGTACCACCCAAAGCGTGATCCCTTCGCAATCCGCCGCATTCTAGAGGTCCTGGAACCTTTAGGAATCACTCATAGCCTGAAACTCTTCAGTTCCTACAGCGGGGGTATTCATATCTACTTGCCTTTGGCTCGGGCGCAGAAATCTGGCTCCCTGGCGTTGGCGATCGCCGCGCTGGTCGAACATGCCGGATTCAAGATTGCAGCGGGGCAACTCGAAATCTTCCCCGACCCAAAACCCTACATCCCTAAGGGCAAACCTCAGCTCTATGCAGCCCACCGTCTACCCCTACAAATAGGCTCGTATCTGCTCACAGAAGGATGGGAACCCATCTACAGCCCCCAAGGGGAATTCGTGCGACAGTGGCAGTTCTGCGCCCAGCAGAACGAGGTCACAGAGACGAACATCAAGCGGGTCTTGAAAATCTATCGGCGGCGGCAATACAGAGTTTCTACCAACGCAGCTAAGTTCCTCAACGACCTCCACGCCGAGATCGAGCAAGGTTGGACAGGCCATGGCCAAACCAACCATCTGTTGGGACGTATTGCCATGCGTGAATACATCTTCGGCCACATCCTGGCAGGAGGAGCGCCGCTAGAAGGCAGCGACCTGGTGCAGCAAATTGTCAAGGTTGCAACCGCTCTGCCGGGCTATCAGGATTGGTGCCGACACCAGCACGAGATCCACAAACGGGCCGAGGAATGGGCCCGGTGTGTCGAAACTAGCCGATACTTCCACTACGGCCTGAAGAGCAGCACGGTTAGCACTCTACAGCCGACCTCCGAACCCCAGGAGAAGAAACTATCGTGGAACGAGCAGCAGGCCCAGACAGCTCGGGAGAAGATTCGGCAGGCGATCGCCCAACTGCTCGCCAGTAAAACCCTTCCGGTTGGTACGACTGAGCGATTTAAAGCTCTCGTTCAACACAAGATCAGCGGCAGCACCCTCTATCGCCATCGCGACCTGTGGCACCCCGCCCATCTACAAGAGGCGGTAACGGAAGCTGTGGAAAACCCCCCCCTTCCCCCCCAGTTAGATAGCGGATGGGCGCAATCTTTAGAGGATTACGCCCGGACCGCGAGAAACTTATTGCAAACTGATGGCTGTAATACCCTGCAGGAGAAGGATTTCGGCGATCGCCCACCAGACGAGCTAGCCCCTGGGTGTAATACCAGCGACCCGCCAATGACCATCATCGAGATGGTGCAGGAAACAGCAACGCAAGAGGCCATCGAGAACCATAAACGTATCCGCCTGGAGGGGCAACAACAGCAACACCGGGATCGAATGCGACGGTATTTGGAGTCGGGTGACCCGATTTTGATAGCAGAGGCGCTCGCCTGGATCCAAATTAATGGGATTCCGTAATAGGGATTCAGTCGTTTCCTGCTCTAATCACAACGTTCAATCGCTCCCTCAACCCAGGGAGTAAATCCGAGTGACTGGGATCTCGTGGTCGTAGAAGCGCAACGCGTCAGAATATGGCGGAATGATCGTCCCTCAAGAAAAGGGATGACTTCTGAGCATTGCGGAGCAAAAGAATAGAGATTCTACAATGCAGGAGCTACCCGGCGTTGCCGAAGCGCTGCATCATCGATTTGGCACGTTTGAGGTTGGCGATCTGCTGGCGGTGGTCGTTCTTAGTCTTGGATTCTTCTATAACCGACTGCATGGCCTCAGGATGTGCTTCGCAGTATTCAAACATGGCCTCAATCAGCACTTCGCGGCATAGCCCTTCGCTACGAGCTACGGCTTGCAGGCGATCGCTCACCCCTTGTTCCAGGCGCAACGTACTCTGCTTCGTCTGTAGCCCTACCCCAGGTTCTAGCTTGCTTGAGGTTGGGGTTTGAGGTTTTACCGATGTCGAGGTATTTATTTGAGGCGGATGAGGAGCATTGGTGATGAGAGATGCATCGCGGGGAGGGACAGTGGGGCGTTGGCGTTTCTTCAGGCGTTCAAGGGCGTCGCTCATGGCTGTAGTTTCTCCACGATTTGTTCAAAGGGGTATTGCAGGTCTTTCTGGCCCAGGTCAGCCAGAGATTTGCCCTGACGAACGGCGCTCTTGAATTTCTCAGATTCCCGGATGGAGGCCAGGATGGGGATGTCTCCGGCAAACTCCCGCATTGCTTCGATGTTTTGCCGTCCTTCCAGCGTTTGGGTGTTGCCCACCCAGCGATCGCGGAAGGGGACGATGCCCAAAATTTGCCCTGTGAAAGCCATCAGGCTACTTTGCTCATTGAGGAAGTCGATGGTGTCGATCAGGCTGTTCATGCCTTTAACGTTAGCCTCGACAGGAATGACCACGTACTCAGATGCCCCTACTGCCGTCAGGCAGAGCTGAGAGCGAGATGGTTGCACGTCGATGAGGACGTAGTCGAAAAGGTCGGCCACCGCTTTCAGCCGCAGCTTCAAGATGAAGGCCCCCGTGCCGCTGCTACTCAGGTAATCGGATACTTTGAAGAGGCCACGATCAGCCGGAATGAGAAAAAGATTTTCATAGCTCGTTTCGTAGATGCCGTCTTCGGTGGCGATTTGACCTGTCAGTACCTCAAACAGGCTGGGTTGGTTGGGCTGAACTTCGTGATTGAGGTAGAAAGTCAGATTGGCTTGAGGGTCGGAGTCGATGACTAATACTCGCTCACCCTGTTGAGCCAGCAAAAGGGCTGTGAAGAAGATCGTGGTGGTTTTGCCTTGCCCGCCTGATAAGGAAATGCAGGAACAGGTTCGCATAGTATCAAGATTCGACAGAGAGTGATGCCCAAGCCTATACTTCTGAACTCTTTAATTCAACAAGTCTAGATACCTAGATGTCTAGATTTATCGATTTGTCCAAAATTCGGTATTCCTTAAAGTCCTCAGAGCATATCCTTTCAAGTATTGGGTTGCCCGAATTCTTCATCACAATGTGCAGGTACCAGGAGACCTGGACATCTAAAGATTCCAGACAGATACCTGAATCCCTGGATATCTAAATCTCAGTAGATGCCTATATGAAAAAGGCTTTAGCATTCCACTCAGTAAAATAGTGTAAGAATGGTGTGATAGAGATAAGTATTATTATCTCTATCTAAAACCTGGGCAAAACTCTACTCAATTATGGGTGCTTCGTTTACTGCTGCGGGTTCTGGCATTTGTTATCAATGCAGAAAAGCCGTCCAGAAGGACGGCGATGGAGCAAGGAGTTAGAACGAGCTGGATAGCTACCTACCCGAGGAATTGGAAGACGTTGTTGTTATTCAGATAACCTGTAGGGTTGGCAAGGAACTGAGTAGAAACATCCTGTAGCACAGCTACGACGTCCTGCTGATCCTGATTAACACCAATCGATACCAGAGCTACGTCTGTGACGCTCGAGGTGTTAGCTTTGCCAAACTGTTGTCCCCAAAACACAGGAATGAGCCGATAGTGCGCGGCAAACCCATCCAGTTGAATTGTGTCCTTAGGGCTATCCATTGAGGCCTGGAAATCCGTAATTAGGGCAAACCCAGCAGAGTTCTGAGTATTTAAGAGGTCATCCCCCAAATATGCCTGGTTGCCGAATTCATCGGTCATCATAAACATATCGTTGCCCTTCCCGCCCGTCAGCACATCGTATTCCCGTTCATAGGCGTCGTAGTAGGAGCGCGAACCCCGAATCATATCGTCACCGCCACCACCGGAGATGACATCATCACCACTACCGCCCCACAAAATATCGTGCCCATCACTGCTTTTGTAGTTATGGTCATCTCCCAGGATGGTGTCGTCACCTGCCCCACCAAACACAAAATCATTACCTTTCTGCCCTTTTAATAAGTCATCTCCTGATCCACCGTCGATGACGTCGTGGCCTGCACCGCCCAGAATTTTGTCATTTTGATCGGTTCCATCGATGGTGTTGTTGCCAGAATTACCAGTAATGTTTGCCATGGTTGGGGGGTTCCTTTGTGAATTGAGAGAAGTTGATGATTGAATAGGAATAAACCGTCGAACAGCGTGCGAATCCGTAGGACAACTCAGCCAGGCTCAACTCCAGTTGCAGATGCAAGTCGGAGTCGCTGGAAATAGGGGCCTTGTGAGCCTATTGAGCGTCTTTGGAAGCCTTGTGATGAGAGGGTTTGCTGTGTTTTGTCTTAGCCCTTTCTCATCACTCTTTCACTGTAAGCGGAATCTCAAACGGCGGCGATGGCTAAAAATTAGGGAAAGTTAAGGAGATTTTTAAGGTTACTGTCTACATGAATGTATTCGTTGAGTAGCACTGTTTCTGAGAAGGTCTAAGCCAGATACATCAAAGCCATAGCCGGATTGGCGCTTGGCTTATAGCAGCCTCAGTTCAAGTGGCCATTTAAGTCTGGTTTATGACTGTCTAAATTTATGCTGTCTAATCAGTAAGACTGTCATTGCTTAGAGATATAAGGCTGCCACTGACTGTTAGCCCCAACCACATGGTCTGTTGTGGACGAATCAGTTGGCCTGTGATTGCACAACATTCTTCTCGTTGCGCGATCGCCCTAAATATGGCTCGAATATTATTTTTGGACAATCGCGAAGACTGCGGTGGGATAGGCGACTGTTCTAAGTTTTCCAGAGCATCATCTATAGGAGAAAGAAATTGCCAGGTTTGATCAGACGTTGACTGTATTCGATCAAACGATGCTGGGTGCTCCACAAATTGCCAGAGCACCTCTCGAATGAGAAATTGATACCCTCGCTCGCCCGATATCTCCCGCAGTCGTTCTTTGAGTTCAGGTTCTAAACGGATACTCGTAACTTGCATATCCGGAGTGGTACCTCGTTTGCGTGTATCCATGACTGAAGACCTAAATTTCTACGAAAGGGTGGACAACCTAATACTACAAGTGTAGTATGTAGACATTCAGATTTGTAACACAAATACTACAGCCTTCCATGATACGTACCCTTCCCGCCACCTTAGACAGCGCCATGCAGTGCCGACCCCATTGGGGTTTGGGTAATGCAGTGGTGCTGTTTACGCTTGAGGGTGCTTATCGGTTTGAGGGTAGCAAATCAGCTCGTAAGGACATTAACGTCGCAATTTCCGGAGGACTGAATCCGGATCAATGTAGCCAAAGCGGGAGGTGCAGGGTCAACCTGTCACCCATATAGGGAAAAGAGTATTAACCTTCCCAACCCCCGCTGCTGGTCACCAGAGGCGGGGGTTGTTTTTTGAGGAGTGGCCTTATGCAAGCGCAACAACTGCAGGCTCAACACCAGAGCAGGCAATTACCAGTACTTCAAAACCAGGTAGTAGTGTTTTCAAAGAACTACCTACCCTTGGCCCAGATCAACATCAAACGGGCCGTCGTCCTACTCGTTACAGGGCAGGCAGAATCGCTTGATTTCAGCAGCACCCAGCAGTGGGAGGTCCGCTCTCCAAGTCTCGTACTACAAGTTCCAGAGCACATCCGCCTGACGAGTGGCAATCCGGAGCGGCACTGGAAAGTCCCCCCTGTCAGTCGTCGAGAGGTTTTCCGTCGTGACAACCACACCTGTCAGTACTGCGGCAGCACCAAGCACCTGACGTTAGATCACGTCATTCCCCGCTCAAAGGGCGGGGCTCATACCTGGGATAACGTCGTGACCGCCTGCGAGAAATGCAATTCTCGCAAAGGCGATCGCCTCCTGCATGAAACCTCAATGGTTTTGCGAACAAAACCGAAAGCACCGATGCATCCAGCGATCGCCTTTGCCGATCAGTTCTGGAAGGAACAGCAGTCTAGCAACAACTGACAGCCCTAAAGGAGGGCAGAGGTAAGGCCAATGTTAAAGCTGAATTACACCGAAGTTGGACTGTATATGGAACGGGTGATGGCATCCCTGGAGATGCTTATTGCCCAACGGGTGATGCTAGCTATGCGGCTATCTGGAGCCCTTTGTGTCCAACCTGGACGGGCCTCCTTCCTACTGCCTGCCAACCTCCCTGAACTGGAGCAGTTAGAGATAGCCTTGCAAGGCGAAAGCAATGCCGTTGCCACTGTGACTCCCGTAGATGACGAGTTTGTGGAAATCAGCTTGACCGGAAGCTGGATTGCCGAAAGCAAGGAATCTCATGAGGGGATGTTCTTGGTGCTAATGGGCGATCGCACCGAATTCCTAATTTACAAGCTGTGGCAGATGAGCCAGGTGCATATTTCCTCCCTGGCGTAATGGGCAAAACCCAACGGGAGAGAGCAATAGAAGCCTTTTTCTAGGATTCCTCTCTCCCGTTTCAAAAAAGTTGTAGTACGGGCTTGACAGTTTGTAGTATGTTTGTAGTATAATTGTAGCATCAGCACTACAACCACTCACAAAGGCTCTGTAGTAACCCTTCCGAACCTTGAAAACTGAATCGCCACCTTTGGGGATGTAGCTTAGCCCGGCTCAAAGCAGTCGCCTGTCGAGCGAAAGACCGTGGGTTCAAATCCCATCATCCCCGCCTTATCTCCTCTTTGTTAGATGATTTGCATCCAACAGAAAGGATGTTTGTAGCATCGTGGACGAGTAGATAAGTCGCCGTGCCTCTCAAGCATGGAGAAGCGGGTGCAATCCCCGTCGATGCTTCCAATGAGGATGTAGCTCAGATGGACAGAGCGCTTGCTTCCGAGGCAAGTGGTCACAGGTTCAACTCCTGTCATCCTCGTTGCTGTGCCCTAATGCAAGAAGCCTACATACAGTAGAACGATCGATTGAAACCGATAGTTGCTGGTGCAATTCCAGTCCTCGCCACCAACCCTGGCGAGGTAGTTCAACAAAAACAGCTTCTTCAACTTGCACAGTAAGTTAATCTCCAGGTCGCCAAGTGGGAAGGCGTTGGTCTGCAAAACCAATGAGCGAGAGTTCGATTCTCTCCCTGGAGTCCAAGCACTGCAGTGTCACCTAACGGTAAGGTACTCGGCTCATAACCGAGGATATGTGGGTTCGACTCCCACCGCTGCAACCTATGCACAGATGGTGTAACGGCAACATCACGGTCTCCAAAACCGTTGTTCGAGGTTCAAATCCTCGTCTGTGCGTTGTCGTGCCCTAATCGAAAAAGCTTACATACTCGCCTAATGGTAAGGCAACTGTCTCAAAAACAGTCAACTACAGGTTCGACTCCTGTGTGTGAAACAACAGCTTTTTTAACTTGCACGGCATTCACTGTTACTGACTAAAAGAATGTCATTGAGCATCAACTTCAGCATTCCAGTTAGTAATATTCAATCTTCGTGGTGCAGAAGCGAAGTGGTCGAGCGGCACGTCTTTCAAGCGTGTAATTAACGGGTTCGAGTCCCGTCTGCACTGCCAAATCTTGCTCATTGTAGAGCAGCAATCAAGTATAGGTCGGCTCGCCTATCAGCGCGGGCAACTGTCTGTAAAACAGCCGCTTTGTGCCTTGCAGGTGCGACTCCTGCCCGACCTACCAATCATGGAGAGTAAATCGATCGGGCGATCGGCGCTGTTTGCTAAACAGATGGATGAACAATTGTGGTTCGAGTCCACTGCTCTCCGCCTGTCATTTATTGAATGAAGTCACAAAACTACTTCATTCAGATGAACAACTTTTGAGGACGTGGTGTAACTGGATGAACATCTCAGATTACGAACCTGAAGAGTGGGGGTTCAAGTCCCTCCGTCCTCGCCAATTGTGGAGGGCACCGCTGAATGGTCGGCAACTGGCCTTGAAAACCAGGGTAGTCCTTGGGCTAGGGGTTCGATTCCTCTGCTCTCCGCCTTCTTTTTGGGGTGGGCATTGCCTGCTCCATCAAGCTCCAAAAACAAAATGGGAAGTTGGTGAAGCTGGTGCTCACATGCCGCTGAAGACGGCGAGAAGGCAGTTCGATCCTGTCACTTCCCATTCGTTGGATAGCTACGCGACACTCAGCTATCCAGCAGCCTTTGCCCCATAGCTCAATGGCGGAGCGAGCGGCTGTTAACCGCAAGGTTGTAGGTTCAAATCCTACTGGGGCAGCCATTTAATGCCAGATCGACTAACGGCAGGTCGCAGTGCTCTGAACACTGAAATGCAGGTTCAACCCCTGCTCTGGCATCCAATGCCCTGTGGTGTAACTGGCAACATCCCGCTCTTTGAAAGCGAAGTTCTAGGTTCAAACCCTGGCGGGGCAGTTGGGAGGTAAGGAGGTTTCTGCATAAGAATTTACCCAGAATGTTGGTGCTTTGCCCGCTTCGCGGGCAAAGCACCAACATTCTGGGGGTAATTTCATTACTGGAAATCTCCTAAACAGTCGCCTGGGTTAAATCCCCTGTGGACTTCCCATTTCTCACTCCTGTAGCCCAATCGGAAGAGGCGGCTGTCTCAAAAACAGTCTCGTGTGGGTTCAACTCCCACCAGGAGTACCAATTGCGCTGCTGTAGCCCAACTGGAAGAGGTGCCGGCCTTAGAAACCGGAGGTTGTGGGTTCAAATCCCACCAGCAGTACCAACTATCGGGATGTAATTCAGCGGTCAGAAGCCTTGGTTTGGGGCCAAGGAGTCGTGGGTTCAAATCCTACCATCCCGACCATTTGCCCATACTTTTTTGGGACATGAGAATTGCACTTTCACGTCTCAAAATCAAAAACCATTGCCCTTGTGATGCAACTGGCAGACATGCCGTGGTCAGAACGCGGTTTTTGTGGGTTCAAATCCCACCAAGGGTACTGATGCTCCTGTGGCGAAACGGAAAACGCACTAGACCGAGGATCTAGTTTTTTGTGGGTTCGACTCCCATCAGGAGTACCAATCAAGCACCGAAGGCGGAAGTGATCGACGCACCCACCCGATAAGTGGGTAATTAGCAAGTTTGAGTCTTGCTCGGTGTACCAAAACTATCTGGGTGTGGTGCAGTGGGAGCACGCCAGTTCGGGGAACTGGAGGTCGTAGGTTCAATCCCTACCACTCAGACCACCTTGGGTCGTTGGCAGAGCGGATATGCAGCCGCCTTTTAAGCGGAACGATTCAGGTTCAACCCCTGAGCGACCCACCCTTGGGCTGTTAGCTCAGTTGGTAGAGCAGCCGCCTCTTAAGCGGAAGTGCGTAGGTTCAAAGCCTACACAGCCCACCAAAGATGCCCCTGTGACGCAATTGGCAGACGTGTCTGGCTTAAACCCAGAATCTTTGCGAGTTCGAATCTCGCTGGGGGCATAGCGGGGATAGAGCAAGAGCGGCTCGGCAGTCTCATAAGCTGCAATCGGTGAGTGCAACTCTCACCCCCGCGACCAAATGCAGGTGTGATGTAAAGAAACATAAGGCTCTCGTACAGCCTTCATGCAGGTTCAAATCCTGCCGCCTGCTCCAAATGCAGATGTGGTGTAGTCGGTCAGCATCAGGATTTGGTATGTCCTGGACGCGAGTTCAAGCCTCGCCATCTGCTTGTGCTGGTGTAGCTCAGCCGGTAGAGCAATCGCCTTGTATGCGATCCGGTACGGATCAGCTTCGCTGCGCGCGCGCAGGTTCAATTCCTGTCACCAGCCTCAGAATGCGATTGTGGTGCAGTGGCAAGCACCCCTGGCTTCCAACCAGGAGACACGAGTTCGAGTCTCGTCAATCGCTCCAACGCGAGTGTGGTGTAAGGGCTAACACCGGAGTATGCCAATCTCCAGATGCGAGTTCGAGTCTCGCCATTCGCTCTCGTGGTCCTGTAGCTCAACGGTGGAGCAACTGTCCTACAAACAGAGGGTTGCAGGTTCAAATCCTGCCAGGACTACCAATCAGTGGGAGTGTCGCCTAATGGATGAGGGCATCAATCTTCTAAATCGACTTGTGTAGGTTCGATTCCTACCACTCCTGCCAAACATGGGTTCGTAGCTCTAACTGGGAGAGCTCCTGTCTTGCACACAGGAGGCTGTGGGTTCAAATCCCACCGGATCCACTATGGTGCCTAAAGTCAAAGTGGTCGAGACACCAGCCCGTGAAGCTGGACATTAACGGGTTCAAGCCCCGTTAGGCACCCTCCTATAAAACCGAGACCACGAGTGAGACCAAATCACAACGCTCAGGTTCTATAGAAAAGCAGCACAATTATCATCATTTACAGCGCTTAAAAAGCGCTGTAAACCTGGTTGTTTTTGTGAGAGACGTGCAGAGCACGTCTCTCACAAAAACAACCGTGGCTGATTCAAGCGCAAAGCGCTACAGGAATGGATGGTTGCCGAGCCATACCATTGCACAAGCAATACTCAACCAAAAGCCTTCCTCAGATTGAGGAAGGTTTTTGGTTGAGTATTACCCTGGCACTGAGCTATTTTCCCGTGGGGCAACCCCCAAAGTATCTTCGCCGCTGGTCTGTTTCACACCTCAGTT
>NZ_JAMPLB010000103.1:0-15807 GCF_039962325.1 Leptolyngbya sp. PL-A3
AGTTCTGGGAAGGATTCAAGGTTTAAGACGAGTGAATTTCCCAGAACCAGTAGTTCATTGGCTTCATCCGAGAAAGCCTGCTGTAAGGAGGAATGAAAAACTTGCATGAGAAAAGTAACCCACAACAAGGGTGGGTTCCAATGTTTGATGAGGCGAAGCAGGGCGATCGCCCCCTTTGAAATCACAAGAAGCGATCGCCCTAAAATTTAGAGGTGATTAGAAGGGTAAGGCTGCATCTTGTAAGTCTTGAGACACCATCACAACCCAGTACCCAGTGCGGTAGCTGAGTGCAACACTGCCCAACCCCAAGCGAGCCTGGTCTTGCTCCCATGTTTTAATGGCTTCAAGGGCAGAATCCAGACTTGAACTCTGGTAGAAGGCCGTCATTTTCGAGCCGTCTGCAATGGAGCAGTAGCCTTCGGCATACCCTTTCAAGTAATGGATATTGCCCTGAAATTGGAAATGTGGAATGCGACGGTTCATTCCGTCACGAAAGCCAGCACTAAAAAGCTGATCGGGCGCAAGCGAGCTGCCGCGCCAAGAATCTCTTGGTATCATAGAGTGAAGTCCCTAAAGGATGTAGAGAAGGCGATCGCTAACCCTGGAAAGTGGGCGATCGCTTTTTCAGTTTTGATTTCCTCTGCGTTTCTCAACCTAGCGGGGGACAGGCTAAGACCACATTAATCTTTTGCAGAAGCGATATGTGGCTGTTCATAACACCCTTCAGTTGGTGGACAGCCTAAACCGCTTAGCCGTGACCACTCAAATCTTTCCTTCCTGTTCAGCTTGCTCAACAACTTGCTTAATCAGGCGTTCTAGAAAGTTACTGACGCTACGGTCTTCCAGAGCAGCAAGCTTCTCTAGCTTCTGCTTCAGTTCTTCCTCTATGTAAGTAGCGACTCTGGCTTTATCTGTAGGCACGTCAAAAAACATCATAACTTTTCCTCCATTGTCTACCGAAGACAAACATTTGGCTTAAGTAGATTACTTTTATCTACCGTATGCTACCATGCTTCGTAAGAACTGGGGGATGAATTAACCCACTTCGCAACAAGTTCTTTCTAGAGACTACAGAGAATGACTGAAAACTTTGTTATGTCGGCTTTTGAGCCGATCGCAGACGCGAACGCCCATTCGCAGGAAACCGGGATGCCACCCGCCCTGGAACCCCTGAACGAACTTCCTACCACGCCTTCTACCACTTCCTACGAAGGTGGTGCGAATGCCCATCCTCCCCTTTGGCAACCCACTGAGCCACAATTCACAAAAGCGATCGCCGAATACTATGGCGTGTCTCGAAAGTCGGTTCAGCAGTGGTTCCAGAAAGTCAAGGATGCCTGTCCCTGGTTTGCAGAAGTCGATCTAAAGCTGCCAGATGAGCGCTATACACTCCTCTGCATCGAACTGATGGGTGGTTATAGAACTTCTGGGCTGCCTTTTGAGGCCTGGAAAGCCCAACTTTGGGAGCAAAACCCGGATTTAGTTGCGGCCTACCAAGCCTCTGAAGCATGCAGCCATAAGTATCCTGAAGGCCCGAAAACTGCATCTATTACCGTGCAGGAGTCTGATACCGCTCTGATGGTTCCAGGTATCCAACCCCTCCATCTCACTGTGATCGACTCCACACAACGCCTGACAGAGGCCATCTCTAGCCTCAACACCACCCTCCAGCAGTTCGTGAGCAACGACCAGACGCTGGAAGATGCCCTCAAGCAAAATGCGGCCCAAAAAGGCTCTCGCTTAGGAACTGAGCTTGCGATCGCAGAAATCGGCAGTATGATGCAGGCCACCGAAGCCGCACGGGTAGAGCTGGCAAAAAAGCTGGGCTTACTCTCCATTCCTCCCGACCCACCTCAACAGCAATCTGCTTGAGATGGGGAGCGATCGCCCTCCTCTTAGGATTGCTGAGCTGTGCTTTCCTCCACATACTGGGTTCTCAGGGTCGCCCGTACCCCATGCCTCAGTCCCCTGAAAACAGCAGATCCAAACCACTATGGGTCAGGAAATAGCACCGTACAAAGCCATAAACGCCTGGCTGGTTAACTCCCTTCACTAGGGGCCAGAAACACTATTTTTCAACAATCCAGCAATCCAACCAATCAAAGAACTCCACAAAAAACGGAAGCAAAACAATGCAACCCAATCCTATCTCCGAGTACATCAAAGAGAATCCCCTCATCATTTTAGGAAGTGCCATTCTTGGTATTGCCTTCCTGATGAACGGGGGGTTTGATCAGCTGCAAGAGCGCCAACAATTCAGCAATCAACTCAAAGATCTGCGCCAACAAAGTGAACGTGGATTAGTCCAATCACGCATTCAAGAAGCAGCCTTATTAGAGCGCTCCGAGTTAGCGGCAGCTCGCTTTCTGCGGAACTGCTTTCAAGTTTATACACCCACCGGTTCTCAACAATCGGTATTGGTTCCCAATCAACCCGTTACACAACTTGGAACGGGTATTCCTTTAGTCGATGGAACCGTTGTTTGTGATTATCAATTTGGCACAACCGGCGTGATTAGCAATGGCGTTGTTTCTGACATTGCCGTGTATCAAGGTAACGTTCAAGACCTAATCCAACAGGCTCCCCAAAATGGGGGTGTACAGGCTGATGGTTAAACCCGTAACAGGGTAACGATCGCCTGTAACCGTTTGTACTTCCTTGTTACACGCGATCGCCCATGTACGCGTTACTCGTTACGCATTGAACACTGTACACGCCCAAACGTTACCTGTAACCGTGGAGAATTGAACCATGATGATGTGGTTGTTACTGATTGGATTGGGATGCTTTTTAGTTAGCTATTTGCTTAAGAAAAACGATGATCCAGGGGCGGCTGAACTATCGGCTCATCAGCGACGAAAGATTGTGCTCAACATCCTGATGTTCGGGTTAGCTGTTGTTGCCGGTTTTGCCATTTACTTGAATATCAATCCCTACGTTGATTTCGTTCAAGTCATAACAGCATCAACGAATTGGGGATGGTTTTTTGATACTCCAATTGGGGCTTTCATCACAGCCTTAATTGGCATGTTTATCTGGGTTGTTTTTCAAATCTTTGAACTACTCCCTGAAATCCTCAAAAAGGACATGCAAACCATTCGCAATCTGATTCACAATATGGAAAACCATATTGTGCTACCCATCTTCCCCTCTGACCTGCCGGTCATTCGGGAATTGAAACGGCATCATAACAACACACCCACTCGCTGGTATCGAACCGCCAACCGCATTCGAACAGGCGTTTATGCCGCTGATTTGCTTTTGTGCATGTTCCAGTACCCACCGCTGGATGGGGGAGTCGATGGGGTATGGCTGTTTCTGCAAGCTGGCTCCTTTAGTGACATCAATTGGATCAACCTGCTATTTGTGCTGATTACTCTATTTGCAGTTGAAGCCATCTACCACGCCTACCAGTGGATCAAGCAGATGAAAGCTTACCTGGGCCGTGCTGAGCGCCACTTCCAAACCGTTGAAACGAGCTACCGGGTGGATCGATGATGCTGGAAACGGATGAACTGCAAAAGCTAGAAGCCGGGATTCAGGCTGGAACCATTGACCCCGATGAATTATACCGGGCACAGGCGATCGCTCAGATCTCTGAACATTATGACACCTGCACATTGGAAATCGTTGGGGCGATCACCATTGGATTTTTGCTATTTTCAGTATCTGGTTGGCTGGGGGCTGCCGCTATCGGACTGATGGCGGCTCAGCTGATGACCAATAAAGCCAAAAAAGGCACTCAGGCAATTGAGGCGATCGAGGCTGGAGGAGCCGATTTAAGCCCCTGGCTTCCCGCCGAAGAGCGGATGATTTATACCGCCCTCAAAGCGCAGCCCCAGGCACTTCTCCCTGCCCCAGAAGCGATCGCTCCTGCCCAAGAGGCGATCGCCCCTGAGTCAGTAATCCAGCCCGAATCCACACTTCAGGAGGTGGCTGAGAGTGTTCAAGCTCCCCCTACTCTAACCCCCGAGGATGTTATCTCCCTGCCCCAGATACCCCTTGCCGAGACCCAGGGCGAAAACCCGATTTTGAATTACCAGTTTGCCAATGTGGCCCGTAAGCTGGGAGAGCGACTGCGCCCCACCATTATCACAGCCAAGCCACGGGTCGGAAAAGGGATTGTTGTGGCCCACGGCTGGCGTTGGGCTAAAGCTGCACATCCAGCGTTAACGGTGTGGGTGATCAATCCAAAACCTGATCACCAGGAATCAGGCTACTGGCATGGAGTGGATCGCCTTTGGGAAAAAGCCACTGAAATGTATGCCAAAGATGATGAATATGTGACCCAATCTTTGATCCAATTTGTCGAGGAGTGGCGATCGCAGCCTCGAGGTAAAACATTATTGGTTGTGGATGAAACGATCAAACTCGAAGCCACTCAAGAGAAATGGTACAAAGAACACCTGAAGCCTTTGCTGAAGGTGGAAAGCTCCACCGGAGAAACTTACGGTCGCACCCTCTGGGTCATCACCCAATCACCTCAAGTAGGGGATCTAGGCTTATCCGGTGGTAACCGCAGTGCCTTTGATTTAGTCACCCTGGAAAAACCTGAGAGCATTGATCACTTTGAAGCGATCCAGAAAAGCTATAACAACCTGCCCCAGATGCCACCGCCCGAAATTCTAAACCGTACTCCCCGACGAACGAGTGCATACTTGTCCTGGGAAAAATGCTGGCATCTTATCCCCACAATGGAGAAACCTGCCCCAATTGAGCATCCCACTCAGACAAACACCCTTGTCGAGGAGGAGATGCTTCTATTACCCGAAACCACTGAACAATCAACCAAGTTGATGGAGTGGCTCACGGGTACCGGACAACAGTTTGCCGAAAATGGATGGTTTACACCCCAAGCCATTCGCAAAAACTTTCGCTGCCGCGTAGAAGGGAAGCTCAAATACTTCAAAGAGGATGAGCTACTGGCTCTTTTAAAAGAACTCGTTCAAGGCGGGATGCTTGCGATCGATAAGGCTAAAGGAATCCGGGTGAAGGAATCCCTATGATACCTCGCTCCCAAGCTGGGGCGGATCGACCAATCATTGGGTATCTCCCCTTAATTTAGAAATCCTTTCCCACCGCGCTTCCCCAGAATACTCGCCATAGTGCAGCCAGGTGCTGTACAAAAACACCACACTTCATAGAGCACCGGAACTCACGATCGATCGCTTCAGTAGGAAGTGCCGAATTTACTACTTCAATGGAAATTACTATGCCGTATTACCCGTCGAAGCGACATTGGGACCTATTTGATCTCTATCAAGAGATTTGTGCTCCTGTCGCACCTCAGAAATTTCTGGCACGCTGGGAGGTCAGCTACACCGAACTTGCCCGACTGACGGAGACAAGCCGAAGTACCGTTGGCCACTGGTTTGCAACGCAAGGTCGCTCTCATCGCCAACCGTCTATCCTCGTTTGTCGGCGATTAGCGGAAGTGGATTTGCTGTGGAGGTATGGCGATCGCCTCCCACCTCAGCTCATTGCACAATGGAAATTTCAGCAACGGTGGTCATGATGTCCGAGCTATCAGATGAGAGGTTTCTGCTTCCGGCTATGATTCCTCTTGCCCTGATGCATGTACTCTACCTGCAATGGAGTACATGGCATTACCAATATAAAAGTAAATTCTTGCTTAGTTCATCCAAACCTTCGCTAACCTAAACAAATCTCTGTGCTAAGACGAAGAACTTGATGAATCCTTCATCTCAATGTTTCTTTCGTATTCTATGTAGCGGTCTGTGATTGATTGAGGGAACTCTATCTATAAGCTTTTTGGGTACTCCTGACGAACAGCCACGAGTGACTCAAGCTTACAAAGGCTGTGTGCTCGATTCTCATTCCATGCGGCAAAGTAAGTGGCCCCAGCTTCACTACTTTAGCTGTAAGCGAGCCTCGACCTCGCTGCCTTATCGTTGATGCCTCTATTAGGAACTCTACATGCCCTCCTTGTCTACGCCTGCTGCTGATCCTTCGACTTCTGACTCCACTCCAACTGAGCTAGACTCCCTCCTCACTCAAGCTGCTCAGCTTGGACAAACAGGTCAACCCGTTGCCGCCGCTACGCTCTGCCAGCAGGTGTTGCAACAATATCCGGATTCTGCTCAGGCCTGGCATTTGCTGGGGTTAAGTGTACTGCAACAGGGGCAACCCCAGAACGCTCTCAATCATATCAAGCAGGCGATCGCTCTTGATCCGAGTATCCCTATCTTTCACACCCATGCGGGAGTTGCCCATTGTAGTCTCGGTGAACTAGAGCAGGGCATTACCTGCTACCAAAACGCCTTGGCCCTCCAGCCACAAGCGGTTGAAGCTCGCTACAACCTGGCGATCGCCCTGCAAAAGCTGAACCGACTTGATGAAGCTCGCTCCGCCTACTTCCAGGTGCTGGTACAACAGCCTCAGCATGTAATGGCGCACTATCAGTTGGGCAAGCTCTGTCAACAGCAGCAGCAAACCGCTGAGGCGATCGCTCACTACCAGCAAGCTTTGGCGCTTGACCCCCACTTCATGCCAGCTCAGACAGCAATTAAAAGCTTGCGTCCTGTCGTAGCTTCGGCTCCAGTTCCGACTCCTCCCACCCCAGACACCATTACCTGCATTGCTGATGACGGCTTCCAGTCCTGGCTAAGCCAAGCAGCAGGATCGATCGCTATCAGCACTTACCAAGCCGGTAAACTGGCACTGGTGGGATGGAACGGGCAGCAGGTGTCGCTGCTGTTGCGGCAGTTTGATAAGCCGATGGGTATGGCAGTACAGGGAAACCGATTTGCATTGGCAACCCGGCATCAAGTGCTGCTGTTTGCAAACTCTCCCGTCTTAGCCCATGCTTACCTCGAAGACCAACCCGGACGCTATGACGCGCTTTACTTACCACGAGCGGCTTACTTCACGGGTGATCTAAACGTGCATGATTTAGCATGGGGCGAGGAGGACTTGTGGCTGGTGAACACCCGCTTTAGCTGTTTATCAAGCCTCAGTTCTGACTTCAGCTTTGTGCCACGCTGGCAACCGTCGTTTATTTCCGAAGTCGTGCCCGAAGACCGCTGCCATCTCAACGGACTGGCAATGGTCGAGGGCCAACCCCGCTATGTCACTGCATTAGGAGCCACCGATACAGTAGGCGGCTGGCGAGAGCACAAAGCCACAGGCGGAATACTCATCGATGTTCCTAGCCATGAAATCATCCTGCATGGGTTGTCCATGCCGCACTCACCCTGCTGGCATAACGGCAAGCTGTGGCTGCTCAACTCAGGAGCCGGAGAGTTGCTGCAAGTTGACCCGCAGTCGGGTGAGGCAAGGGTGGTGTGTACGCTGCCCGGTTTTCTGCGGGGGCTGTGCTGTGTAGGCAGCTATGCCCTGATTGGGTTGTGTCAAATCCGAGAGCAACACATCTTTGGTGGGTTGCCTGTGCAGGAGCGGTTTGAACAACTGCTTTGTGGGGTAGCAGTAATTGATCTGAACAGCGGAGAACGAGTGGGGTTGCTGGAGTTGCCACAGGGCTGTCAGGAGCTGTACGGCGTACAGTTTTTGCCCCAGGTGTTGCGTCCTACGATCCTCAACATTGAAAAAAACGAAACGCGGCAGGCGTTTACCGCTCCTGACATTGCTTACTGGTTGCGCCCTAGTTCTGAAATCACGGCATAGTTGCTACCGCCCGGTACTCAGTGTTTTATCCAGCTTTTACCACCACTCTACATTCTTCACCCAATTCCTATGGCAGTTAATCCCATTGGTCCTGAGTTTCGTGTCAACAGCTTTACTGACGGTCAGCAGTCCACCTACCGTGAATCACCTCAAGCAATGGCGATGGATGGCGATGGTGACTTTGTTATTACCTGGAGTAGCTTGGGTCAAGATGGCTCTGACTATGGCATTTATGCCCAACGCTACAATTCCAGTGGGGTAGCACAGGGCAGCGAGTTTAGAGTTAACACCACCACCACTAACCGCCAGCGGCTCTCCACAGTAGCCATGGATGCGGATGGCGACTTTGTTGTCACCTGGACTAGCTATGGACAAAACAGCCCCTTCCATAGCATCTATGCGCAACGCTACAACGCTGCAGGAGTTGCCCAGGGTAGTGAGTTCAGAGTCAATACCACCACTACCAGCGATCAACTGAACTCTACAGTGGCGATGGATGCCAATGGCAACTTTGTTGTAGCTTGGCGTAATTACACAGGAGATGGCTCTGGTGATGGTATTTATGCCCAACGGTATGATGCAACAGGAGTGGCACAGGGCAGTGAGTTTAAAGTTAACTCCTTTACTGACTCCAACCAAACCTATCCCACAATGGCCATGGATGGGGATGGCGACTTTGTCGTCACCTGGAGTAGCAATGGTCAAGATGGCTCTGGCTATGGCGTGTATGGACAGCGCTACAATGCGGCTGGCATCGCTCAAGGCGGTGAGTTCAAAGTCAACTCCACCACCGACAACCATCAATGGTTCTCCACTGTGGCAATGGATGCCGATGGCGACTTTGTTGTCACCTGGAGTAGCAATAGTCAAGATGGCTCTGGCTGGGGCGTGTATGGGCAACGCTACAATGCGGCGGGTGTCGCTCAGGGGGGCGAGTTCAAAGTCAACACGGCTACTGGTGACTCGCAACTGTACTCCACTGTGGCAATGGATGCCGATGGCGACTTTGTTGTCACCTGGAGTAGCAATGGTCAAGATGGCTCTGGCTATGGCGTGTATGGGCAACGCTACAATGCGGCTGGCGTTGCTCAAGGCAGTGAGTTTAGAGTTAATGCTGTCACCAACAATCAGCAACTGTACTCCACTGTGGCGATGGATACTGATGGTGACTTTGCGGTTGCCTGGAGTAGCAATGGTCAAGATGGCTCTGGCTTTGGCATCTATGCCCAAGCCTATGACGAGACGGTCGATAGCGCTGGGCCAATCGTTGCAGGTGTGTTCGTTGCCGGAGACAGTAGTTTGATTAACTCCAACGAACGGCTCGTGCAAACCGTGCCCCAACTGGTCGTTGCCGTCTCAGAGGCTCTAGCTGCAAGTGCCACGAATCCAGCAAATTGGCAGCTCACTCGCAACGGGGTTGACGTCAGCAGTCAAATCAGCACCATTACCTTCGGCTTCAACGCCACCACGAACCGCTACGAAGCCACCCTGAGCTTTAGCACCCCCCTTAATAATAATGGGGACTATATTCTCACGGCTAAATCAACCCTGACCGATACAACCGGCAACGCCCTAGATGGCGATGCCAACGGTACGCCGGGTGGCGACTTTAGCCGCAGCTTTACGATCGCCAACCCTACGCCTGTCGGGTCTGAGCTTCGCATCAACAGCTTTACTGGCAGTCAGCAGCGCACCTTTCCTGAATCGCCACAAGCAATGGCAATGGATGCGGATGGCGACTTTGTTGTTACCTGGAGTAGCTTGAATCAGGATGGCTCTGGCTGGGGCGTGTATGGGCAGCGCTACAATGCGGCGGGTGTCGCTCAAGGCGGCGAATTCAAAGTCAACACCGTCACCAACAGCGACCAAATGTGGTCGACCGTGGCAATGGATGGAGATGGCGACTTTGTCATCACCTGGAGTAGCTTAGGTCAAGATGGCTCTGGACGGGGTGTGTATGGGCAGCGCTACAATGCTGCTGGCATCGCTCAAGGGGGCGAGTTCAAAGTCAACACCGTCACCAGCAGTAATCAACTGTTCTCTACGGTGGCGATGGATGGGGATGGCGACTTTGTCGTTACCTGGAGTAGCTACCTTCAAGATGGCTCGATCTATGGCGTGTATGGGCAGCGCTACAATGCTGCTGGCATCGCTCAAGGGGGCGAGTTCAAAGTCAACACTGTTACTAGCAACCATCAACTGTATCCCACCATGGCGATGGATAGGGATGGCGACTTTGTTGTCACCTGGAGTAGCAATGGCCAAGATGGCTCTGGCTGGGGCGTGTATGGGCAGCGCTACAATGCCGCTGGCAGCGCTCAAGGCGGTGAGTTCAAAGTCAACTCCACTACCACCAACACTCAACACTGGTCGACAGTAGCGATGGATGCGGATGGTGACTTTGTTGTCACCTGGAGTAGCTACCTTCAAGATGGCTCGAGTTGGGGTGTGTATGGGCAGCGCTACAATGCTGCTGGTGTTGCTCAAGGGAGCGAGTTTCAAGTCAATACGGCTACGGGCAACCAGCAAATATGGTCGACCGTGGCAATGGATGAGGATGGTGACTTTGTTATCACCTGGAGTAGTTTAGGTCAAGATGGCTCGTTTGATGGTGTGTATGGGCAGCGTTACAACGCCGCTGGTGTTGCCCAAGGTGGTGAGTTTAGAGTTAATACCATTACTAATGACCAGCAACGATTCTCGACGGTAGCAATGGACGCCGATGGCGACTTTGCGGTGGTCTGGACGAGCAAGAATCAAGATGGCTCTGATTATGGCATCTATGCCCAGCGCTATGGCATCGCTCCCAGCATCACCATTACTCCGGGCATCACCCCCACTGAAGCGGGAGCTACACCGGGCACCTTTACCATCACCCTCAACCGAGCAGCTACTACTCCTCTCACCGTTAACTTTGGGGTGCTAGGCACCGCTGCCAATCCTGCAGATTACAGCTTCACTCCAGGCCCAGGCATCACCGCCGTCACTGCCACCAGCTTTACCCTGGCGGCTGGGGTTACCACCGCCACGCTCAATGTTGTTCCCATCAACGACACGATTTATGAACCGGGAGGTGAAACCGTTCAGCTTGCTCTCCTGACCGGTACAACCTATGCGGTGGGCAACCTCAATACGGCTACGCTCACGCTCACTGATAATGACACTGCACCCACCGTTACCTTAGACCTATCCAGCAGTTCGATGGCAGAGAACGGAGGAGTCGCAACGGTCACCGCGACGCTGTCCAACGCCTCGACTCAAAACGTTACGGTGAACTTGGGATTGACGGGGACAGCCAGTGGTAGTGACTACTCTGCTTCTGGTCCTTCCATCGTCATTCCGGCAGGTAGCCTTTCGGGTAGTGTCACGCTGACCGGGGTGAACGACGCCCCAGATGAAACCAACGAAACGGTTATCCTAGACATTACTAGCGTCACCAATGGCACCGAGAGTGGCACGCAGCAGGCCACTGTAACCATCACGGATGACGACCCTACTCCCACCCTGTCGGTTGGCGATGTCATTCTGACTGAGGGCGATGCGGGCACTCAAAATGCCACCTTCACGGTCACGCTCTCTGCTCCTAGTGGTCAAACGGTTACAGTCAACTACGCCACGAGTAATGGTAGTGCTGTGGCTCCCAGCGACTACACCACAACCACTGGTACCCTCACCTTTGCTCCTGGGGTTAGCACTCAAACTATTACCGTTCCCGTCCTAGGTGACACGCTGGATGAAGCCAACGAGACCTTCAACGTTACCCTCACTAGTTCCAGTAACGCCACGATTGTGGATGGAGCTGGAGTGGGAACCATTACCGACAATGATCCGATACCCACCGTTTCCTTTACAACGGCGACTCAAAGTGGTGGCGAAGGTAGTACATTGACCATCACGCTCCAACTCTCTGCGCTCTCGGGGCAAGATGTCACAGTTCCCTTCACGCTGGCAGGCACCGCAACCGATGGTAGTGACTACACCCTCACCACTAGTCCTCTGACAATCACCGCCGGTAGCACGACCGCGACTTTAACCCTGGTCTCGACCAATGATGCCCTGGGTGAGGCGGATGAAACAATTATCGTCACGATGGGCGTACCGACCAATGCAAGCATCGGTGCAACAGCCACTCACACAGTCACCCTCCTCGATAACGACGTGTCTCCAGGGATCAGCCTGAGCTCCTCCTCTGCCACTACCCTTAATAGCAGCTTCAGTGTTACAGCGACATTCACTGAAACTGTGACGGGCTTTGATGCCAGCGAGGTGACCATTACCAACGGCACTCTCACTAGCTTCATGATGATCGATGCTCAGACCTACACCTTCAACGTGTTGCCCACGAGCGATGGCACTGTCACGGTTGACGTTGCTGCTGCAACCGCACAGGACAGCGATGGGAACGGGAATTTGGCAGCCACCCCGCTTAGTCGCACCTTTGACGGTACTCCTCCCGTTCAACCTCCAGCTCCCACCCTAACTCCTGCAAGCGATACAGGTGTCTCAAACAGCGATCGCATTACCAACCAAGCAACTCCTACCTTAACGGGAATCAGTGAGGCGAACAGCCTGGTGGAGGTGTTTGAGGGCACAACTAGCTTAGGTAGCACGACCGCAGATGGAAGTGGTAACTGGAGCTTCACGCCTACCACCGCTTTCACCCTTGGCAGCCATACTATTAGCGTGACTGCCACAGATGCCGTGGGCAACACCAGTGTGCCCTCAGCAGGGCTGACCTTCACGGTTGATCCGGTTGCTCCTGCAGGTGTGGTGGTGAATGTCACTCCTGAGATTCGAGATACCAGCGTGGGTTTTATCCGCTTACAGTTCAACGAAGCGGTGGGTAACTTTGAGTTGTCGGATCTGGTATTGACGCGCAATGGTAGTCCTGTTGCCTTAGTAGGAGCACGACTGACGGCCAGCGCTGACCGGCGCAGTTGGACGTTGACCTTGCCGGGTAGTCTCACGGCAGCAGCTGGTCGCTATCAGGTGAGGTTGACCTCGGGCAGTCTGACGGACCTGGCAGGCAATGCAATTGGAGTAAGTGCCAGCGAGAGTTGGTTGACGGGGCGTACCGGTACCGCGCTACCGCCTATCAGTGGTGGTCAGCCGGGTACCCGTATTCAGGGCACTACTCGCTCTGAGACCCTGCGAGATAGATCCAGGAATGACGTCTTGCTCGGACTTGGCGGGAATGACACCCTGATTGCCAGCCAAGGTAACGATGTCCTCGATGGAGGTGCAGGCAACGACCGTGGCTTGGGTGGAGCGGGCAATGATCGCTTGACCGGTGGCAGCGGCAACGATCGCTTAGTTGGAGAACTGGGCAACGATGTCCTTGTAGGTGGAATTGGCAGCGACACTTTAGCTGGCAATGCAGGGCGAGACACGTTCGTCTACAACAATCTAAGGGAAGCAGGAGACATCATCAAGGGCTTCAGTGGTAGAGAAGACTTGATTGACCTGCGACCCATCATGAGCCGTGCACCGTATGGCGGCAGCAATGCGTTTGCCCGCTTTGTGCAGTATGTGCGGTTGCAGCAGGTGGGAGCGGATACAAGGGTACGTATTGATGCCGATGGCATGGGAGCCGGGCAAGTGTTTACAACGCTTGCGACGTTGCAGAATACAAGCGTGAGCAGCATCAGTGCGCGCAATATCGTGATCGCCTAGGGTATGAGCAAGGAGGGGTAGGTACTGAAGCGCAGTAGAGAGAGCATTTGAACAACCTACTGGTGTTCGTAAGCCATGGCAGTCATGCCACCTCTTGAGCCGTAACGACCTACTTGCTCGCGTCCTTGTTGCTTGGCTCGGTACAGCGCAGCATCAGCGGCTCGAATCACCCCTCCTACCGCACTGCCATAGCGAGAGAAGGTGCTACTCCTAATGACAACGTCACCATACCCAAGCTTTGAACAAGCCTGTCATGCTTCTTGAGCGTTTCCCGTAACTTGAGGTTGGTGAGAGCGATCGCTCAGTAGAAGATTCCGATTACCTTGCTCAGGATATGAATCTTACCTTCATTAGCTTGGTTTGCTTCTTGGTACTTTATGGTGTTTTTGCCTGCTTACAAAAACCCACTGACTCCTCTTTCGCCCACGAGCTACTGACACTACGTCGCCCGCTGCTTCAAGTGAGGAGTGTCCATCCTCATATTCTTCTGTGGCATAGCTACAGTTGGCTGCGCTGGGGATTAGCAGCAGCAATGCCTTTCACCCTCTTCGATTATCTACAGCGTACCCAAAAGATTAGCCACCAAAACCTGGGGTTCATGACGGTTCAGTTCGTGCTGTTTTTGGTGTTTGGGTTCAGCGTTTTGACCGGGCTGTACCGCATCTGTTGTCTGCTGCATGGGTATCTAGAGGTACGCTTTGCCCAGGGGTTTTATCAGATTTTTCGATTCCAGTGGATGCAGAAATTGTTCGGCAGACTCCAGCAAGGAGAGGATGTTCGCATTGAGTTAACGATTAGCCTCCAGGAGGCCGTTTTAGGCTGTGAGAAAACGATTGAGCTAGAGCATCTCAACTTCTGTGAAACATGCTGGGGAAGAGGCATCTTGTTAGGGCATCAACCTCATGCTTGCCCCAGTTGTTTAGGGGCTCGATATCGCTCTCGCGATCGCCACAGAGCATGTAGTACTTGTGAGGGTTTGGGCCTAACCTTTTCTCGCCCCTGTGCTGCTTGTGAAGGTAGCGGCCAAGTCTTTCCTCCTACAATTCGGGTGCAGGTGCCGGCTGGAGTCAAGCCAAACACTCGATTACGGATTCCTGGCAAAGGACAACTTGCAACCAACGCTTACTGCTTACCAGGAGATCTCTACATCTATCTGTCTATTCTAGAAGCGCAAACCGACCTGGAGTGGTTGCACCACTGCAATGAGCCAGAGGTTCAACAAGCGATTTGGCAATATCTCAATTTACCGCAGCCCACAGCCCTAACAGCAGATTACCAAACATTGCAGCGGTATCTGGCGACGGCTCAGTGGCAGGCAGCCGACAAGTTGACATGTACAATCATTTTGAGTTTGGCAGGACGACAAGGGAGTTGGCTGCGAGAGGAAGACCTAGCCAAACTCGTGCCTGCTGACTTAAAAATTTTGGATCGCTTGTGGCGCTTTTATAGTGGCGATCGCTTTGGTTTCACCGTGCAAGCCCAGGTGTGGCAGGCCTGTTGGCAAGAGCAAGGCTCAGCGTCATCTCGTGCCGTGGGTTCCATCAGCTTTGCTTTCGCTAAGCGCGTGGGTTGGGAAGTCAATGCTTATGAGCTTCACTACCCCTCAGAGTCAAAATACGATTTTGAGCGCAAAGCCAGAATACCCTACGCCTTGACAGCACCCCTCGGCCATTTGCCTAGTACCTTTGCTTTAGGCGGTGGGGAAAAGCATCTAGAGTATGAGCCACCGGATACAGAATCAACGATGGGTTTTTACGGGGGTGATCGCTACTACTACATTTTGAGTCAGGACACCTTCTTTGGTACCGATTTATTGCATCACTTATTCTCCATAATAGAATCGTGTTAACGGATGGATGCTCCTTGCCAGGAGCAATAACTTGAGCGCTCGCCTCCCACCTCAGTTAATTGCACAATGAATTATTTACGTTGAGAACAACTTGTCTGGCTCAATTGGAGCAAAAAACACCTTGGATGTTTTTCTTAATTTCATCGATGCTAAGCGATCTCCATCATTTAGTAATCTTAATTTCCGTTAGTAGTTCCTGAGCATCGGTAAAAGTTGGTTCTATTGAGAGCGCCTGATGGATACAGTAGAGAGCAGCATTTTGTTTTTTAAGGTGGAAGTAACAAAGACCTAAATGATAAAGGACAGCGGGTTGTATTCCATTTAGCTTTAGGGACTGCTGGAAATAAAAAATTGCATCATTATATGCCTGTATTTTGGATAGAAGTTTTCCCATATTAAAGGCAAGATCTTGGGTTTCACCGATGTGGTAATAGGTATCCCAAATTTGTTCAATGGTATGAATGAGTTCCTGCCGCTGGGTATTGCTGATATGTGCAATTTGAGACATTAAGGCAGGGTAGCAGTCTAAGAGGGTGTTTGAAAAGTCGGCTAGTCAGGTAAAAAAGCAAAAAAGCTCTCTCAGTATTAAGCTGCCAATAGATAGTCAACAGCACCGAGAGAGCTATGAGTAAAGCATACCC
>NZ_JAMPLB010000104.1:0-15489 GCF_039962325.1 Leptolyngbya sp. PL-A3
ATAAGGTATCGATGACAACGACCAAACTGTTGAGGAGCCGGATGAATTGAAACAATTCACGTCCGGTTTTGAAGACCAGCGGGGCTGGTGACAGCCTCGCTGAGTTTAATTAGACTGCAAGGCTATTTAGTTAGGAATAGCTGGAGGGCATTAGAAAAAACTCATTGATTTTCCAGGTGTAAAATTTAGTTCCAAATGGTGACTGATAAAAACGCCCAAACAACCCGCAAACAACTCACAAGAAAGATGACACTGTTTGATCCAGCCAGACACTATCCACTCTTACAACTTGATTGGAATCCTAACGTGGTTCAAGAAGCAATTTGTGCGATCGTCTATGAAACCATTACTCAGCTGCAAACTGTGCCGCTGTTGACTGGACACCCAATGGACGATCAAGCATTTGGCAGCGACCTATATTTTGGTAAAGCTGGCGTGCTATGGGCAACCCATTACCTACAAACCGTTGGAGCAATTGACTCAACCATTGATGTAACTACTCATCTCGATGAGACGTTAGAACGAAATCGACAGCGCTATCCTAAAGTCAGTCCCTATCCAGAGCAGTCGTCTTATTTATTTGGAGAACTACCACTGCTGCTGCTGCAATATAAGTTATCTCCCTCAGAAGACAAAGCTAACCAAATTTTGCACTCGATTCATAAAAACGGCTCCCAGCCCATTCGAGAGTTGATGTGGGGCATGGCGGGTTCGATGCTAGCGGCTTACTTCATGTATCAGTGGACGCAAGAATCAAGATGGCAAGAGGTTTTCAAATTGCAAGCAAGCTTACTACTACAAGAGTGGCAACCTGTTGGCGAAGTTGTATATTTGTGGACAATTGACCTGTACGGCAGTCAACAGCAGTGGTTGGGACCTGTACATGGCTTTGCAAGCAACTTAACGCCATTGATTGTTGGACAGTCCTTGTTAACCGATAAGGAATTTCAAGATATCTCAACCAAAGCAATGATGACTGTGGTTCAAACCGCAGTGACAGAAAATGAAAAAGCAAACTGGCCAGCTGTTTATGACAAAGCACATCCTCGTCAAACTCCAAACTTAGTACAGTACTGTCATGGAGCCCCCGGAATGGTGACGGTTTTGGCAACACTACCAAGAGGAAGCAATGAGCAATTTGATCGCATTTTAGAGCAGGGTGGAGAGCTGACTTGGCAAGCGGGTCCATTAAAGAAGGGATCAAATCTGTGTCATGGCACAGGGGGCAATAGCTATGCATTTCTCAAGCTGTTTACGCGAACTGGAAACCAGATATGGCTCGATCGCGCTAGAGTCTTTGCAATGCATGCAATCGAGCAGTACCGCCTATCGCAACAACTCTATAAACAGTTACGCTACCCGCTCTGGACAGGAGACCTTGGTCTAGCAATATATCTATGGGACTGCCTGCAAGCACAATCGCAGTTTCCCACAATCGACATTTTCTAGTGCGATCGCCGATCTTATAGGATGCGTTTCCCAATCTAGCTTCTAGTCCTCCACCAATAAATTTATGGGAACGCACCGTATTTATGAATTTTCAAAGCATGCGCCGTTACAGGCTAACAATATGCCCTGAGCCGGACGAGGTCATAGAAAGAGGCGGGAGCGATCGCTCCGGGTTTCACCCATTTTAGATAGAGATAACAGCATTTGCATCCATCCTGGTGAGACTAGACTTTGGCTTGTCTTCTGGGTGAACTGCTGGAGGGGAATTAGAGAAATGCTTCCAAAAGAAATTGAGTCGCTATAATGGCCTGCAAATTAGGAGGAATCATTGAGGCTCTCTCATGAATAAAGGTGAATTAGTGGACCAGATAGCCGAGAAGGCAAACGTTACCAAGAAGGTGGCGGACGGTATCCTATCGGCAGCGATCGAAACCATCATGGAATCGGTTTCGCAAGGAGAAAAGGTAACGCTGGTTGGGTTTGGAACTTTTGAACCACGGGAGCGGCAGGCTCGTGAAGGTCGTAACCCTAAAACTGGGGAAGCGATGGCTATTCCCGCAACCAAAGTGCCTGCTTTTTCTGCCGGAAAAATGTTTAAGGAGAAAGTGGCTCCTTAACTGAGAAAAGCGATCGCTCTTCCAGTGCTTTCAGCTTTCCACAGCTTGGCTAGGATGGCTGCTTCTGAATGAGCGATCGCTTCTTCAAGTTCAGGCTTGCACGATGGCTTTGAACGACATGGAGATAGAACTGTTAGAACAACTACTGCAAAACTGGAGTAGAGTTGTTGAGCAATTCTCCGCTCACGAGGCTCCGCTCATTCGTACTGTTGCGGCGGTTGAGTCTACTGATTTAGAAGCAGTGTGGATGACTTGTCTCTCATCGGTACAAAACGTATTCATGGGGTACTATGGCGCATCTGAGGTGGAGAAGCGATTCCAAATTCCCCAAGATTACGCCATGTTCATGCAGGTCGTCGGTGGTGGTTGGAAGAGCTTGCGGAGCCTTCAGTGGTGCTTATTTGACGCTAAAACCGTGGCGAGGCAAACGATCGCCAATTTTCAGGTGTTTGTACTGGGTGCAGAGGAGGGCGAACCGATTTGTGAATCAGGCTTTTGGCTTAGTATTGGTGAGTGGTCAGACAAGCACGAGTATTTGCTGTGCTGCGATCGCGCCCACTCAAAATTTGGAGCGGTGTTGGATGGACATGATAGCCACCCCTGGCTAGATGGGGCAGAGGGTTGCTATCAAAGAGCAAACTCCTTCTTGGAGTGGTTAGAAAACCATAGATCAAGTGATTAACCGTATTAAATTACTCGTTAAATCCCAACTTCGTTCCATCACAACACTAATGTCTGCACCTAACGTCACAATATGCCGAAGCGGACTCAATCCAGCACAAGTAAATGGCAAATCTGTCGCTACTGTCGCGCTGGAACGACTACGGTTATCATCAGTTTGCGTCTGCCTGCTGGTGATGGGGCGGATGCAACACTGCTACTACTGCAATGCTGTTTGTCTTGTAAAGCGCGCTTTGTTGGGATCGCCAACGAGCCAAGACGAGGTTCACGCGATCGCGAAACGGTATGGGGATATGGCTATCAACTGAATGAGCAAGATGCAATACGTTTGGAACCAAGTTTGCTGCCACTCGCCGTTGAGTTCCATTACCTTGAGGATAGCTAACGCTCGACTTCCTTGCGGTCGCCAACTCATGCCTTTGTGCTTCTGACGATGCCCAAACACTTGATTAACGGCTTTCTCCATGCGACCACTGCCAACGGTTTTGCCAAGCTTGTGGCGACGGTCATAATCGATGATCTCGTGACGATGCTTTTCTAAATACCCCACTAACTCCTGGAATTTCTCTGGATTTTTGGAGGTGACTTGGGTCTTTAGATAATCCAGCACCGATTCCACCTGCCCATGCCAGAGGTCGCTCAACATCCGTTTGAGATGAACCCGTTTCTGGTCTCGGTTGAGGCTGACCATCGACATCAACTGCCGCAATTTCTCACACAGGTGATACCAATCGAGAATGGTCACGACTCCTGGCGAGAACAATCGAGAAACCCGCTGACGGATCACACGGGCTCCGTCGGAAATCACAACAATCGGTAACGCCTCAGAGCAGTTTCCATAAGTGTGCTGAATCTGCATCCTGACCCGTGCCTCTAACGAGACTAAGGGTTGACCGATTGCATTGATTGGGGCAATCAGGTAGGTAAATTGTCCCGTGCCCGTTTGCAGCAAAATGACATCGCTGAGAACAACCGAAGAATCCGTTGTAGAAGTGGTTTGAGCCGGTTCAACACTCGCTCTTTTTTGAGACTGTCGTTGAGCACTCTGAGCTTTAACTTGTATCCCATCTTCAAACAAAAGAATCTCTTCTGCTTGTTCGGCATATAGGTCTATATCGGTCTTGACCGCAATCAATGCTTCCATCTGAAGTAACTCAGATGCTTCAACTTCTCCTTTCCACATCTGACTCACATCTTGAGCTTTTGATTGGACTATCTCATAAATCTTCTGGTTACTGAGCAGTCGCCTTCCACTCAATCGCTCAATCAGTTTCTCTACTTCTTCATAACTCATACGATTGCTATAGTAACTACTCACTTCTTGCAACCGCAAACTGATGTACCCGCCACTCAATTGGTCTGTTAACTCGAAGAAACTGTGACTTCCCTCACTCGTTCGGTATCGCTGTAGCGTAAACTTAAACGAGCCATGAATGGTCTTGATGGTTACCTCTCGGGTTCCATCGCACACGAGCTCTCCTGCGTTTTTTTATCCTGGGTAAACTTCTGTTGGGCTTGGTGCAACAATTCGGCTTCGATTTCCGGCAAGACCTGCTGCCGCCAGGACTCCACCACTCCCTCAATCTCATGTAACGTCTGCTGCCCTAAGTTCAAGGGTTGAGCCTCGCTCTGGCGCAGAATGTTGCCTTGCTCATCCTCAATCACGACTTTGATCCTGACCATCCTGTCCTGTCCTGCTACTCAGTTGACCTCTCTCACTTAATTCTATAGAACGTAGCCGATCTTAATTATCTCATCACCGGAAAATTTACAGGTGGCAATTTTTGGGAATGATCAACGATGTGGTTTTTTGGCCTCGCTTCCTGGTTATGAATTTAGAGATCTCAGAAAAGGAGGTTGAACAGGTTGTGTCAGAAGCTGTTCAAACATTCTTAGCTCGCTATAAAAACAAGCGGGAAAAATCATAAGTTGTGTTCTACAGTAAACATCAAATTAATCTAGTCAAGCTCTCCTTACTAGGACCCTATAACCATCAACAAATCAATATCCAAACTGTGGGTCGCTGTTTACAATGCTCCGATACTGCCCTGGTTCAAATTGACTCAGCGCAGCGGAAACCAATATGACGATGACCGCGATCGGGTGCGCGAGAAAATCCAGTGCGGAAGTGAGTGGTGAGTTTGTTAGGGGAAGAATCAAAGACATGATCGCCACCGCGAGTGACCCGTTCACCCCTGTTATCCAACTGTTCGCGTCCGTCATCTGGATTGTAAGGGTAGGGTCGATAGAGGCTGCTTGTCCACTCAGCCACATTGCCTGCCATGTCGTGAATGCCATCCGGGGTCGCACCCGCATCGTGAGTGCCTACAGGAGACGTTTCACCAGAGGCGCGACCGTAAACTACCTGATTAGTAGTCGGCGGTTCATTTCCCCAGGGGTAAATGCGTCCCTCGACTCCCCGTGCTGCCGCTTCCCATTCTACTTCCGTTGGCAACCTGGTGTTACGCCACCGACAGAACTCGCTTGCGCCTCGCCAGGTAGTTTCTGTAACCGGATGGTTTTCGTAGCCCGATTGAGCAACAAACTTTCCGTTGTAAATACCAATGCGGGTGTGTTCATCATCCAATGCAATCAACGGTTGCTGTTGACGACCCTCAACCCCTTCAATTAGTTGGGAAACTGCTGATTGCGGCAAGTTGCGATCGCGCACCTCTCCTGCTGCGGCATCTTGCAGTGGCTGAAGTCCGAGTGAGTTAAGAAACTCAGCGTATTGAGCATTTGTCACTTCATAGCGATCGATCCGAAAGGCCCGCAGGGAAACTTGATGGACTGGACGGCTATCGGCTGAAGCATCAGAACCAATCGTATAATTACTAGCGGGAATGAGGACCATTGATTGATTTAAAGCAGGCGTTGATACCGCAGTAGTTGCTTCTTGAGACGGTGAAGCAATCGGTGAAGAAGATACTGTGGAGCGAGTTTGAACAGACGCACAGCTTATAATCAAAGATGCTGTGAGTGTGGGTAATGTAATGAGTGAAAAATGACGGTGAGACTGACGAAACAGTTGCAACCCACGAATAGTAATGTTCATAGCTGTGTCTGATAGATATTGATGATTTTTGATTGGAAGACGTTGTTTTACTTTAGGCGGTAGAACGCGTGAGAGTTTTGATGAACATTGGCAAAACTAGACTTTATCAGTAATAGGGAAGCAAAAAGCTCAAAAGGCTTTCCTGGTAAAGCTTTCAGTCATTTTTGCCTCAAAAAGCTGGAAAAGCTCATGAGATAAGGCTTTAAGCCACTTTTTCGTCTAATTTCCGATTAAGCCTACTGATTATGGCCGTAGTCGATACCCTATACCTCGGACAGTTTCAATCCAATCATCACCAAATTTTTTCCGTAAATATCCCACATAGACATTGACCACATTTGTGCCCGGATCGTAGTCATAGCCCCAGATGCGATCGAGAATTTGTTCTCGCGTGAGTACCTGCATGGGATGACGCAGGAAGAACTCTGCCAGCAGAAACTCACGGGCTGAAAGCTCAATCAGGCGATCGCCCACCCGCACCTGATGCGTTAACAAATCCAGGATGACATTGCCAACCTGCAATGTTGTATTGGCCTGAGTGCGGGGCTGCGGATTGCGGAGTTGGACTCGAATTCGAGCCAGTAATTCTTCAAAGCTGAAAGGCTTGGTGATATAGTCGTCAGCCCCGCCTTCTAGCCCTGCAACTGTATTGAGAGTTCCATCGCGGGCAGTCAGGATAATGATCGGAAGCACATATCCCTGACCACGGATTGCTTTAAGCACTGTCAATCCATCTTGATCGGGTAAGCCTAAATCCAGAATTGCCAGGTCAACTTCGGCTGCATCCAGCACTTGCAATGCCTCTCGTCCAGTGTTAGCGCTGATGGTCGTGTAGCCGTGCCCCTGAAGTCCAGACTCCAGAAAGTCGATGATGCGGGGATTGTCTTCGATGATCAAAATTCGCTGCATGGATGACTCCAGGAGTCGCTTCAAGCGGTATCACAATGGTAAAGGTTGCACCCTGTCCCGGTACGCTAGCTAGTTCTACCCAGCCACCATGTGCCTGGGCAATTGCCTCTACAATGGACAAGCCCAGTCCATGGTTTTCGCCTTGAGACTGGCGAGTGGTTGCACGGGTAAAGCGCTCAAAAATTCGCGTTTGATCCTTTTGGGAAATGCCCTCCCCAGTATCGCTCACCCAGATGTGAGCCTGGTTTTTGCGCACTGAGGAACCCAACGTAATGGTGTCTCCTGCCTGGGTGTGACGAATTGCATTTTGCACCAGATTCATCACGGCCTGAGTTAGACGCTGACGATCTACTCGAACGGGACTTAACCCTTTCGATTCTAACCGCCAGTGCCGATCTGCCATTGAGCGCACCTTTAGATAGAGTTCTTCAGTTAACCAGTCCAATTCCTCCAGTTTTAGATTCAGAAAATCGGGGCATTCGGCTTTGGCTAAGAGTAATAGATCATTCACCAACCGATTCATGCGATCGAGTTCATCAATTGCCAGCGCAATCTTTTGTTCCTGACGTTCTGGCTGAAATTGCAGGGTTTCTAAGTAACCTCGAACTACGGTAATCGGCGTTCGCAGTTCATGTCCTGCATCTTTGAGAAACTCCTGCTGGCTCTCAAAGGCAACCTGAAGGCGATCGAGCATCGCGTTGAAGGTCGTGGCGAGTTGTGCAATCTCGTCTGTTCCCTCCACGTTCATCCGCTGCGCCATGTCCACCTCGGTGATCGATTGAGCTGTTTGCGTCAAGGTTCGTAAGGGCGACAGAACTCGCCCTGCCGTAACCCAGGCGATCGCTGCTGCAATTCCCATCACACCAAGGGTTGCAGGAATGATGAGCAGAAGCGCACTATCGACTACTTGATAGACGCTATCCGCACAATGCACCATCACTAAAACCCCTTGGATTTGACCATTCACCACAATAGGTTCTGCGATATAAAACAGTTCGCCAATGGCCGTGTGAACGCTGCCCGTTGTCCTGCGGCTTAAGTTCGCCCAGGCCTGAATGAGCGCTGTTTCTTGAGACAGTAATTCCTGTGGAAACGACTCTGTGTAGCGGTATATCTGCCCCTGTGTGAGGGCGATCGCATAGTCATCTTGATCAACCGGTTGATAACCCGCAAAGAAGCGATCAAAAAGAGCTTTTGAGTGTTGCTCAGGCAGTAGAGCGTCCTTTGTTGGTAGTTGCTGTACGCTCTGTTGAAATGCTTGAATCTGGCGTGAAATATACTCTTGAGACTGATCACGAATCCGTTCATAGAGAATGTGATAAGTGACCAGAATAGAAGCCACGCTGGAGAAAGCAGTGAGCAGAAAGTACCAGACTAAGATCCGGGGACGAGTGCCGTTTAACCACTGCCGCCAGGGTTTAAATATGGATCGAACCGCCATCACAGCCTCCCAAATTGACGCGAAAGAGTAACTTCTAACCTGAGAGATTGAACTGCTTGAAGCTGTACTGAGGAAACCTCTGTCCCAGCCGTATTGCTCCATCGTATGGAGGAGGCTATACGGGGATCAGTCATTTGCTGATGTAGATAGCTAACGTACTGCTGCACCGAATGAGTAGAACTAGGAGATAGCATGATTCTCTCACTCCGATCTTAAGAAGGCTTGGACGATACTTTTTTAAGGGACTGGGTTGCCCGTCGCCAGAGTGATCGTACATATTTTCGTTGGTCGATGGCGTGTAGCATAATGAATCCCAGGAACATGTAAGCAATCCAGAAATGTAAGCTGCGTGCCAACCCCACTACTGCCGCATTCTCTGGAAAGATATCAGAGAGCGTCGCTATCCAGAAGAATGGCACATTGCCGCTCTGATAGGAATTGGATAAGAAAAAACCGCTTATCGGCACTGCCAGCATGAATCCATAAATTGCAGCATGGAGCAACACGGTTCGTATCCATTCCCCTGTGGGTTTGGGTAAGCGACGAGTGTACTTGCGCCACCACACCTGTTGCAGCATGAAAATTCGCAGGGTCAATAGCCCCATTGTTAGTGCACCAAAGGATTTATGCAGAGTGTAAGCATTTTCCTGCAATGCATTTTCCGGCATCCGCACCATGCTAAATCCACCAGCAAATAAGACCAGATAACAGGCTGCCATCCACCAGTGAATTGACCATAGCTGCTTAAAAGCAGAATTCAGACGAGATTGGGGCTTGGGAGCTTTAGCATTTATCTTTGAAACAACTTGGGAACTCATCGGATACCTCCTATGCACTCGAATGGTTTTGGGTATTCTCACTCAATATCCACAGGCTGAATAAATTTGAGGTAAGCCGTGGATAAGAATCTTCTTATGTTTTGACAAAAGGACGTTTGCGTCAGGGGCGATCGCTTCGGATTTTGAAGCGTCGCAATACTGCCTGAAGAAGGCTTCCAGACAGTATTGCGAAGTGAATCAGGCTAGAGGGTTCTAGCAGCTATGGAGTATCAGTCTGCAATCAAGTTACGTAATCTTGATTCCACCTGTGATAAGTAACTGGCATCGTCTAGTATTTCAGGAGAGAGGCGATCGTCTGCAACTCCAGCTTCGACTAGATCCTCGGCGTTCACTTGCCCAAATCGGATCGCATGAGCTAGCGCGTCGTGGCTGGGAATGCCTTGGTCCTTCAAATAGCCTGTGTTTGCCAGGTTAACCAGTTCATTCGGGGTCGTCTCAGCCTGAGCAGCAGGCGCAAGCAGCATGGACAAAGCAAGCGTAGACAAAGTAGCTATGATCAAGCGTTTCATAGAATGTTCCTCCTAAAATGGATGAGTTGTACTGAATGAAAGAGAAAAGACCGATACAGCAGTTCAAGCTGCGCTTTGATGTAAGGTCGTTGACGTTTTGACTATGAAATACCTCCTGACTTCGTAGATATGATTTATGAATTGGATAAGAGCGTTGGTTCAACCGTTCTCTTACCCTCCTGTCTTAAAGTTTTCCAGGCACGCTTAAATTGTTTGTAAGACAAAGATGAGAGGATTCTTACCCATTCATCGGGATCGATCGACTACTTGGGTAAGGGTAGAACTGTCACAGTCAGATTAGGTTGCATCGATTCACCAGAAAGCGACCAGCCTGTAGGACAGCAAGCTACCAGCCGGTTGAGTCAACTCTTGCCTCATGGACAAAGCTGTGCAAATGCGAAGCATCGATACTGATCGCTATAGACGGAAAATGGCAGAGATTGACTTGGGAAATCAGTCAATCTCCTATTAGTTCAGGAAGGAATGGCAGTAGTTGATTGGCAGTATCTAAACGGCTGCGCTGCAACCCAGGAGAAATACCCTTCAGGTTGAACAAGAAGCGAGAACCACACAACGAAGGTTCTGGGCACAAAGCGACCCGATCATGTCCGGAGACCGGCGAGAGGGCGACTGATAAAGAGAGCAACCCGCTCGGTTTCCTCAATTGCCTCTGCCAACCTCTACTCCAAGCTGATCTGATTATTGCATATGGGTTCTGTCGTTCCCTGCTGCATTTAGCTTCGATTAAATTCCACTTGCCCCACATAGTCATAACGCCCAGCTTGCTCACCCCCACTAAACAGGCTGACTTCGTAGGTTCCTGTTTCTGGGAAAGAACAGGAAATTTGACTGCCCTGGATGGGTTGTGCCAGACAATTTTGAGCCTGGGCATCTGCTTTAGCCCGATAGCTTGCCATTAGCCATTTCTGGCGGGGATTTTCAATTTGCAGAAGAGCATTTCCCTGTACATCTGTTTGCGATCGCGTCGGAAATACCAGCTTTAGCCCATCCGCGAAAAACTGGGGTCGGAGCATGGGTTGCCTTAGAAACTCGCCACGGCTGAGGGGCCTTGGTAGTAATTGCCAAGACGGATCATCTGGAAAGTGGCTGATGACCATGGCATGAGGTGGCGGAAACAGGTAACTGGTCTTGTACTGCTTGGTAAAGCCTGAACTATCCACATAGCCACTATTCCAGGTTGCATCAATCAAATACCAAACGCCATTAATCTTTGCTGCATTCCAGGCATGGCTTTGTCCATTCAGATCACTGGTTTGGCTGCGTGAATCTCCGACTACATAGAGAATTTCTTCCCCTGCAGCTTTGCCAAGTGCTTCCAGCAGTTTTGCGTAGCCTGCACATACCGCTGTTCGTCGTTGGAAAACTGTTTCTGCATCTTGAGGTGGGTATTGCCCAGCAAAATAGGATGGGGCATCATAGGCAATGCGATCGGCCACATAATCATGCAGGGCTTTAACCCGTTGAAAGGGATCTTTTTCCTGCTGAACGATGTACTGAGCAACTGATTCAATACTCGTTTCTACACTGGCAGGCATCGTGGCGATCGCCGGATGCAGGCTCACCCTTTCCCAGGGCCACTCCCTGGCTGCCTGTGAAGGCTTCGGTGTGGGAATTGAGGTTGAATTAGGTGTAGGCTGCACTTGAATGCTGCTGGAGTCGGCGTATTGCTGGAAGGGGTTGTGGTGGAAGGAGAGATACAACCACTCCAATTGATTGGCCAAATAGAACAAGCCCTTTCGCGTCATTTCAACTCCTGCCCCCTGGCGACCATCTAGCATCCAGTCGCCACGGGTTGCAAGGGCTAAGAACGACGTTTGAGGGCGAAGGGCCAACAGGCAGGTAATAAAGACCAAGTTCAGCAGAAGAGTTCGTAACGTGATGCGATCGCCCCAGGTCAAAACTCCAGGCGTTTTCTGTTTTCTCCGTCCCCACAGATCCCAAATGATGGGGATGAGGGGAAAGAGCAAAATCCCTGAAAAGAGGACTAACCAGACAGGTCCATTCGCATAAGCTACCAGCGAGGATGCCAGCCAGACACCGAGAATGGGTGTTGAGAAGACAAAGAAGTAGAAGCTAAATCGAAGTAACGCTATCGGTAAATGGAGCAGAAGAAAGCGCATGGCGATCGCAGACCGAAGGAATCAGGGGAAACAGAACCGAAGGTGATACCCCTTTTAGAATGCCCACTTTTTCGTCAGATATAGTATTTTCTTGCGTTGCCGTGGTCGGCTGTCAGTTGAAGATGAGCGATCGTCCACCTCTAGATCTAATCAGTAGTTTCTTCTATATAGCTGAATTGACTGGGCATGGAAATCCATGGGTGTCCTTTAGTTCTGGGAAGTTTAGGTTTTCCATCTTCGGCTTTTTCCCAGAATTCGCATAGGAGATGGGGCTTCTGGTTTTAATTGTTCGAGTGATCAAAGGCGATCGCCACTACCTCAACCATCAACCCCGTCCTTACTGTTTTGGCTTCTGGAGTTCACACCCTAATAGAAATGAGCACAGTCATATATGTTACAAAATGCCTACCGGATGTCTCGCCTCTATCTTTTTGTTGTCCCCACCGAAACCAGGGATTCGGCTTGTGGCTACGATCGCTCAACCGAGACGATACGGATTCAACCCATCGGCCACAGCGATAGATTCGAGTGAACCTTCGGTATAGGCAAAGATTAGGGAATGCGAATATAAGCATAGTTTCCCCAGACGAAAGTTTTTCGACACGCAAGGATCAACTAAAGTCTTGGGTCGAGGCGATAAGAATTCATGGTTTGATTCTCCATACGCTAACCCGCTCTGATCTTCAGAGCGGTTTTTTTCATAGGCCAGGTGAAGAATGGTGATTTCTTTGAGGTTAGGCCATTCCCTTCAACTTTCACAGCCGATGCCGTCCCGATCGCCATCAAAGCGATGAGGGTCGGGTTGTCTAACAGTAAAGCGACGATAGGGAATATCTCCGCAATCGAGGTCAGGAGAGTTACGTGGGATGCAGATGCCAGGATAGGAGGGGTCGCAGTTTGAGGTATTAGCAGGGGTTGTGGCTGTGGGTGCTGTGGGTCGAGGTGATGGCGTAACTTGAGACGGAATAGCCACAGGTGTCTGTGTGGGAGAAGGAGAACCCGTTGTTCTTGGCGCTTGTCTGACTCCACGCCGCCAATCCCAGGGCATGACCGGGTTACTTTGGCTCCAAAAGGCACGCTGGTTTTGTTGAGCTTCGGCTTCGGCGGCAAGAAAGGCTTGCTCTGTATCGGCACAGCCGCTTAAGTATTGGTCATAGACGACGGCATATCCCTCACGCACCATCTGGAGGTTGACGGAGCGATCGCCCAGGTAGACTTCTGCGACCAGGCGGTTATAGCGGTCGGTATCCACGTAACGAGCTGTGACTGTCGTGCCTCTAGACAGGATCTGGCGAAGCCGATTTGCTGCTTCTTGCCCCATGGGAGCATCGCTTTCGGCAGTATCGATACACGCCAGTCGGGTTGTGGCATTTTGGCCGTTGAAGTTTAAGGTAAGGGTGTCGCCATCACCAACCGAGACAACAGTGCCAGAGGAGCGATCGCCGGGGGATAAAGGGCGTTGAGCAATAGTTTGTTCCTGACTGGTCGGAAGGGATACTGTGGAAGCAACTGGGGGAGTGGTGGTATTGCCAAGATTGCTGGCTTGTCCCTTATTAATCCCTAGTGCAGTCAGTAATAGAACCCCTGTGATGAGAGAAACAGCTCGCTTTTTCATAAAAACGCAGGTTTTGAATGGTTTGCTTTAGGGTTCCCAGTCACCAAGCTGTCTGCACCGGAAAAACATTTCACCGATTTCACTCCGTGCATGAATGCGGCTGTTGCTTATGGTGTGAGGAGCGATCGCCCTATTGCTAGATAAAGGCATTTGGTATAGGTTTTGGGGGATGACAAGGCTAGCATGTGCTGGGGTGACATTGAATCACTCCAGCACATTGGATGTGATTTTTGTTCATTCCAATTCTTTAATCCCAAATGGACAAGAGCGATCGCCGGACTTAGCTCTTTTGTACGAACTGCTGTATCAAGGAGATTGAAGCCGATGAAACGACCACTCATACTGCCGTACTACTGCCGCCTTACCGAACACAGCATGAATTATAGGTTAAGCCATTTTTATTGAAAAATTTCCTACAGTATCAGTGGTATTAAACTGTAAACTCGCTCAATTATTCCAATGGAATCCTTGGCAGGCTTCATTCCACTACTTGGCTCGATTCTGGGCATCTCTCTTACAGGGGCAATTGGTGTCATTACGTATACTTGGCAGGAGAATACAAAACGCAAGGTTGATCTCGTTCGCCGTCGCCAGGAACTCTATGAAAAACTCAATGGCGCATTGTTTGGTTTGATGATTACGCAGGATTGGGCAGAACGCCGGACTGTACTGGCAGATATTGAAAAAGCCTGGCTATTTGCTTCTGACGAGGTGCTCGATGCGATCTTTGAGTACATGAAGTGCTATGACCGCTGGTGGACAGAAGCAAAAGGAGATGTATTGACGTTAATCAAAGATAATCCGCAAGCACGAGAAGAAATTGAGCAAGGGTTAGCAACTATTTTTTTGGCAATGCGGCGTGATTTGCGGTCAACTAATGTTTCTAACAACGTTAGTAAGAACTACATGCAGTTTTATAACTGTGGATTACTGAATCCGTTCGATTCTTCTTCTAGCAACGGAGTTGAAACAGGGAGCTAGCCTGCTTAAGCTAATGAGGCGATCGCGCACTTCGGATAATAGAGCCACAACGTCTATGTTTCGGCTTTGGCTGTTTGGCCTGCTTCCAGGCTAAAGATCTGTGCTTATTCGGCGATCGTCAAATGTTGTCCATTTGGAGGTGTCACGAGTCCCACATCATTGGTTGCAGCAGTCATGCCATTGACCATCGCTGAGGTTCCTGTTGTGAGTGCTGTAACGGTTCTCTCAGTCAAAAGCCCCTTAATCCTGCTTGAATCTGTAAAGGCCCTGATTGACTCACAAAAGTTATGGGATAGGTTGGCGTTGAGCAAACCGAAACACAACATCAGAAACGGTTTCGATGGGTTACGCTGACGCTACCCATCCTCCGGTACAGCAAGGGTTTCAGGAGTTTCGTCAGTCAATCAGCCCTAAGGGGACAAGCCAAACGTGTCCTCAGTGTGGAGTGCATACCGGGAAGAAGGAACTCAGTGAACGGATGCATCATGGCGATGCCTGTGGATATGTCACAGACCGAGATGTCGCCGCCGCTCAAGTGGTGGAGCAGCGAGGACTTATACTTGTAGCCGATGGACAGTCGGTGGTACTGCCTGTGGAGGAAGGTTGCATGGGAACCCCGATGAAATAGGAAAAAACAACCGCGAGGAAGGGAAGCCCGTGCTCTACCCGTTAGGGTGAGCTTCGGGAGCATGTCACTCAGTAGATAGCCAGCGAAGCACGATGCTTTGTCTGCTCTTACTCTAGAATAGACACAGCTTGAGTTGTAGAACAGACTATGCAATCTGAACATAACGACCCCAATCTTCCAACCTGGCGGAGTAGAGCAACTCAATTCTTATTGGGTTCGCTCCTGGGATCTTTCTTGATCCTGGTTCCTCTCTCTTATTTCATGTACTTCACACCGGAAGCTGTTCATCTCATTCACTACATTGGTTCGGCTGTAGTTGTGTTTCTGTGTGGGATGTTCTCCGCAACGTTTGGAAATTGGTTTTTGCAAATTCTTGCCAAGCTTCTCGAATCAATGCCTACCAGTTGAAAGGGTTGCAGCCCAAAGACCACTCAAATTTGTTTAATGCCTGTTAGTCTGGGCCTTTAACGTTGCGGCAATCGAGAAAACTTTTGATAGTTCATCAATCGCCGGTAGAAAAGTGAGATTATCTCAGCCCAGCAAAAAAGAGGTCTAATGGGGGTTGAAATCAAACAGTCCCCAAAAAGATGAATATCACCCGACCTCCTCTCAGTAGCCTAGCCT
>NZ_JAMPLB010000105.1:0-15129 GCF_039962325.1 Leptolyngbya sp. PL-A3
TGCTCTGTCAGAGCTACGATGTATTTCTTCTTTGCCATGCTGTTAAAGGGGGAGAAGTTCTTTATCCATTATCGCCTACCCGCCCCTCAAAATAAAGTTGACAGACCACTAGGTGGGGAAGGCCATCGTGTTCTACTGGAATACGCTGGTAGTTCCCTTGGAGATCAGTGGAAGGGGTTGCAGGAGCAATCCCAGAACAATCGTCAGGCCTTAGAGGAAAACGCGAAAGCGGGAGGAAAAGCGGGGCGATCGCTGGCCTATTTCATTACCCCTGGGGTTTTTGAGCGCAATCGGCAGGGCGTTGCGACCTGTCGTGCGTGGCCGTGAGAATGGGGGCTGGCCTATCCAGCCAATCCGAACCAGCAAAAGGGACCACTGGTCAGTGTTGCTACGGCAAAAGCTATGCCCATAAGTTGTCGTTTCGTTAGTAGAGACAAAGATAGTATTCCAGCTCCCCAGGTATTTGCTGTTCCCCCTGGCAGTGTGTACTACCTGGAGCATCCAGCGGAACTATTTCAGGATCAGCCGACCCTCGATAACGGCACACCTAACAAAGTTCATAATTGGCGACGGCTTGGCTACTCAGAAAAACTTTGGATTCCCTATGGAGTACAGCAGCAATGATTTGTGATTTGGTCTATCTCTATCTTCTCTCCCCGCTACATACCGGGGGGACAACCCAGGAAGGTAATTTGCTGGGGATTGCCCGCGAATCCCATACGGAGCTTCCCTATATTCCGTCCAGTTCCATTCGTGGTCGGTTCAGGGCAAGCCTCGAAACGGATGAAATGGACATAACGAAGAAGCTGCAGCAAATCTTCCTATTTGGCTCCGAAATTGAAGACCAGAAAAACTTGGAACTAGTTGCAGCATACAAAGAGCAAACTGGCAAAGACCTAAATCAACTCGTCTAGGGGGCAATTTGGATTGGTGATGGCTCAATCCTCTGGCTGCCTGTGCCTTCTCTCAGTCATGGGGTGGTTTGGATTAGCTGCCCGTTACTGCTCCAACGGTGGGCGCGTTTGAATGGAGTAGCGGCTGAAATTCCTGCTGAATACAGCACGACAGTCGGAAACACTAAGCCTATTTACCTGAAAGATGTCATTCTCAAAACCAGCGAACTCAAAACATGGGAGAACTGGAATATCTTCGTGCCTCAAAGCAATGAATCCAGCACGATTAAACGGTTGATTGTCCTTCCCGATCAGCACTGCGCCACATTGACTCAGATGAGTTTGTGGCGGCAAGTAAAGGTCAAATTAGACGAACACAAAACTGTTGATGGAGGTTTTCGCTATGAGGAGGCCATTCCTCCAGATACATTAATGTACTTCCCGTGGGGTACCACGGCTCAATCCAATGGTTCAGCTGCACCTGCAAAAGTGGACTTTGCAGAAGTTCTAAGCCAGCAATCAATTCTTCAAATCGGTGGGCAGGAGAGCTTAGGACGGGGATTTGTTCAACAGTGGTTAGCCAGTGCCAATTAGGAGGGACTTCACATGACATTCGATCCACGCACGATGGGCAAGCCTGTTTACGAAAAGCTCAGCAAATTACGATCGGACTCTGAGCAGGACGGTAATCGCTTGAAGGAACAGAAAAATCAGGCGGTTGAGCTTTATACTTATCTTTCAACATGGGGACTAATGCGTCTTAAAGCAGAAGAGAAGGCCATTAGTAAGGATAAAACTGGAAAACGGCAGGTTGTTGAAAATTTTTTCTGTTGCCTTGAAGAGATAGCAGATACTCCAGAATACAAAGGTTTAGGGAGTGAAGATGGCCTGCAAGTTTTAACGAAGCTTGATATAGATGATTACCTGGGATTAACAGGTTTGGGGTTGGCGATCGCCCAAGAATTTAGCTTTTGGGCTACAGCGATTTATCACGACATTAAAGGAGAGGCCTAAATGGTTTTTGATCGCCCAAAACGGCCAGGAAAACCTCAACCCAATCCTGCAACCAGTCGGCCCAATCCTACAACAGAAGGAAGTAATCCGAAGCCAGAAAAGAAGGTCATTACTATCAGGGCAGGTAGCGGTAATGGTGGCTCTCGACCCTCAGGTGGTGGCGGTGGTAATGGTGGCAATAGTAATCCTCCTTCTCCGTGGCTGATTGATCCAGGGTTTCAGCCAGATCCCTCGGCCAGTTTTGTTGAATATCTGCGGTGGATGCGATCGCCCGATAGCGATCACAAAGACCCCACCAAAGTACAAATTCTTCAAATGGCTGAGGAGCAAGGGAATTATCGCGATCGCCTTCTCCAATTGACGGAACGAACAAAGCAGATTGCAGGTGAAGGAAACACGTTTCAGGTGAAATGCCTTTGGCGTATTCGCGTCGGTGGGCACCGGGGACCAGAGAGCATTCTGCTGCCTGCCTTTGATGCACTGGGAATGCCTTACATTCCTGCCAGTACCCTGCGCGGTGTAGCCCGTACCCAGGCAATTCGAGAATTGATGGAGCAGGAAAAACTCTCCTGGAAGCAGGCTGAGGAAAGAGTATCGCGCCAGTATTTCGGCTTCTTAGATAGTACGAAGAGCGAGGAGCGATCGGGCAAGGTCGTTTTTCTAGATGCTTACCCATTACCTCAAAAATCATCGAATAACGGCGGATTAGCCGTAGATATGGCAAACAACATCTGGTCGTGGGATGCTTCTAGAAGCGATCTAAATTATTCGCCCAACCCGAGTCCTTTTCTTTCTCTAGCTGATGTTGTATTCCTGATTGGAATTCGCCGAACTCGTACCTGTGATGATGCAACTCTGGATCAGGTGAAACAGTGGCTTATTGAAGGACTGCAAGCGGGAATTGGTTCGCAGGTCAATACAGGCTATGGCAGCTTGGTTAGAGCCGGAGCATCCTCCTCTGAAGATACGTTTTTCAGTGTGGAATTTACCTTGCAAGGTCAACTGATCCACGGACGACAACGATTTACCCAATGGAACTGGAATAGTGGGCGCAACGTGTGGCAAACACGGGGAATCCCAGACGCGGAGGTGCGTCCGGTCGCATTCAAATCCATGATGCGTTACTGGTTTCGAGTTTTTGCACGGGGAGTATTACCTTCCAGAGAAGTTCAACGATTAGAAGGAAATTTATTTGGTTCTATTAGCCCGACTCAAGAACGAGGATGGTTGACCGTTAGGATTGCTGATGGTCAGGTAGTTCAGCAGGAGGCCCGCCCAACTGCTCAAGGGAAGGATGACCCTTGTGGCGAACAGGCTGGGAAATTATTGCTTTCCTACTCCTCAGAAGCGTTCAGCGCTCAAAAGCAGCACATCGAAGCACTATGTGCGAATTTAACCTGGATGATGTTTCATCTGGGAGGGTTAGGCCAGGGGGCAAGGCGGCCTTGCTATTCCCGTAGCACGCGAGAACGCGCTCCCTGGTGGCGCGGCTCTACACTCATTCCTGAAACTGATGATGCTTTTTGGAAATTACCTAACAATGTACAAGGCTTTCAGGAACGGTTTCGCCAACGGTTAAATGCTTTCTATGAAGCACTAGGTCATTTAGCTGATCGCCCAATTAGCCCCCAACGCCCTCTTGAGGTAGGACAGGTAAGGAGCGATCGCTGGCCAGAAGCTGTTGATACCAACTGTCGCATTCTGGTTTGTCGCGGTGAGGAGGATTTTGGTAAACCTTATGCTCTTGCTGTCCTGCATCACCGAGATCTTAAGCGAGGTCAAAATTATGATGCCAATCTTTGTGGCCAGGTACATGGTGGGGTAAAACCTTCACCTGTATGGATTGCCGATTTAGAAGAGTATCAAGTTGTAACTGTGTTTGGGGCAACTCAAAATCCACGTAAGCAATATGTAGATGAGTTGCGTCAACGTACCGATCGCAATAACTTCGCGCAGATTTGGCCTTTGCAATAGGGGCGATCGCTTCTTCCTCAATTCCTTCTTAAAAAGCATGAAAACTCTCATTATTACGGTTGGTACGCGTCAAATAGGTTGGCGTTGTAAGGATGGTATCGTGCGTAGTTTTGGGGCAGATGGCGATCGCGGTCATCCACCCCATATCGATCAACTCTATGCAGAGTTTGGGGAGGAGCGTGGTTATCACGGTGATGCGACAAAACCAGAATGGCGTTGGAGTGTGCGCCATTTGGGGAAAATTGCATATCAGCAGTGTGCTGCGGCTGAAGACTTTTCTTCAGTGGAGTTGCTACTGGATGGCGTAATTCTTGCGGAACAGATACAGGATGGATTAAGCCATGTCATTCTGTGGGGGACAGACCAACCTGAAGAGGTACCTTGGAATTTTCGTCGGGGAGATACCCTCTGGTTAGCCAAGTTGATGGCAGGTAAAATCCGGCAGGTTTACCCTCAATTGCAAGTCGATGTATGGAAGCCCGTTGTTGCTGTGAACCAAGTCGAGAGTATTCGACGGGAAGTTGAGTCGTTTATTGTGCAATATGCCCTTGAACGCCTTATCCAACAGGAGACCGATGCGCCACTGACTCTTCAGATTCAAACGAAAGGGTCTGTCCCTCAAATTGCGAATACGCTAGAAATCTGTGCTGCGGCTCTGATGCGGCAGTGCCCCGTTGAACAGTTAGTGCCTATTGAACCTAGCCCTTTATTTGAAGAGGTTCATGAAGGCTGTAGTGGTGCGTGTCCGGCGCAAACTTTTAGCACTATTAGTTTGGGGCAGTATTTCTGGCCTGTTGAGCGGGAGAGAATTGTCTCAGCGTGGCGGCGAGGAGACTTTACAGAAGCTAGGGTTTGGCTAGAGTCCCATCGCGATCGCTATGAATACTTGTATGAACTGGCTGACTGCCTTGCACTGACAACCAATTGGCAACTCGATGACGCTTTGAAATGTTTACGCGAGTGGATTGATCGCCCTTCAACTAAACGTCAAGCATCTAAAAAAGTTCGGCAAGATTGGAGGGCACAAGTCCAGGCAATGCTGCCTCCTGGTAATAGTGAAACAGCAAGCAGCAAGTTTTTCAAGATCTGGGAATCTTGCTTCCTATTGCGTATAGAGCTATGCCAACAGAATTTTACGGCAGCCTTCATGCAATTTGCTCAAACACTGGAACGGCTGCTGTTTTGGCGGTATCAGCTTGAGGATTGGATTAACCTTGGCTACATCGTGCTTCCACCTGAAAAACAAAATTGGGGCGTGAAGTATAAGGCTAGTCTGGCAGAACTACGTTTAGCTTGGCAGAAGCAGCAGGGATTAGCGGGAGATGAGCCGTTGTGCCAGCAGTTAGAAACTATTAATGAGTTACGCAATAGTGTTGTTCATCGAAGTACGCCTTTAACTCTGGAGAAACTTGCATCTGAGTTATGGCCTGATTTGAGTACCCCATCAGTAGAGGTCATTTACGCAGCGATGGAGGAACGAGTGCAAGGAGTTTGCCCCGCTGATTGGCCTAAGCCAAGTCAATCCTTACTTCAAACCCTGTACGAGTGGGGGCTAGAGCAGTTGCAAAACTGAGGCGATCGCCATCTCTAATCACTAACCCTCCACTACTTAAGTTCTTCCCTTGATCTATGCCCAGCATTATTCTTTCCTTTGTCGGCCAACAAGATCCTGTTTCAGATAATACGCATGAGGATGGCTCAATCGTGAGCTTGATGCATTATCTGGTGGATGAGGGACAGGCCATTAAGCAGGTGTTGTTGCTCTATACCACAGGGACGAAAGAGCGGGCTGAATTAACGCAAGGATGGCTGATGGATGTTCCTTTTCAGTTCCCTCAGGAGCGAATTGTCCTTCTCCCCGCAGGCGATCGCCTATCAGATGACCCAGTAAACCTCTTGTTAGCAGTACAGGCGGCACGGAGGGGGCTTGAGGCGGCGATCGCCCACTCCACGTCTCAAGACACTCTGGAGTTGAATGCCTCTTCGGGTACGCCTGTGATGAAGTCTGCCTGGGCCGTGTTGCAGGCGGCGGGATATGCCCCTAAAAGTCGGGTGTGGCAGGTACGCAATCCGCAGGAACAGCAGAGTCACCAGGCGCGAGTATTCCTGACCAATGTGCAGGTGTTACGGCAAGAATTTGACGTGAAGGTAATCCGGCAGCAATTGCAAGATTACAACTATAGCGGAGCGCTAGTCACGCTCAAAAATTCAGGGTTAGCAACTCCTCTTCTGGAAGCATTACTGCGCTATGGGCATTGTCGGCTATCGCTGGATTTTAGAGGAGCGCAAGGGGCGATCGCTCCCGTCCTCTCCCTACTCGATCCACGCTGGCAGAGCGAGATTCAGGTATTGTTGCATCGGAATGCAGTGGCGCTACTGCGGGAAGCTTATTTCAATGGAATTGTGGAACTAAAAAATCAGGAGTTTTCCAGCTTTTTAGTTCGAGTTTTTCAATTTCAAGAACGGGCATTGTATTTATTGGTTGATCGCTTTTTAGAGCAGAAACCACCTTTACCGCGATCGTTTGAAGAAACCAAAGCGTTTTGGGCAAATCTTCCTGGCGATCGCCCAGAACTCTACCAATTTTTACAAGAGTATCGGTTTAAGGATTACCCGCTGCGGCTGGAGGGATTCCTCAATCGTCCGGGGTTGTTGGCTATTTTGGAGTATGGGCGATCGCCCTCCCTGGATGTTTTACAGGTCTTGAATGGCTATTGTGAGCAGCGCAATCAATACATTCACCAGTTTGAAGGAATCTCAGAACTGGAGGGGGCAGATGCTATCCTGCGGGCGATGCGTCAGGTCTTGAGCGATTTAGGTCAAACGGATTTTACTAACCCCTTTAATCATCTGAATGACGAGATAGGTCAATTGCTCAATCCGCTGTAAAAATTTCCTTAATACTGTAAGAGCATCGCAGTGCCATGCTCCTATCCCAGATATACCCGATTAAATTCACGATCCTTGGCTGTTCTTTATTAAAGAAAATTACTGAAGAAATTCTGTACTATAAACAAAAAAATCAGCAATAACCGAAGCTGATTTTTTCAACGAGGCATGGAACCTGGTTATATACCCGTATTCTAGATCGGGCTTCTAGGTAGTTCCTCTTACAATGTCTCGGACAGGTAACTATGCGATCGCTCTACGTTTCCCAATCCGGTTGCAATCTATCCCTTAATCAGGAGCAGGTGCTTATCAAGCAAGGGCAAGATGTTCTCGATCAGGTTCAGTTGCCGATGCTGGAGCAAGTTCTAATTTTTGGGCAATCCCAGGTTACAAGCCAATTGACTCGGGCTTGTCTCAATCACAATATTCCAATTGTCTATTTGTCCCGTATGGGGCGTTGTTATGGGCGCCTGGTGCCGATTGAGCGGGGGTATCGTTCTTTGGCGCGGCAACAGCAAGCGCTATCAGGGGATGATCGTCTGCGGGTAGCCAGGGCGATTGTTGGGGCCAAGGTGAAAAATAGTCGGGTTTTACTGCAACGCCAGTATCGCCGCCTAGAGTCGGCCACTCTTAAAGGTGCGATCACCAATCTAACCACCTCGCTCGATCGCATTAAACAAGCCGATGCGATCGAGCGCCTGATGGGGTTTGAGGGGACTGCGGCTGCTTGCTATTTTGCGGTATTGGGAGAGTGCCTGACAAACGAGGAGTTTTCCTTTCAAACCCGTTCACGCCAGCCACCGCTCGATCCGATTAACGCCATGCTCAGTTTTGGGTATCAGTTGTTGTGGAATCATCTATTGAGTTTGATTGAGCTTCAGGGTTTAGATCCCTACGAGGCTTGTCTGCATCAGGGTTCAGAGCGCCATGCGGCTCTGGCTTCCGATTTGATTGAAGAGTTTCGTGCTCCACTGATTGATTCACTGGTGTTGTATCTGGTTAATAGTTCTATCGTCTCAGTTGAGACTGATTTTGATTATCCTGCCGGGGCCTGTTATCTCAATGGAGAAGGGCGCAAGAAGTTTTTACGGGCCTTCCTTCAGAGAATGGAGGCATCTTTAGCAACACCCGATGGGCCACAACCCCGTTGGGATTTACTCAACCGTCAAGTAAAACTTTTTAGACAGTTTGTTTCTAATCCCAGCCTGGGCTATAAACCTTACGTGATCCGCTAATGTTACTTTACTTGGTCACTTACGATATTTCTTGCAGTAAGCGTCGGCTCAAGGTCGCCAACCTGTTGGAAGGTTATGGGCGACGGGTGCAGTTCAGTGTCTTTGAATGTGTGTTACCGAGTTTTAAATATCGAGAGTTGCGCGATCGCCTACAACAACACGTTAAACCGGAAGATAGCATCCGATTTTATCCGCTGTCTGCTCATACGCTGCGGCAGGTGGAGGTTTGGGGCGGGGTTCCAGTTTTGCAACCACCAGGCTCTACTATTGTCTGATTTACAATAGCTTCAGCGCTATTTCGAGGGCTGCGGGGGATCGACAAAATGCTCGAAATCCTAAAGATTACGTCGAAGCCCTCGAAGCTTTTCTCTGTAAAGCTTTTAGGTTTTTTAGGAGAACTGTTCAATGTGCATCCTCTTATGTTTTGTCTCCCCCTCGCAAACCTGTTCTAGACACCTTGCAGGATGTGGGGTTGAATGAGGGTGGGTCCCCACTCGCTGGGGAAACCAATTGAATGGAAACGCAGGGAAAAGGGCAAGAGTTGTCACGGCTCCACAGAGCGTCCCCACTCGCTGGGGAAACCAATTGAATGGAAACTCCAATGGACTCGCCTCTCTATGGTAATTACGGTCATCGTAGTCCCCACTCGCTGGGGAAACCAATTGAATGGAAACCCGAAGCCGAACGCATTCAGGGCATCATTGGGCAAATTCAGGTCCCCACTCGCTGGGGAAACCAATTGAATGGAAACTTGTAAGTGAAGCGGACTTCGCCCGCTTCACTTACAAGAGTGGGTCCCCACTCGCTGGGGAAACCAATTGAATGGAAACTAGTTTTTTCGGGTCAGCAACTAGAAGTTGATAACCCAGTCAAGTCCCCACTCGCTGGGGAAACCAATTGAATGGAAACTCTATGGAGTGGTCGAACCCCTGACAGGTTTCAGCTTTTTGTCCCCACTCGCTGGGGAAACCAATTGAATGGAAACGTATCCAGTCTCGCCATCTTCATTACGAGAAATGTATGGTCCCCACTCGCTGGGGAAACCAATTGAATGGAAACCAACTGCTCAGCAAATAGGGCATTCTCTCGGGAAAGGTCCCCACTCGCTGGGGAAACCAATTGAATGGAAACAGGTCAGTGCCCACAGAGATCATGCCCGTTCCCGCGTCCCTTGTGTCCCCACTCGCTGGGGAAACCAATTGAATGGAAACTCAACGTTGCTCCACTCTACAAGATGGGGATGTTGTCCCCACTCGCTGGGGAAACCAATTGAATGGAAACTATCAGCCAATTTGCGACATCAAGACCGGAGAAATTAAAGTCCCCACTCGCTGGGGAAACCAATTGAATGGAAACTTAGACAATATTTTAGGGAGACAGAATATACATTTATTCGTCCCCACTCGCTGGGGAAACCAATTGAATGGAAACGTAAAGCCATCCAGTGAGACGGTGGGGGATAAGCTCCATCGTCCCCACTCGCTGGGGAAACCAATTGAATGGAAACAGTAGGCAACATCGGTCTGACCGCTGAGGTTGCTCCATGTCCCCACTCGCTGGGGAAACCAATTGAATGGAAACAAAACTCTTCATCTGTAACGGGGCGTTCTTGTAGGGAGGGTCCCCACTCGCTGGGGAAACCAATTGAATGGAAACCATTAACGCCCCCACAGCATAACCTTGTGAAGGTGGTGTCCCCACTCGCTGGGGAAACCAATTGAATGGAAACCCACTCCAAGATACACACCGCATCTGCAATCCCATCATGTCCCCACTCGCTGGGGAAACCAATTGAATGGAAACTTTCCCAGGTCAAACTCTCGCAATGCAGATTGATCTTGTCCCCACTCGCTGGGGAAACCAATTGAATGGAAACTATAGGAACTGTAGCTTGGCTGTCTAATTCGGCTTTAAGTCCCCACTGGCTGGGGAAACCAATTGAATGGAGACTATAGGAACTGTTGAGGGCGATCGCAAATGACTTCCTTGGAGAGTTCTCACTTGCCAGGGAAGCCGTTTGCGGGGAAACATCGAAGTGATAAGCGTCTCAATGAGATTTTGGGAATGATGAAGGTACTGGGCCTACTTCAGTAATGCTTCCACATCCTGAATTCAACCTGCTGACGCTTCCATCACGTCTATTGTCCCAACGTGATCAGCTTCCCGCTTGTCCGGCTATTTACTTTGCCCTTGATAGCAAAGATCGGATTCTGTATATCGGTCGGGCCATTAATTTGGTGGAGCGCTGGCGGGATCATCATCGACTGGAGCAATTGACGCGCATTGGTAAGCGATCGCCCGTCCGATTGGCATGGTTGGATTGCAGTGGGCAAGCCCAGCAGTTGGGAGTACGGGAAGCCCACTATATCAACCTCTACAATCCCTTACTGAATAACACCCCCGTTCCGCCCAAAAAGATTACCCCTTCTGAAATTGCGTTGCAGGATGCGCTCAGCAAAATTTCCCGGTACTGCATCATTTTTGGGATGACATCTAAATCCCCCCATCACGATCTGCCCACGATTAATATTCGCTACTTCGGAGGTGGGAGGGTTCCTTCTACGCTGCGTCGAATTTTCAAAGCCAGCAACAAGAGGCCGACTCGTCTACATTGGGCAGAATTTGTCCGACGTAAAGGGGCCTCCTGGTGGCGGGCGCGATGTAATGGGATTGCGATCGAGGTGGGGCCGTGGTTCTCGTTTGGTGAAGAGGATCAGCATTTTGCAGAAGATTTGAATATTCAGCCTTTGGCTGGTGTTGAGATGCTGGCTCTGCAAACCTCTCAGCTTGTGGCGCTCATTGAGAAGCATCCTTTTCTACATGAGAACTATCCGGGTATGGCTGCATTGGAGGCTGATCCGATTCGCCTGATCTGGACGCGAACGGATCAACCCAATCCGTTCAAGTTGGTAAAACCCTCTTCGTTAGAATCCTCATTCCATATTGCAGGTGAAACCATGTCACAGGAGTCAGAGCAAGTTCAAGAAGACATTTTAGATGAAGTAACTCCACGAAAAATGGAGAGGCAGTTTTTGACGATTGAAGGAGTTGAAGTTGAGGTATGTTCGGACTGCTCAACAGGACGTAAATTTATCAGACATCACCTTGCCTGGAGAATGCTTTTTAACGAAAGGAACCCTGATTTTGAACGAGCCAATGTGATTGGCAACTTAAAAATTTATACTAATCATCGTCTATCTACGGTTCGTTGGACTGGATTTGATTTCAAAATAGAACGAGTTGCGTTTATAGACGATGATATGGAAACAGATGTTGTACTTCTTCCTCTCGCTCTGTTTGAGGATATGATCAGATACGAATATAACCAGCGTAAGACTCATCAACAGGATCAGGATTGTGTGAAGTTAGGAGGATGGTTGGAGAAGAATGCGATCGCCCAACTCCTACAAAATCCGGTCTGATGAACAGATGCTCATCCTATTTGCCATCTACCAGATGTAGCTTGAAGCCCCTGAGTTTCAGATGCTTGTAAAATCAAGACATCTGTTCATCACGGCATCCCTATGGTGCAGGCTCTTCAAAATTGGCTCACCCTTGAAGCCTTTCTCGCTTTCCCGGAGGGTGATGTTGCCTGTGAACTCATCAATGGTGTCGCAGTTTCCAAAACGGTTCCCCAACGCTTCCACTCCCGCACCCAGAAAGCCCTGCTCCTGATTCTGGAAAACTGGGGTTGTCAGCGAGGAGAAGTGGGTATCGAGTGGGCTGTCACTCTAAAACGAAAGGGAAAAGACTGGGTTCCCGTTCCTGAGCTGTTGTTTGTATCTCAGGAACGCCTGCCAAAAGACTTTACAGAAGATGGCCCCTGCCCTATCCCACCCGAACTGGCCGTAGAAATCATTTCTCCCGATCAAACCTTCGGTGGCATGACAGAGAAAGCTCTGGATTACCTGGCGGCTGGTGTTTTGAGGGTATGGATTGTCGATCCAAATCCCAAAGCATCACGGTCTTTGTACCCGATCGCCCACCTCAGATCTTCCGAGGCGATCGCCCCCTCACGGATCCCCTCCTACCCGACTTGAGCCTGAATGCTCAATCCCTATTTCAGGAAGCTGGGATAGCTTCTTGAGCACACCCCAAAATACCTTAATCCCCGTCTTCAAATACTTCTAGCCCGGATGCGAACCATAGATTTTCTCAAAAACCATAGGGGTCGGGCGATCGCTGAAAACCTAATTCTCTCGTCAACCCCTATGGATGCCTTGCCAGGAAAGCAATTCAGCCATTTTTTCCGGAAGCTTAATGCGAATAATGGCATACAATTGACAGGTAGGATAGACCCCTATGGAAATAGTGTTCTGAAAAGCTTGCCTAGCAAGCCTTCCAGAACCCGACCGTTCCCACTCGCCGGGAACCACAATTGAATGGAAACTGAAGGCGGGGTTTCAGCACTTACTGAAGCAGTTTGTTCCCACTCGCTGGGAACCACAATTGAATGGAAACTCGATGCACTGCCTTTGCGCCTGCTCTTTCTGAGGTTCCCACTCGCTGGGAACCACAATTGAATGGAAACACAAAGAATCTTGGAGACTGGTTAACCTATCAATAGTTCCCACTCGCTGGGAACCACAATTGAATGGAAACATGAGGCGTTCTAGGACGGAAGAGCCGTCCTGAAGTTCCCACTCGCTGGGAACCACAATTGAATGGAAACTTTGCACCGTAAATTTGGCGTGTTTCAAACTTGTCGTTCCCACTCGCTGGGAACCACAATTGAATGGAAACCTGTGCTTTATGAAATACCCAGTCGGTGATGCCAGTTCCCACTCGCTGGGAACCACAATTGAATGGAAACTAAAATCCTCGAACTGATCAGATTGAAAACCAAGGCGTTCCCACTCGCTGGGAACCACAATTGAATGGAAACTGAAGTGGGACTCGTCACTTCGCATGAGCCAGACACAGGTTCCCACTCGCTGGGAACCACAATTGAATGGAAACGCTTGCGAACCTCTACCACCGAGCGAATGCTAAGGTTCCCACTCGCTGGGAACCACAATTGAATGGAAACCCCTTGGGGGCTGCCTGAAGACTTAGATCCTTCGTTCCCACTCGCTGGGAACCACAATTGAATGGAAACACTTCAACAAGCAGCGAGAGCCACTCGTCGAGAGTTCCCACTCGCTGGGAACCACAATTGAATGGAAACTAGGGGTGGCTGGGGTTGGTGGCAGAACATCTGGTTCCCACTCGCTGGGAACCACAATTGAATGGAAACGGTTCTTTTCCTATTGGCTTTGACACAACGTAGTTCCCACTCGCTGGGAACCACAATTGAATGGAAACGCATTTTAACCTTTAACTCCTTCCGTCCAAATCGCCGCCTGGTTCCCACTCGCTGGGAACCACAATTGAATGGAAACTGGAGTAGCTTTCTCCCTACAAGAGCTTCAATCTGTTCCCACTCGCTGGGAACCACAATTGAATGGAAACTACGCTTCGGTTTTACCACTGCTACGGTAACAGTGTTCCCACTCGCTGGGAACCACAATTGAATGGAAACGGTGCGGCTCTTCGATAACATCTCCCGCTTCAATCGTTCCCACTCGCTGGGAACCACAATTGAATGGAAACTCAGCAGGGCCGGCCCCCCGCTTAGGACAATCTGTTCCCACTCGCTGGGAACCACAATTGAATGGAAACGTAGATCGACTAGCTCCGAATAGGTCTTCATCAGGTTCCCACTCGCTGGGAACCACAATTGAATGGAAACACAGCAATTTCATTTACCCGCGGCATCGGATGCAGTATAGTTCCCACTCGCTGGGAACCACAATTGAATGGAAACTAAAAACCTATACTTGCTCTGCGAGCAACTAGTAAGGTTCCCACTCGCTGGGAACCACAATTGAATGGAAACCCCAGACGCTTCAAACTCCGTCTGCGCTTTAGAAGTTCCCACTCGCTGGGAACCACAATTGAATGGAAACGTACCCCGAATTTGAAAATCCCGGGCCTCACTAAGTTCCCACTCGCTGGGAACCACAATTGAATGGAAACTTGGGAAGATATCTTCCGGCGAAATCAGAAAACCAGTTCCCACTCGCTGGGAACCACAATTGAATGGAAACAAGGCCCGACGGAGCACCAGTTCGTACAGAACTATTGCGAGTTCCCACTCGCTGGGAACCACAATTGAATGGAAACAGTGGGGTGGGGTGGAGGTTGACGAGCGCTTATTGATGTTCCTACTCGCTTGGAGCATCAATTGGATGGAAACTTGCGAGAGTTAGAGGCATTCGATAAACCCAGGGAATTTATCGTCTCCATACGCTGGGAAAACTAATTGAATGGAAACATCGCTACCATGCCTTGAATTGCTATTCACTGATTTTTTATTATTTCCACTCGTTGGGGAAACCAGTTGAGTGGAAAACCATATCCAGGAAAACGGATGATGTAATTTTTCTGGCTACCCTGCATCCGAGGGGTTTTGCTGCATTAGTTGCACCGTGGGTATCCAACCCTTCTGGGTATGCAAGGTGTAATGAATTCCATCGATCGCCATTGCCGCCACGACTAACCCTTGCGATCTTGCCTCGTTAAACCACTCGTTAAACCCTTGCGGCACAATCGACGAGGTTTCCGACACTGGCAAATTCCACCCTGATCCGATCGCCTCATACAAGTACCCCACTGGATTCTCAATCTTCCGTTTTTGCTGCTGGTGCTGGAGGTAAGCGATCGCCCCCTCCACCCGCTCTGGGTATTGGGCGATCGCCCCTCTTAAATTCCTGGGCAAGGCTGAGGAATCCAGCCCTACGGCTTGTGCGACTGCCTCTATTAGTTCTGGGAAATTTGTCACTTCGTGTTTTGCATCTTTCCCAGAACTAGGGGCGGAAGCTGTGTCTCCTCCCCGATCGCTCGACTCCTCCAGGAGAACAGGTGAGCGATCGCCCTCTCCTTCTCCCCTATCCGAATCTTGCTCTTGTTCCATACAAGAAACAACAGCCGTTTGTTGTTCTATGGAAGAAGTATCTGAAGAAGTCTCTGTATAGAGCCCATTTGATATCTTAAGAAGGGGCTGAAAGCCTCTTCAGCATTAGCCGGATGAAGCAAAGATCGATTTGGGCTTTGGCGTGAGATAAAGTACGCTCAAAGTTCTT
>NZ_JAMPLB010000106.1:0-14893 GCF_039962325.1 Leptolyngbya sp. PL-A3
CCAGGCGATTCTACGAGTTCTCAGCACTTCGAGAAGTGTGGCGACCCAAGCTTTCTTACGGTTTTTATGAACCAGAGGGCGGACGGTCTGCCACTTCTCCAAGATACAAGGGCGTATCCTGCTGGATAAGCAAAAAAGACCAGACGAGGATACACCATGAGTAACGATAATCTTATTGCATTTCAACCTTCAGAATCACCTGCATTGTTCAACGATGCGCTGACCGAATTGGTGCGTAAAGGCGCTCGCCAAATCATTGCCCAGGCAGTCGAAGCGGAACTGAGTGAGTTTTTAACGCAGTACCAGTCCCTTAAAGATAGCCAGGGACGAGCGGCGATCGTTCGCAACGGATACCTACCTGAGCGCACAATTGTGACCGGGGTTGGGGAAGTAGAAATTCAGGTACCGAAGGTGCGTGACCGCAGTGGCCGTGGTATCAAGTTCAATTCAACGCTGTTGCCACCCTATCTCAAGCGTGCTCGAAGCGTTGAGGAAGTGCTGCCCTGGCTGTATCTCAAGGGTGTATCCACTGGAGATTTCTCAGAAGCCTTAGCATCCTTGCTGGGAGCAAATGCTGAAGGTTTATCTGCCAGCACCATTAGCCGGCTGAAAGCCAAATGGATAGAGGAGCACCAACAATGGCAGAAACGCTCCTTGAGCGGTAAACGGTACGTGTATATGTGGGCCGATGGAATCTACTTCAACATCCGCAACGAGGATGATCGTCAATGCATCCTCGTTGTTATGGGTGTCACCGACACTGGAAGCAAAGAACTGCTGGGGCTAGAGGCTGGATTTCGAGAGTCCGAGTTAAGTTGGAAGCCGTTATTGTTGCGCTTGCAAGACCAGGGGCTGAAAACGGCTCCAGAGCTAGCAATTGGGGATGGAGCCTTAGGGTTTTGGATGACAATTGTGAGACGGAAGTAACGCTCCAGGTATTCAAACTGCTGAAAGCCCGTGAGGTGGAACTGAGACTGAGTCAGGTTCGTTTTGCTGGGAGTGAGGTTTCTGTGTCGATTTTGGGATAGTGGGCGATCGCGGCTCAGCAAAGGGAAGGCGGCACAACAGATGGTCGCCCCAACCATCGGGCTAAACGCACTTTACCTATATTGGATAAGCCTTATTTACTGTTTCTAGAGAAACGCGATCGCCTATGCAACTCGCTTATAGCGAGAACAGCCACTTCAATCATTGGGCTAAACGCACTTTACCTATATTGGATAAGCCTTATTTACTGTTTCTAGAGAAACGCGATCGCCCATACAACTCGGTTATAGCGGGAACGGTCGCCTCAATCATTGGGCTAAACGCACTTTACCTATATTGGATAAGCCTTATTTACTGTTTCTAGAGAAACGCGATCGCCCATACAACTCAGTTATAGCGGGAACGGTCGCTTCAATCATTGGGCTAAACGCACTTTACCTATATTAGATAAGCCTTATTTACTGTTCCGGAGAAACGCGATCGCCTCCGCAACTCGGTTATAGCGGGAGGGGCCACAATTTGTTTTCTAGGACAGTAAAATTACCTGGACTATGCCCTTAAAGGGCGCAATTTCGTATTCGTAAGCAAAAGAGAAAATAGCTAACGCGTTCACGGGCTTTTGATACCCGCTTCAGCTACCTTTGTTGTCCTAGTTTTTTTAGCAAAACGTGGTCTTTTTTCTAGAGTTTTCTTGTGTAGGGGCGATTTCTGAGCACAAAAAGCTGATCAGAAGAGGCTGATCAGCAAAAACTGATCAACTGCTTCTGATCAGCTTTCGTCTAAAGCCTTGAGCTGAAAGGATTTGAGGTAGGTGATCAGACTGATCAGGGGGACTGATCAGCAGGAACGGCTCAAAATCATTGAAAATTCTCTATGCTCTGGGAGACGAGGGCTAGCCCAGTTATTGGGCTCTCTCCCACTCCTAGTAGCGACCCACTCAGACGGGCATAGCCCAATTATTGGGTCCTGTTCCACTCCTCGGTCGCTACCAATCCAGATTAAGCTAGCATTACTGCAGCAGTCGCAAACGCGACCAACAATTGCTCACATAATCGAGCTGAACGCACTTAACCCATATTAGATAAGCGTTAAGTGTTTCTAGGGAAAAGCGATCGCCCTAACCACCTTGCTCAATCCGCTCCCTGAGACGCCGAGAGAGAGCAGTTGGACTGAACCCGGGGATAGACAGGGCAGCATCAATGAGCTCATCGATGGTAAGCGGATGGTACCGCCGGTATTCCTGAATGAGCTTTAAAGCCGTGGCGAGCGCAGCTTCCCGAGATTTAATCGGACTCACCATGCCATCTGTAAACAAACTTACTATCCCCTGTATTAACAAAGCCTCTACGTCTACGTCTATGTCTATTCCCTGCCCAGCCACTGTGCCCCCATAACGAGGTGGAGGTGGAGGCGGAGGAGATGCGACAGAATGAGGGAGCGTTTCTTTATGGCGACATGCGATCACCGCCTGCCGGAGTTCTTCCCATCCCCCCTTCTTGGCATAACGAATTACCGTAGAAATGCTGCACTGAAATTTCTTGGAAATCTCATTTCTAAGAGCCGTTTTCTTGAGACCGAGATTGGCTAAATACGCCTGTCGCATACGGCCAATGGTGAATTTATCCAACTTGGTTTTTTTAGCCATTCTGACTCCTTTACTGCTCAATCCCGAAGAAACGGATCAACGCAACTGATCAATGATCCTTCAAACTAACCGAACTGCAAGGGGTTTATTACATAACATGACTGATCAAGGGAAGCCAGATTGATCCCAATGCCTGCACTTTGGTGTATAGCTGCTGCACACCAACCAGCCCAATTAGGAAAGGTTTTGTACCAGCCCAATTATTGGGCTGTCCCGCCATGAGTGATCCATAGCTGATGCACCACCTGCAGTACAGCGAATAGAGCCGCTTGAATCTTATCGACCCACGGCTTAAATCCAGTTGCATCCAAACCCAGCGATGATTGATTTTCGTCTTCTTGGTCACGCAGAAGGAACTCTATCGTCATAGGGGAGAGCACAATAATTGTGCTCTCCCCTATCGGGGCGGTTGTACCTTTGTATGTGGAACGATCGCCGGAGGTCGCCAAGGGTGCTGCTGCTGGGAGTGCGATCGCTCATGCTGCCATCTCCAAGTTCAGCAGTTGTACCGGCTCCCGGGAGAATGTTCCATAAAACACGGGGTCTTCGCCGTCGCCGTGAGTCATGCTAAAACCCTCCGCACTGATTCAGGGAGTAATGACAGCCAGCATTGCATAAGTTTTTGAACTGCTGAATCGCTTAACTTATCCAATACAAGCTTCCATTCAGGTGGCGATAGCCAGAGAATTACATCGTCTAACTCCTCTGGAGTGCCGGTTTGAGCGATTGCTTCGATGACTGGGATTAAGTCTGATACTTTGTCCTGCTGTGCTTTTGTTGGGCTACAACTTTTCTTATTAGATATCCCTAAGAAAAGTTGTAGGCACTCCAGAATCCGGTTCCAGAGATCAGAAATGTATTGCTGTGTATAGCCTTTGCCTTCCCGTAACTCCAGAATCTTCGTTGCTCGTGCAACTGCAGATTGAGTTAGCTCTTGGCCCTGCTCAATCACCCACTTTGCAGCTTCCACAATTTGAAACACAGCCCGCTCACCCTTTCGGGCCGCTTCAGGAGTAATTTCCGATGCTGCAACGCTGCGATCGCCTTCAATGGGCAACTCATCATCACCCATCACATAGAAGTTCAGGTTTTGTCCGGGGCGTAGTTGCTCACGGAGCCGCCCACGAGTTTGTACAAGGGCTTCCTTCACCCGTTCCCGGTAGAACCGCTGAAACCCTGGATCGTCGGTGTCTACAATGGTTGCTTCGATAACACAGTATTCTGCAAGTAACGCGTTGATATTGGGTCGTGGAATGGTTGTGCTGATGGACTGACAATGCTTGTAGGCATTTGAGCCAACCGTATCGCGGAAGAGTACACCATCAGCTCCAAATGCTTTCCAGTCAAAGGTTTGATGTGTTGGATCAAGCTCCTTCAACTTCTGGACTAATGCCTGACGGCACTGCTCCAGACCTTTACCGCGATTTTTGCCAAGCTTACCTAGCCCGGTGATGTGTACCACTTCCACCCGTGCACCTTTCGGTTGCCGCACCTGGAAGAGGAACACCTCATCTTCTTGTACCCCGTACTTTTTGGCGATCGCGGCCTTCGTTCGTCGTTCAGAGGCATCACTCAGGACAACCCGCTGTGCTGAGTGGATGGCGCTTAGGTGCTTTGTCTCAGGGACAGTGATGGTAAGTCCATCCCGTTCCCAATGAATGTATCCAGGTTGATCGCCATTGAGCACCCACACAAACTCAGATAACCAGCGCTTGTTGAGTTCTTTGGCTCGTGCTGCCATCTCGCTAGGGCTTAGAGGCTCTCTGCGTGATCGCTCGTATCGTGCCCGTAACTCATCCCGTTCTTTCTCTTTTGCAGGTGTCAGGGTGTATTTGCGGTATAGCCGCAACCGTTGGTGCTCCTCGCGTGTAGGCTTGGTTTTGCCCTCTAACCGAGCTAGCTCCGTCAACTGTTCTTCGGTTGGGTATTGCTTCTCATCCAAAGCATTGAGCCGACGCACTTCCGCGTCTGTCAAACGCTCCTCATTGATGACCCCAAACGCTTTTAGTTCTTCCTCCTCACCCTCTAGCTCATCCAGTTTTGCTTGATCCGTGGGAGGAAGCAGCACTTTCAGTTCATTCTGAAAATGTTTCTGACCTATCCCATACAAAGGGTCAGCACCGGAAATCCCTTTCCAGTAGTCACTCATCAAAACCCTGATCAGGGTGATGTACTGCTGTAAATACTCATCCTCGGCTAACGCAATTTGCGCCACTTTATCTTTCATGTCATCAAGAGAAACCTTGATGGTCCTGGTCACTTGGATGTTAGAACTAGACTCATCCAAGAGCAGGGCAGAGGTGCTAATCAGCGATGACTCATCCCCCTGACCATGCAAGCGCCCGTAATTCATCCGAATACGCGGTTGCTTGAGAGCCTGCGCCGCTTGGTAACGTGCGCCAAAATTGTTGTCCTCCTCCTTCCCGCACCGCCAGCCAAATTTGCAGGTATAACAAGCCAGTTGATAGGCACCACTGACTGTGTTCTTTTGTGCCATTTGCGCGATCGCATGAGCTGCATAGCAATTAGCGGACTCGATTTTAGCTGATTCCGGAGTTTCAACCGTTGCCCGTACTTTCTTCCCGTTCTTAATAATGGTGCCGTGGTGCCGACCAGATACTAAGGCGTGTTCTTCGTATTCCTCAACCGTTGGGTTAAGAGCATCAGGCAACACGGTGATCATCCGATCCGTACCCCAGAAAGCAGGGGTTGTCTTGGCATTGAATGAACTTTTCCGTCCGCCAGTTTGAGTTAGGTTAACCAGTACCCGCTTACCCGCATTCATGCCCGCCTGGTAGCCCTGTTCGTGGCTGTCTACTAACACCACATCGGTATCAGGTAGGGTCGGCAGTGGAGCAAAGCCAACGCCTGTTGATACCCGCTCCCGTTTCCGCCGCCCAAACAGGGAAAGAACTTGGGCGATCGCCCCTTCTATGGCCTGTGCCTGTTCTATCCGTGCTGTCTCTTCGTCAATAGCCTGTTGCTCGCTAGGATCTGGCCCTATATAGATTGAGCGATCACTGTTAGTGTGGCGAATCTTCTCCCTTACTAACTCGGGAGACATCTTTAGGAATTCCTCCCAGGTGATAAGCCGCGCCGCTGCCAACGCCTCATCCGTTACCTCGTCAACGTCCTGGCCTTTGCTCCACTGCTCCCACCAGAGCACCTGAAGCCCTGGCACCATTGCAGCAAGCTTGCCATACTGCCGCATGACGTAAGGGTTCTCTACTGCCCCTCCATCGGGCAATAGGACAGGGATCCGCCCGCTTTCCAGTGCTGCCTTTACTTGGGAGTGACTGCCCGCAAACTGACCACCAGCCGCACCAATGACCGGGCAACCCAAACGTTTGGATGCAAGCTGAGGTTTGGGGCCAGTGCCTTCAGAGAACCCCTGCCAATTTCGGGTGATGGATTCTGGGATGATGTGGGCGAGGGGTATCTCTCCGTCAGGTAAGCGATAGTTACCCTCAATGGATAACCAGCGATACTTGCTCTCCGTTGCCCCGCGTATCCGTAGCTGCATGGCCCAAATTTGGCCGTCGCATTGGGAACGGGATAAATATAGCCATCGGCACCTATAAGGAGCGATCGCCCGTCACGGGCAACCCCAGGCAGATTAGATGGGAACTGCTCTGGGAGTCGTTGCCCCTTCACCACTGAACGGAACCCGATCCGCTCAATATCAGCAAGGCTGAAGCCGCGACTGGTGAGATCTTCGATGTCCGCTGGAGTCAGTGGTGGTAGTGCCCTCAGCAACTTGCTGAAGTGGTGATGACGGTTAGAAACGGGCATTGATACCGCCGCCCGCCGCCGTTCTGCTTCTTGCTGCAACGCTCGCTCCGCTTGCCGCTGCCGCAACCATTCCGCCCGATCTGCTTCCGTTTGGGGATCTGCGATCGCACGGTCAGTGAATATTCCGAAGCCGTTCTTATCCTCACCCAGGAACTTAAACCTTGGATTATCGGCTTTACCACGGCAAAAGATTTTCTCCGTCTGCCCGCTCTGTCGGCATTCATTGCGATGGTCGCCACAAACAGGGCAAAGGCTAGAAGGCTTGTTGAATCGAATCCAACCAGATATGAGGGTCATCGTACCAAACCCCCACGCTCATAAAACCCCCAGCTCAATTCCTGAAAAGACTGATCCTCGATCCACAGCAGTAGATCAACGGCTAGCGATCGTTCATACGCGTAGGGAACTCTTAACCCTATTTGAGCCTCTTTTTGGGATAATTTAGGCTTGTATTGATATGCGTAAGCTGAGTTAGCTGAGCTCTTTAGTGAATGGCAGTTTTCCCAATTGGAATAAGGGATTTCTTGTTGTCGCGAACTGCAAAGGTGGTTTAGAATGTACAAAGTACCTTCCTAGTATGGTACAAGGCCAGCCCCTGTTGTCGTAAGCTCAAACTTTCTCAGGGAGAGAGCTTAACTACAAAAGGCTGGGTGTTTTAAGGTGAATAAATTGTCTGTTAGTCTTCAGCAAGCTACAACTTGCTGGAGACTTTGATTATTAAGCCTCCTAAAATCTTAGAGTTTCTACTTCTTGTTTGCTTTTGACTAGGTTTTTAATAGCAATCCTAATTACAGCGTTTCGGCTTTCTCCAGACTCTTTAACGAAGCAAGCTAAGTCATCAAAGTCACTTTTGGGTAGTTGAACCCCAAAAGCGACTTTGGGTTCACGAGTACGATTTTGATATCTACCTCGTTTTCGAACAATCATCAAAGACCTCCGCTCAGATCTTACTGTAAAAAATTGTCGATTTAGCGTTTCTAATCCTTATTTTTTAGAGTACAGAGAAGCAATACATTGAGTGGGCAAAACACGATAAAAGGCAAATTGCATAAGGGATTAATGCAGTTGAATCTTGTACTGCAGAATCTGCAGAAATTAGAAGCTTTGGTTGGTTACCGTTTTTTGCCATAGTCTCCCTGTTTTTCAGATTATGAACCTCACCTAATCCCTTCAAGAGCAGCTCATAACAGTAGCACAACTCGCTCCGAAAGACATTTCCGCTGTATTTTTGCCTATCTTTAAAACAAGGTCGTGGCAAAAAAATGATCTTTAACCCCTGTTAGCAGTTTGACGATCGCCTATTGCAATGTCAGTTTCAGTTATAGCTGGAGGAGTTACAAGTTGTTTTTTTGAAAAACGTGGCTCTTTTTCTCAGAATTTCCTTGTGTAGGGGTGGTTGCTGAGCATAAAAAGCTGATCAGAAGGGGCTGATCAGCAAAACCTGATCAGCTTCTTCTGATCAGGTGCCTTCCAAACCCTTGAGCTTAAAGGATTTTAGGTAGGTAGTCAGACTGATCAGCGGGACTGATCAACAGGAACTGCTCATAATCATTGAAAATTCTCTATGTCTCCGAGAGACGGGGTATAGCCCAATAATTGGGCTCTCTCCTACTTGCAATAGCAATCCATTCAGATGGGTATAGCCCAATTATTGGGCTATACCTCACTACTAGAAATACCCCATTTAGATGAAACTGGCATGATTAGAACGATCTGCCTCTTTAGAACGGTAAGGTCGTCATGGGGTAATCCTCCTCACCTCACTGATATGGGCATCTAATCCTGCAAGGAATGGCCTGGGTAAGTAGCTCGAGAAGAATCCAATCAGCGTTGTCAGTACCCAAACAGGTACTGCTGAAAGCATCGCCTCATCTTTGAATACAGATTCAAAGCCTGAGTATTGGAAGACTTTAGCGGTTTCCATGAATGTTTCCAGCGCCTTTGTCGGTTCAATGCCAGACTCTAGTTCTTTAACCAGCGCTGGAAAAACTTCTAGAGCCATGACTCGTTGAGTATCGGTCAGTTCCGAAAGTTTAGTTTTGCTATTTAAGGCTTCATATAACCGAAATAAACTCTTTGTGATGGCTCTAAAACCTCCTTCATGGCTGAGGATCTGGCTGACTCTACCTTTCGATACCCCTACCTGTTGTGCAACCACTCCAATATTGGGACGATCGCCTGCTCTAATAGCTGATGCGATCGCCTCCCATACCCCTCGCCGTGTTTGCTCACCTTTGGGAGCCGCCTGGGGGCAAATGTCATAGGCATCTACCACTTCCACAACGCACCCAGGGAAATACTCCTGAATGGTCTCAATTTGTCCCTGTGAGAGGTCACTCAGGATGTAGTGGGTGATTTGTTCATCAGAGCGATGCTGTGCTCTACTGCGCCCACCTTCCTGCAGGATTTCAGTTGTGACCATGCGGTTTACCCATGCCCAAAATGCAGGAGGTGCCGTTTCTGTGGTGTAGGACTGCCTTGTTCTCAGGTGCCACTGGGACAGCAGATCTCCAATGTTCTGGACAGGGGTACCAACGGAAAATAGTAGGCTGCATTCCTTAAACCGATTCGTGTTGCGTCCATCGTGAAAGTGATACCCAGTAAGGAATGCGCGTGCCTTTTGTTCAATGGCTCCGGTTGTATAACGGTCGATGTAGGATTTTAGGTCCAGCACACCGATCTGAATATCAGGATTGGTCGCGATCGCCTCATTAGCGACATGTTCGACCAGCGCCAGGATACGCTGCATAGTGCTGTATGGGCTTTCAGTTACAACCCCATCCTGGTAATGCTCACGGTTCTGTCCTGCCCGACCAAAACCCTTCACGACTTTAAAGGTGAGGTTATTGAATGAAGGCTTCGGTGAGGTGATGCTCACGATGTCCCCTTCGTCGATGCCCATTTTTCGAGCCAGTTCCCGCCGATCTGGGGTGGCATCCATCAAGAAAGCTGTCTTCAACTTGGCTAGAGTGCGGCCGTGACGGCGATCGCGGTAACGGAAACGAATCTTCTTGCCGGTGATACTGACATCGACTCGTCCGCGTCCATCCATGACCTTGAGGAGTCGAGGAAGTACGCCAATGGTGAGGCACTTCTCTACAAGTTCCTTACGTTGTTCTGGCTCAGGAGCGTCCTGTAACTGTGCTTCAATATCTCGTCTGATGGCGTGCTGAAGCCGTCCTGCAATTTGATTGATTGTAGGTATCTCCCACATATCCGGGGCCTCATTCCCCGTCCAAAACTGCTCCAGGATCAGTGCTTGAATCGCTTGGCGATCGGGCAGATATTCCATTAATTGGGCATGGGTTAGACCATATCGCCCTTGTTCCTCTACGGCATACTGAAGGCCATGCTTAATGGCTTTCAATACTGAGGATATCTGGGAGTAAAAGATAGGGTCGGTCTTGAGGAGCTCACCTGCTTCCTTCTCAATCGCAGAGATGGGAGATTCTCGGGTTACATCTCCTTCTATCGCCCGCCCTGCTTCATCAATGAAGCCGACAACATTTTCCCCCTCGTTCACTGAGATTTTAGAAATGTGGGTGCGCAGGACAGGCTCACTCTGTTGCTCAACAAGCGCTACTAGATAGGGACAGTTGCCGTCTTGAAACTGTGTACAGTTCCCGCAGAATGGTGAATCATTACCCCTACCCATGGTGAACCCCTGGGCATTGAGTGCCTGATAGGCGTGTTCATGGATGCACAAACCGGGAATATCGGGAGTTTCTCCAGGCATCGCGCGCCGCTTGTATGGATTTCCCAAGGGGGTAGTTTTAGTGGTGTCGAGTATTTCGCCCGCTCCGGATACTGCTTGGGGGAGAGCTTCTAGCCATTCATGAGAAGGTCTGCGGTAGTCATCTGATGCGTAAACTCCTTTCCAGATTGGAGTTTCCTCTGTTTTGTCATCGTCCATAGCAGCCAGCATGGACTGCATGACTTCCCAATTCTCGAAGAACTCTCCAGCGGTTCTAGATTTGCCGCCGACGACGACATCGCAGATGAGGACATAGGGAAACCCATGCTTAATAAGGCCTAAACACACCAACATCCGATCGTCTGGTTGAACCACTAGGGTTGGTCTACCCCTGTCGATCCACTCCTTAATAGTTGGTACGGTGGAAGGCGTAACATGCATCTCAAGCCGCCCATCATTGCGACGGTCATATAGTGCGATCGCTCCTACTGCCGGGTCTACTGTGGCCTGTGCCTCAGGTTGAGGAGATGGGCGACTGAATCCTTTGGGTGAGGTATTGCGCTGCCCAAGGGATCGCTTAAAGCACCGTTCGATCAGTTCCAGGTTTTGTTTTCTGCGGCACTGCTCAGCTAGTTGCTGTTGCCGATCACCTGCTGGCGATATTTCCTGGAATTCTTTCCAGGTGATGAGCTGTGCTGATGCCAGTATCTCATCCGATACTTCGTCAATATCCTGGCCCTTGCTCCACTGCCCCCACCAGAGCACCTGAAGCCCTGGCTCCATCGCAGCGAGCTTTTCATATTGCCGCATGACGTGAGGGTTAGCGATCGCCCCTCCATCCGGTAACAGGATGGGAATGTTTCCCGATTCTAGAGCTGCCTTTACCTGAGATCTGCTGCTAGCAAAGTTTCCACCAGCCGCACCGATGACATTACATCCCAGCTTGATAGAGGCAAGGTGAGGTTTTGAGCCTGTACCCTCCGAAAATGCGATCCAATTTCGGGTGATAGCTTCCGGCTTACAGTGTGTGAGGGGAATCTCGCCATCGGGCAACAAGTAGTTGCTATTACTGGATAGCCAGCGGTACTTGTTATCTTTTGCTCCTCGCACTCGTAGCTGGAACCCATCAATCAGTCCATCTTGGCTGTAGACGGGATTGATATAGCCATCTTCCGCAATTAGCAGCGCTCGCCCATTGGAAGCCACTCCAGGGAAATTATCGGGGAACTGCTCTGGTAAAAGTTGCCCTTTCACTACAGAGCGGAAGCCTATCCGATTGATGGCTTCGAGAGTGAATCCCCGACGGGTTAGATCCTCAACATCCTGTTGATTCAGGGTTAGAAAATCTAGCAGCTTACTACCCCAACGATGCCGTTCTGCGACGGGCATAGAGGCTGCTAACCTATCCTTCTCAGCTTTAGCTAGGGCTTCCTGCTGAAGCTTTCGGCGTTGTAACCATTCCTCTCTGTTGGCTTCGTTCTGGGAGTCTGCGATCGCCCGGTCGATGAACATATCGAACCCGAGTCGATCTGTACCGATGACTTTGAAGTTTAGATTATCAACACCAGCACGGCAGTGAATTTTCTCCCCAAGCTGGCGGCAATCTTTCCTTACCCCTCCACATACCGGGCAAGGCTTAGAGCGAGTATTAAAACGCACAACCCCACCAGAGGGAAGGCTAGGGGCTTTTGTCTTGATATGAGACTCGATTATACTGGAATGAGATGAGGGAGTAAAATTATTCGCCTTGCCCGTTGGCAAAACTTGACGAAATGACTTAATCTTGTACAAGGATCCTCACTATGGGTCTGACGATCCAATCACCTTGATTCCCGGAACTGCTAAGCTCAAAGTTTGGTCGCCGAGAGCTTGCGCAGATGAATCTAAAGGTGTTGGGTTAACTGGTTAAAAATTGCTATGCCCCTGAAGCCTGCCAGCTTTGGGGGTTTTGCATTTAAGGGCTTAATGGCCCTTGTTTGGAGTTACCTCCTGAAAGAGTAGCGCGATCGCCCTCAAAACGATGTCGTTCCGTGTTTTACCTTCCGCTGCTGCGATCGCAAAAAGCTGATCGTTCCAGGTTTCGGGCATGCGGATTCCGACAGGCTTAGTTTTGATTGCGGTTGCAGTTCTCATTTTGGAATGTTCCTTTACTGAATCGATGATAGTCAAGTCGTGCACTCGTGATTAAGACTAGCTAAGCCGTAAATCCGAAAATTTTTTAGGGATTATTATTCCTCTACTTTGCTACCCGGCGGGGCATAAGGATCAGCCCACAGTTCTGCCAGTTGCCGCTGTAGCTCAGCCATTGCTCCCCCGTAACCAACGGGGAAGAATCCGCGACAAGCCTGTTAAAGCACCTCCTTCATTGCGTTGTGGAAATGGCTCGAGTTCATCTAGGAGACGCTCGCTCCTTTCGTGCCACTGCTTGTAACTGAGGTACGGTGGCGGTTCATTTGGGTTAAGACCAGAGATCTTGAACCAATATTCATATGACCGCACACGGCGTAAAAGTTCGTCATCCAGGTTCAAATTTTGGGCATAAAGCGCCTGTTCGATGTCAGAAGCCCGATTGCTCCATGCCTGATTGGAATCTGGCTCATGACGAGTTACGCCGAATGTATGATCTAAGCTTTGCTCCAATTTTCCGTTGATCAATGCCATGCATAAAGCTAATGCTTTGTTGTTGCCATGATATGAACTGGATAGCCAATATGCAGCAACTGCTTCAAGTGGTAAAGCTTCGACTTCGATTTCCCCTCCCTTACGAGTGGGGACCGGAAATCTATTCCAGGTGTGATTGGCATAGCGATTGCCTGTCAGGAATTTGAACTCCTGTGATCGCAAGAATCGAATCAAGTCAACTGATGTTTCCCCGATTGCTTCCGCAGCCCCTCCCATAAGCATCTGGTAAGAACCGTCGGTGAGTCGCCAAACATGGGTTGCTGATGAGCCGATAGAAATTTCTGCGCGGGTAACTTCCTCTGGCATAACTTTCTTATGCCGCAATCTTCTGAAGCAGGGTTGTGGCGAGCTTCGTCAGTTCTGCCACGTTCGCGGCCTGAGTTTCAGCCACTCGCAGATGCCCGTCAATACTTGCTGCCTGACGCTCAACTGTCATGGTTAGACGGTCGATGCTCGCAGCCATCCGATCGACTGTGCCGCTCAATTTATCAATGTTCTGGGTCTGTATTTTGACCTGCTGCGCCAACTGTCCGATCTGGAGAGCGAGGGCATCGATAGACGCCCTAATGCCGTCCATGCCCTCCTTCGCACCTTCCCTATAGAGGGTGTTGCTTTCGATCATGGCGTTGATGGCGCGGTTTAGTTCGTTACTCATAACGGTTCCCCATATCAGTTGCAGCAGGTGATCCGGCGATCGCCCTTACTTCTTAGCTTGCAAAGCTTCTAAGACGATCCGCTCTACCAAATTAGAGAGGGTTCGTCCTTCTTTGGCTGCCCATTCCTCTAACTGCGATCGGGTGTCCTTCTCGCAAGTGAAGGTAATTTTTTCCTTTTTCGTTGGCACGTCTGCCTTCGGGGTGTGGGTGATCACCTGAATCTTACCTCCGAATTTTGAACTAATCCTAATCGTTCCGAACAGGATTGACAAGTTCGGAACCTATGTTACCATCCCAGTATAGAACGGTTCTGAACGGATCGGAACCATTGCTGGAACTAACATTTCTGCTAAGTCCGTTCAGAAGCTACGAAAAATCAACGTTCACAGCCGTTCACAAGTGTTCAGAATTGTCGATTCCAGTTCTACCAACGTTCGGAGTAAAACCCATGATTACTTCATTAAGTAAGTTTGCAAAAGAAACCGGGCTTCCTAAGTCTTCTGTTTATGCTCGATGCCAAGAATTGAATTTTGATGTACGAGACGGTTTAACCCCTGCAATGGTTGAGCAGTTGGAGCATGAGTTTAACGTCAATCTGCCTCGTCCTACTCATGTGCAGGAAGAAACCCCGCTCTCGCCCACAACAGTTGTGGAGGCCGGGAATCACAAGATTGTTCTAAGCACCCCCCAACTCCCGCAGCGCTACAGCCTGGAGGGTTTGAGGGCGGGTAGTGAGGTAATTCAGTTTGATGACCCGCTGGCTGTGGCTGCCGCATTTCTTCAGGACGCTGATGTGTTGGAAGTGGCGATGCAAGCCGACCTGGAAGCCCGCGCCGCCCGTCTGGAAGCTACGAAAAAGGCTAAAGCTGCGATCGAGACTAAGCGCCAAAAGCTGGAACTGGAAGCACGTCTCTATCAGTTGCAAACGCAAAATCTTGACTCTTCTCTAAGTACCGAAACTCTGGAGCTGCAAAGCGAATTGGGAAAGCTCCAGCAGTTCACCCAGCCCGCACCTCCACTAACACAGCAGGGACCATCCTCGCAGCCGTCCTAGTGGGCATTGGTGCTGCGATCGCCCTCAATGTCATGAGTGCATCACCGCAAGTTCAACCCGTACCCCAACAGGAGCCCCCTGGTTATGAGTCACCCAACGCACTATGAAACTCGCCCCGACGACTCCGCCCCGCATGAGTGGGTGTCATTGGAAGGAATGTTCTATCGCCCTGACTTTGGCGATCGCCTGGAAGAAAAGGGCGGCAAAACCTTCATCGTCGTCACTAAAGTTCTCTGGTACGACCGCGCCGCCAGCCAGCCCGACGAAGTGACCGCGATTTTGTGAGGGAGACGATCGCTTAGTTTGCCCCCAGCAACCGTCTCCTGATGCCCTTTCTTGCTCGCAAGGACTCTACCAGTATGCAGCGTTTCTACTGATTAATC
>NZ_JAMPLB010000107.1:0-14634 GCF_039962325.1 Leptolyngbya sp. PL-A3
GCTTGTCATTTCGATCCCAAATTGTCGTTGCGATCCTAAATTGTCGTTGCGCTCTATATCTCTAACCCGTCAAATCTGCTGTCGCGACACCTCAACCCGCTTGACATTTGATAGAGGGGTGCTTTCCATGCTGAAAAGTCATTACATGTTGGGAACCTCAAACCATGAGATTGGGCAACACAACGGTCATCAGCGTCATTAACCTCAAAGGGGGAGTCGGCAAAACAACCGCTGCAGTTAATATCGCTGCAACACTTGCCAAACGGCAATTTCAAGTTGGTAGCGTAATGAAACCTGCCAAGGTGTTACTCATCGACCTAGACCCTCAAAGCAATGCATCCCTGACCCTTCTAGACGAAGAAACCTACAACTCTAGCAAGACAATCGTTAATTTATTTCGACACGAATTTGGCAGGGATGATACAGAAGAAACCTATGATCTGGATGAAATTCGCGTTACCCCGCTTCCTGACCTCAACCTTGATCTAATCCCATCAGGTCTCGACTTATTTGATATTCAGGATGAACTAGCCAAGTTCCAACGCTATTATTTGAGCGCCACAGATATTCTGTTCAATGCCCTCAATAAACTTCGAGAGACTGATGAGAAAGCTTATACTCACATCATCATTGACTGCCCACCTAGCATTGGTCTGGTTACCCTAAACGGATTGTCTTTAAGCCGCTATTACATTGTTCCAACGTTGCTGGATGCATATTCTCATTGGGGCTTGAACAAAATTATCGAGCGCGTCAATACTCTCAAACGTTGCAAGGCAAGTTGTGCCGTTGAACTGCTTGGAATTCTGTTTTCTAGAGTAGATAAAACAGCAAACCTTGAGAATGATCGATGGGAGAAAGAATTTAAGAATTGGGAAAAGAAAGCTTATTATTTCCTGAAGGAACAGTACAAAAGCTCATCTGTACCTTTGGCTTTCTCAACACAGATTTCAAATGCTGATGTCATTCGCAAAGCACAATCTGAACATTGTCCTCTCATTTCATACCAACCTCTCAATGGCAATATCAGACTTGCAAAAGAACGTCATCAGAAGGAATGGGACACCCTTGTCCAAGAAATTCTTGAAAGGCTCCGCTATAAAAAATAGAACAGTATTAGTAGGTGGGTTTAGAAAAACTCTCTACATCGCAAAATACAAATTCTATTAAATCTTTTGTGCTGTATGAGCTAAATTTTGTTGTGGAGAGGTGAACATCTAACCAACACTTAATTCTTCATTTAGTGCTTTTTTCCTTTGACCAAACATGCTTCTCGCACACCTCACAGGCTATCTTTACTTCTTCGGTATGTATGTTTCTGATGCATGGGTGATTGCGAATACGGTTACAACATGTTGTCAGCCAATCATGCCAATTTCCTCCTCTCCATAGTCGAATAGTACAATCTTCACTACCACTAGCAATAGTTTTGCCATCAGGGCTAAAAGCGACTGATTTAACTGCGGATTTATGACCTAGGAATGGTTGTCCAATGGATGTGCCATCTAAACTCCAGAGACGAACGGTACCATCGTCACCCCCACTAATGATGTTTTTTGCATCGGGACTAAATCTAACTGAGCGCACACCACCTGTATGACCCCAAAAAGTTTTTCCAATAGCTTTACCATCTAGACTCAAAAGCTGGATAGTGCCTTCATTCCCACCACAAGCAATAGTTTTGCCGTCTGGGCTGAGCGCGATTGAACAGAAGAAGTCTTTCCTCAAGCGAAAAGCTTCTCCAACAGCGGTGCCATCTAGACTCCAGAGACGAAGTGTACAGGAAAAATCAATTGAAATTATGCTTTTGCCATCCTCACTAAAGGCTACAAACCAAACAATTGCTCCAACTTGAAAGGGCTGCCTGATAGGTGTTCCACTTAAATCCCATAAGCGAATGGTACCATCATCGCTACCACTAACAATAGTTTGGCCATCAGGGCTAAATGTAATTGCTCTAATGTGGCTCTTATGACCTTGAAAGAATAAGTTACTAAATGCTCCATCTAGACTACATAAGCAAATAGTATGGTCAGCGCTACCAGAAGCAATAGCTTTGCCATTTGGACTAAAAGCTATAGACCAGACAGGACCTTCATGCGTGTGGAGTAAGTATTCAGGTTCTGTTCCACTTAAAGACCAAAGGCCAATACTACGGCCACACCCGAATCCGATAGCTTTACCATTAGGGCTAAATTCTACTGACGAAAAAGCAGCGGAATCTTTCATTAACTGCCCGATGCGTATGCCCCAAGTATCCCAGAGTCGGATAGTGTGATCAGCACTTCCTGAAACAACAGTCTTGCCATTTGGGCTAAATGTCACTGCAAAGATATATGAACCATGATCTTGAAAAGGAGGTTCAATAAGCTCGCCATCTAAATCCCATAACCGGATGGTACAATCCAAACTACCTGATACAAGAGTTTTACCATCAGGACTAAATGCCACTGACATTACAGGGCGTTTATGACCTTGAAAGGGTTGTCCAATTATTTTTCCATCTAAATCCCATAGACAAACTGTGTGGTCATCGTTACCCGAAGCAAGAGTCTTACCATCAGGACTAAATACAACTGAATTAATAGAGTCTTTACATCCTTGAAAAGGATCACTTATGGGAATTCCCTCCAAATCCCATACGCGGATGGTGCAGTCAGTACTACTTGAAACGATGATTTCGCCATCAGGGCTAAATGCGACAGACGTAACCGAATTTTTGTGACCGTAAAAAGGTGGCTTAAAAGGTGTCCCATCTAGATTCCATAAACGGATGCTACGGTCGGCACTACCGGAAGCAATTATTTTGCCGTTAGGGCTGAAAGCGACTGATGTAATTCCATCTTCATGACCTTGAAAAGCTTTGCCAAGAGACATTCCGTCAAGGCTCCACAAACGTATAGTGCGGTCCGCACTGCCTGAAACGATAGTTTTGCCATCAGGACTAATGGCTATTGAAAAGATGTCCTCCTCATGTCCCTGGAAAGGTTGCCCAATAGGTGTTCCGTCTAGTTGCCATAAACACATAGTACGATTGATGCTTGCAATAATAGTCTTTCCATCGGGACTGATAACGACCGATGAAACAATGCCATTATGCTGCTCAAAACAGTTTATTTCACGGGCTAAAGTCATACCTTTGTGCAAAACATCTTGCACAATCCCTAGAGGTTCCTCCAATGGCTGAGCCTGTAAATTACGTCCGACTAGGGCAATAGCACGTACTAAAGTTTCACCAGTTCCCTGAATTTGTAGCACTGGTTGGAGGCGTCGGGACTGCTCTTGTAAAGAACCTTCTACCTTTGCCCATTCAAAGGCATCTGTTTGTTCCTGCTCGTACCGTTGACTAGCAGTATAGAATTTGTGCAGTGCTTCAGTAAAATAAGGCTCTAAGCCTCGCGCTTGTAGTAATAAACCTTTTGAAAGCAAGAAATTACTATTACGCTGATGGTGCTCCCATTCGCGGCGGGCATCTTCCATTCGGTCAATAAGACGGCGTACATCACGATCGCCCTCCCTCCATTCTGCAAATCGCTTCCACCCATCCATCAATGCTTCATGGGCCAGGTCAACATAGGATAGTGATTCCTCCTGGTACGTTACCAGGAGCCGTCCATCTACCAAATCTGCCAACACTATTTCAGCGATCGCCCGTATCTCAACATCCTCACCCGCCAAAGCTAACAAATCCGCTTTAGATTGCCGTTGGCGTGTATCACGATTCCCTTCCCCTGTCCGCACCAGTTTTAAGCACAACTGCTTAATCCAATCTTGCTCCTGGGCGCTACGGAATTGGGTAGGGTTAGGTTCACGCCAATCCTGATAGTCGTAAACGCGATCGCCATGATGATTTAAGGCCCCACCAATTCCCTGCAACTGTTCATAGTGAGCAAGGGTCAGTTGATGTCCTGCCTCGGTTGCCAAATCCCAGATATTTTGGAGCACAAATTGTAGAAGTGGGAGGCAGTTCTTCTCCTGGGCTACATCCCGTTTAATTAGGCTTAGAAGGGCAGGTTCTACTTTATACCCCTGATTCTGGGCAGGTTGAACGATGGCCTCCTCTAGTGCCTTACTCTCCAAGGGAGGAATCAAAACTGTATGTTGTTGTAGCTGCTGCGTCAGGTTGGCATAGTCTAGACAGGGTTCAAAGAAGTCTGCTCGCATGGTGATGACCACGGCTAACCGTGAGCCTTGAAGTTGAGTGATCAGGTTGATGAGCGATCGCCTCTCCTCCTCATCGGAACAAACGGTAAACGCTTCCTCAAACTGGTCTACCATCAGGAATACTCGCTCATCTCCTGGCAGCCGTTCTACTACGGCATCGAGAGAACCTGAAGCGATCGCTCTATAGACCTCTTGAATTTCTCTGGGCCGATGAAACTGCTTGGCAAATGTCCGCTGTAACTCACTTAAGGGTTCAAAACCCGGTTTAATTGGGTCTAATAGTCGCCATCCGGCATCCTTAGCCCAAGGCATTAGTCCGGCTCGAACCACCGATGATTTACCACTGCCAGATGGGCCAATGAGGGCAACAAAGGGCGATCGCTCCAATTCTTGCCGCAACATTTCCACCACAGGTTTACGCCCGAAGAAGAACTGTTGTGTTGCTTCCGTAAAGGGTTCTAAACCCTGGTAGGGGCAGGTTTCATCAATCTGGGCAGCCACGGACTTGCTGCGATGGCTAACTAGGGTAATGGCTCGACCTGTTCCCATGCGGATGGGTTCCTGGCCTGATTGCACCAGTTGTTGCCGGATGTAGTCGTAGAGGCGATCGCTTGTAACCTGCCCATTACTATCGGCATTCTCCGGCTGCAACCCATCAAGCAGTGCTCCTGTAAAAATGCTGTGGGGTTGGCGTTTGTAGGCGGCGGCCTCTTCAAAGGAACGGCAGGCTACAATCAGAAAATAGTCCTTGTCGATGGCGTTAAAGGCTGTGAGGCTGTGTTTGGCCAGAGACAACAACGCGCCACTGTGGCAGCAGTCGAGCAGCACAACGAGGCTACTGACCTTTGAGTCTTGTACCAATTCATTGAAGCTTTCAAAGCTATAGCCGTAAAGCTGCCCAACAATGCGAGTGCGAGTGCGCTTGTCGAATGTCACCTGGCAATCAGAGGTGGCAAAATAGGGTCGCTGCTTGCGTTGCCCTTCTTGCACAACAAACCCGTGCCCTGTGAAATAGATGAGTGCCTCGGCTCCAGCCGCTCTTTCATACAGCAGCTCAATTAATGCGCCTTCCAGAACTTCTCCGGTTACAGACTCCTGAAGCAAGCGGATATCCTGATAACCTCCACATTCCTCCAGACGCTGCTTAATGGTTGCGGCATCGAAGGCAGGCTTACTCAGTTCGGGAAGGCTTGTGTATTTGGAGATGCCAACGACCAGGGCATAGCGTGGAGCCATGAGGTTAAATTAGGTTGATGAATACGGAGAGATGAGGATTTAGCCAATAAGATAGCCTTAATTTCCCCAAAGTAGCCTAAATTAACCATGTCGGAAATCCAACCTGTTCTTCTGAAAAACGAAGATGGAACTACCTACACCATCTTTGTCGAATCTAAAACTCCTGTGGAAGTACCTGATACGCTCCCTCCAGCAGGATCGGTGGATGAAGATGACCGGGAATCCTACGGCATCACAGAAGACACCGTAGCCAAGCTCAAGGAGATACATGGAACAATTCGTGCGTATGCGTGGTACGCGATTGGGGCTTTCCAAAACTTTGGCGGGGCCGAAATTGAGGAAATGAACCTCAAGTTTGGCTTAAAAATCGGCGGAAAAACGGGGGTACCGATTGTTACAGAAGGTTCAGCGGAAGCGAATTTTGAGATTGAGGTGAAATGTAAGTTTCCGGAGAAGTCAAAGAAGCCTGGAGAATAAAACTCTCAGGAGAACGATGAGTCAAATTATTTGACTCATATACTTTTAGGGAGGAACGATCACCCAAATTATTTGGGTAGTTCGACGGTGGTGGAGCGATCGCCGCATAAGTGCTGCTTTTCTATGTCACATTTTCCTTTTGTGACCAAACATATTTTTCGCAAATCTCACAGATTAGTTCTGACTCTTCAGTTTGCGGATTTTGCATGTAAGGATGACATCGAATACGGTTACAGCAAATTGCTAGCCAATCCTTCCAGTCCCCAATTCTCCATAAATAAATTGTTGTATCTTCTCCACCACTGATAATTGTTTTACCGTCAGGGCTAAATGCCACTGAATAGACAGAACCTTCATGTCCTCTAAAGGACTTTATAGTCGAGTTAGTTCGTAAATCCCATAGGCGAATTGTGTTATCAGCACTGCTGCTGACAATTTGCTTACCATTTGGACTAAACCCTATCGAAAGAACCCAATCATTGTGTCCCACAAGGGGTTCTCCAAGCGGATCTCCGTCCAAAGTCCATAAACGAATAATGTTGTCTTGTCCTCCGCTAGCAATTATTTTCCCGTCAGAGCTAAACGCCACTGACATGACAGGATATTCATGTCCTACAAAAGTTTTCCAAATCGCTTGGCCCTGCAGGTTCCATAGCTGAACTAGGTGATCGAGACTTCCACTAACAATTCTTCTACCATCAGGACTAAATGCTATTGAACAGACAGTATCTTGATGTTTATCAAACGGTTGTCCAAATTCTTGACCAATAGCTTTTCCTTGCAAATCCCACAAACGAATAGTTGCCCTTTCACTACCACTAACAATTGTTTTACCGTCAGGGCTAAACGCTACTGAATAAATAAAATTACAAGTTCTAGATTCCTCAAACGGATGCCCAATGAGGTTTCCTTTCAAGTTCCATAAGCGAATTGTTCCATCCCGACTTCCACTAATAACCGTCTTGCCATCAGGGCTAAATGCTACTGAATAAACTCGATTCTCATGCCCGACAAATGGTTGTCCAAGTGGGTTTCCTTGTAAATCCCATAAGCGAACTGTAGTGTCTTCGCTGCCACTAGCAATTGTTCTGCCGTTAGGACTAAATGCTACTGAGTAAACTGCACCTTGATGTCCCGCAATTAATTGTTCAGGTAAAATATCATCTAAGCTCCACAAGCGGATTGTGTTGTCTTTGCTTCCGGAAATAAGACGTCTACCATCGGGAGTAAAGGCTACTGAACGGACAGCGGATTGATGACCCCGAAGTGGTTGTGTGATAGGTTCGCCATCTAAGCTCCATAAGCGAATCGTTTGGTCCTGGCTACCACTGGCAATAATCTTGCCGTCTGGAGAAAAAGTAACAGACCAAATCTCGTCCTGATGCGCCTGAAAAGGTTCGCCAATAGGGGTACCATTCAAATCCCACAGTCGAATCGTTTGGTCCTGTCCACCACTGGCAATTATCCTACCATTTGGAGAAAAAGCGACGGACCTAACAGAACCTCGATGGCCTACCAGGGGTTGACCAATAGGAGTACTGTCTAGTTTCCATAACAGAAGCAGGCCGTTGTTGCTGCCGCTGATTAGCATGCTGCCATCTGGGGAAAATGCCACAGTTCGAACGGCATCTTTATGACCTACCAGAGGTTGACCAATGGAAGTACCATCTAGTTTCCATAGCCGAATTGTATTATCGGAACTACCACTGGCAATGATCTGGCCATCGGGAGAAAAGGCAACGGACCAAACATAGTCTTGGTGGCCCACAAATGGCTTTCCAATGGGAGTACCATCCAAACTCCATAACCTAATCGTTTTATTAACACCTCCACTACAAATCAGCTTCCCATCCGTGGAAAAGGCTACTGAATTAATGGAGGATAAATCTTCCCGGAAGGGTTGACCTATAGGAGTACCATCCAAACTCCACGTACGAATTGTGTGGTCTGCACTACCTGAAATAATCCGCGTACCATCTGGGCTCATTGCAACCGCTCGGACGGCAGCCTCATGTCCCTCAAAGCAGTAACATTCACGAGCTAATTCGACAGCTTGATACAAAGCTCTTTGAATGCTGCTGAAAAGATGGTTATTGGTTTCCTCAAGATTTAGCTTGACCAATTGGAGGACAAGTGCCAAACCATCTAATGGGTTTTGCTGTAGAAGTTCAATTGCTTCTTGGGCTCTTGTATCTAAAGCCCCTTCCGATCGAGCCCATTGAACGGCTGATGCCTGTTCTCGTTCCTTATCTTTACTGAGTTGATAAAACTCCCGCAACGCAGAGGTCAGATAAGGCTGTAAATGTTCACTTTGTAGTTCAATTTGAACAGATAACCCTCTGGAGAGCAAGAAGTCAGGGTTACGTTGATGGTGTTCCCATTCGCGTCGGGCATCTTCCATTCGGTCAATTAGTCGCCTTGCATCCCGATCGCCCTCTCTCCATTCTGCAAATCGTTTCCACCCATCCATCAATGCTTCATGCGCCAGGTCAACATAGGCAAAAGTTGTTTCCTCCTGGTTTGTCACTAATAGCCGCGCATCTACCAAATCAGACAGGACGGTTTCAGCGATCGCCCTTGTTCCATCACCCTCACTCGCTAGGGCTAGCAGGTCTGCCTTAGTTTGTCGCTGTCGTGTATCACGATTGCTTTCCCCAGTGCGTACTAACTTCAAGCAAAGGCGCTTAATCCAGTCCTGCTCTTGGGCACTGCGAGGTTGCGTAGGGGTAGCTTCGCGCCAGTCTTGAAATTCGTAGACGCGATCGGCATGGCGATTTAAGGCTCCGGCGATTCCTTGCAACTGTTCATAGTTGTCGAGGGTAAGTTGATGGTCTGCCTGGTTTGCTGAATCCCAAAGGCTTTGGAGTGCAAACTGTAAGAGGGGAAGGCAGTTTTTCTCCTGGGCCACGTCCCGTTGAATAATGCGTAGCAGAGCAGGTTCTACACTATAGCCCTGCTTGTAGGCTGGACTGGCAATCGCCTCCTCCAATGCCTTCCCTTCTAAGGGCGGAATTAGGACGGTATGCTGCTGGAGCTGCTGTGTCAGGTTTGCATAGGCAAGACATGGTTCAAGAAAATCGGCCCGCATCGTGATCACCACGGCTAGCCGTGAGTTTTGAAACTGGGTGAGCAGATTGATGAGCGATTGCCTCTCCTCCTCATCGGAACAAACAGTGAATAACTCCTCGAACTGGTCTACGACCAACAACATTCGCTCCATTCCTGGCATCAATGCCACAACGGTATCGAGAGAACCGGAGGCGATCGCCTCATAGACTTGCTGAATCTCATCTCGTCTTCGGAACTGATTAGCAAAGGTTCGTTTCAGTTCACCAAGCGGTTCAAAGCCCGGTTTAATTGGGTCTAGTACCCGCCATCCCAATTCCCTGAGCCAGGGAATTAGCCCTGCTCGGACGACTGATGATTTGCCGCTTCCGGATGCACCAATGAGGGCAACAAAGGGCGATCGCTCTAATTCCTGCCGCAGCATTTCCACAACAGGCTTTCGTCCGAAGAAGAACTGTTGCGTTGCTTCAGTAAAAGGCTCTAAGCCTTGATAGGGGCATTTTTCATCTATTTGGGTGGCCGCTATCTGTTTACGGTAGCTGACTAACGTAACGGCTCCGCCAATGCCCATACTGATGGGTTCTTGTCCGCTACCTCGCAATTCTCGCTTAATGAATGCCGATAGACTGTCTCCTGTCACGTTGCCATCTTCATCCGCTTGTTGTTCCGATAATCCTTCCAGCAATGCTCCGGTGAAGATGCTGTGTTGCTCACGTTTCTTTGCGTAGGCTTGTTCAAATCCTCGACAAGCTGTGATCAGGTAATAATCTTGCCGTCCACTAAAAGCAGTCAAGGTACGTTCTACAACCTGGCGTTCCAAGAAGCCGCCGCTATGACAGCAGTCTAGTAGCATTACCAAGCTGCTCAGCTCGGATGCTCGGATCAGGTCGTTGAGGCTGGCGATCGCAATCCCCCGTTGCTGCTCGACCACCTGCTGTCCCTGGAGAGTTACGACACAATCGGATGTCGCCAGATATCCTTTCGGTTCACCCATTAGGGAATCGAGAACTGGAATACCGTGCCCTGTGAAGTAAAGAAGTGCATCATTACCCTTCGCTTGCTCCAACAAAAGCCGCCGTAGAGCCTCAATTAACCTGGTACTGGTGACTTCTCCCGTTAGTACTGCTATCTCCTGAAACGCTCCCTGTGCCCTAAAAATCGCAGCCACCGCCTCAGCATCCGTGACCGTTTTGCTAAGGGGTTTCAAGGGCGATTTGTACTGGGAAATGCCAATTATGAGGGCATAGCGTCGAGCCATGAAAGTAAATTAGGTAATGAATTTCCAGTGCATTGAGGCTTTAACAATACGATAGCCTTAAATTTCTCCAGTGATGGCGTTATGTCAAAAGTCCAAGCGATTTTGCTGGAAGGCAACGATAACACCATTTGCACCACCTTTGAGGCTGCTTTTGCAAAAGCAGAAAAGTTGATGGAATCATTCGCGTTTATGCCTGACGCGCGATTGGGGCTTTACTCCTAAGAAACACGCCTGTGTTTCTTTCATTTTTCACTGAGGGGAACCGCGCTGCGGCTCCCCTCAGTGAGAAGCTCACATCTTGCACCAGTACATCTGAACGGCTGTTCTTCGGCTCGCCAATATGAGAGAAAAGGGCGTGAAATCAACATGCTAAAGAACAGTGGAAACTATTCTTGTACACGCCCAAACGCTAGTCTACACGCTGGTCGGTCTCATGCCGACCGCCTACCAACGCGACAGTCTACAAACCTTGTTGGGACTCTTTCTTCAGGCGCAAGGCCATCCGCTTCCCCAATCGAGTTCGATTAAATCGGCCAGTGCCCTCAGTCGCTTCTTGAATCACTATGATTGGCCCACCCGTCATCTCATTCGGGTTCTGCGTCAACAGATTTTGCAACAATTACTGGCCTATCAACCTCTCGGTCGAAGACCCCACTTGCAAGTCATTATTGACCTAACCACCTTGGAAAAACGAGGTAAACTTAAGGCCTTTGGGCACTTGATTCACGTCCTACAAGGTAAGCGAGGACTACATCTAGTCGTCCTCTATCTCGTCGTAGGCAGCTTTCGAGTTCCCTTTGCCTTTCGGGTTTGGCGAGGTAAAGGCGCTCCCAGTCCCGCCCATCTAGCCCTCCGATTGCTCGATAATTTACCTCGAACGCGCACCCGTGCTTACCGAGTTCTGGTTTTAGCTGATGCCGCTTTTGGCAGCACAGAGTTTCTTTCCGGTCTGCGTAAACGTCGTCTTCATGGAATTGTGGGAGTACGTTGTGAACGCCGTCTGAGCGATGGTCGTCGGGTCGATTCTCTGTCTCATAAGGGTCAACAGGTGAGGTTAGAGGGCCTCTCCTTCCCGGTTACGATTTCCTGGCTGTATGTTGAGCGCAACGAAAAACTGGAAAAACGTTTTATGCTCTCCACCCGCCCCCTGAAGGGGAATACGATTACCTGGTGGGGCCGACGACGCTGGGCAATTGAAGGCTTCTTCAAAACCATCAAACATCGCTTTGGCCTGCATCGCTTTGGTCAGCAAAGCCTGGTGGGAGCCTACCGTTGGTTCGTGCTCTGTTTGGTGAGCTTCCTTTTAGCTCATTGGTGCTTCCTCTCACAAGCGTCTTGGGGCCTCCCAGATTGGGGAGCCTCAGCCCAACAAGCAATACAAATCTTGTTCCCCGAAGTTGCGATCTGTTTGGTTCTGGTCCAACTAGAGCGAATACGTTCACTGCTTCACTCCTTCGGTTTAGAGGTCATCCTGGCGGATGTAAGAACATGAAGCAGATGTACTGGTGCAAGATGTGAGTTTAGAAACTCTAGTGGTACGGAAATTGAAGAAATGAGCTTGAGGTTTGATTTGGAGATTGGTTGCAGGACGGGTATGCTCATTGCCACTGAAGGCTCTGCCGAGGCGAATTTTGAGATCTCTATTAAATGCAAGTTTCCAGAGCATCCAGAACAAACTAGAGATTAAGTTTCTAGCCGTCCAAGGCTTTTATCAACTTTTCCAACTCTGACAAGAGGTTAGGGTTATCTGACAAGAGGTTAGGGTTATATATTGCTATCTGCTGAAACTTTGAAGTTACTAACCGGACAGTTTCGTAAAGCTTAGCCTGACGCAGACCAATGGCACATTGGTTTGCCACCTGCTTCACCAACCGAATGTCATCTCTGGAGAAGCTGTAGAAGTGCTCCTTCACCAGCCACAAATCGCCCAAAACTCTCTGACTATAATGGATGGGGCAGGCCAACACAGCTACCCGTCCCTGCAATGAATTGGGAAAGATAGGGCAGAACTCGAATGCTAGGCCCTGCAGCAGTTGATTGTAGAGTTCTGGATAGTCCGTCATCTGCAATACTTTGCCCCAGGAGGTGTAGTTCACCCTGGCGTACTCGTAGTATATAGTTGAAGTTCCCTGCTCCAGGTCATATAGTGCGGCATTGCAGCAGTTCACATGGAGAGCGACTGCCAGTTCTTGCACTGCGTGTTGCAAAATTTGGCCTTCGTCCAGTGAATCACATACGCTATCTGTAATGCGCTTCAGTGTTGCCTCAAAGTCGAGCGCCAACTGTAGTTGTGCTGTACGAAGAGCTGCCTGATCAATACTAAGCTGGTATGCCGCTATCCGCTCTTTTTCATAAGCATTACTTTGCTGCCAGAAGGATTCGTCCTTACCAATATCCTGCAAGTATGGAATCAATACCTCCCACTTTTCCCGCACCGCTGCCAGCAAACCGCCCATCATCAAGTTGCGGTCTTTTTCCCCTGGGGCTAGGTCGGGGTTTTGCTGGTCTTTCTCCCATTCCAGCCTTGCCGCTTCCAACCGTTGGCTCAACCGTCGCAGTTCCCGACTCTCCTCACACCATGCTGCTAGCTGCTGCCACCCCAGGATTAACGCCTCATGGGCCAGGTCAACGCTATCCTGCTCTGAGACCAGCAACCGCCCTTTAATCAGGCTTTCCAGCACCAGGGTCATCTGCTGTTGTGCCGCTGGTGTGTCCCCTGCCAGTTCTAGTAAGGCAGCACGGGGTTGGCGTTGGCGTGTATCCTTTTCCCCCTCCTGAGAGCGTACTAAGCGCAGCAAAATCCCCCGTATCCAGCCATGCTCCTCTGGGGGGCGTTCCTGCGTCGGTGTCAGGTTAATCTCCCCCGTGTAGGGGTCGATGTAATCCCGGTAGCGATAAATCTGATCGGCATGGTCATTCAAAGCACCCGCCAGTTCACCAATGGTTTGATAGCCCTCCACCGTCAACTGGTGGTTTTGGTTATCCCGCAACTCCCACAGCTTTGTTAGCGCAAACTGCAACAGCGGCAAAAATCCTGGTTCCTTGCGGGTGTCCATAAGGATTGCCGCCAGAAGTTCAGAAGTCAAAGGATAGCCCTGCTTAGTAGCAGGGTTGGCAATTGCATCTGTCAAATCCGAACCTGTCAGCGGCGACAGATAAATCGCCTGGGTCTGAATCAAATCCTTCAGTGCTTGATGACGCAGGCAAGCCTCGACAAAATCTGCCCGCATCGTAATTACCACTGCCAAACGAGAGGTTGACAGCGCTGCCACCTGGGTAACCAGGTAAATGAACCGCGCCTGTTCTGCATCATCAAGGCAAACCGTAAACACCTCCTCAAATTGGTCCACCAGTAGCAGGAACCGAGCCGTATCCGGTAATTGCTCAATCAGGGGTTGCAATCCTTCCGGTGCTTTCCGCAGTAAATGAGCCAACTGCACCTTACCTGGTATCTGCCGTACCAATTCCTCCAGCGGCTTTCGCAATTGGGTCAGCGGTTCCTCCCCCGGTTTAATCGGCTCCAGCACCCTCCAGTTTGTGCCGCTTTGCTTTAACGCTGGGATCAATCCCGCCCGCACCAGCGACGACTTTCCACTGCCGGAAGCCCCAATCACTGCCACAAAATTCCGTGCCACAAAATTTTGCTGTTCCACTGCCGGTTCCAGTGCCCGCCACAACTTCTCCACATCTTTCCCACGCCCAAAGAAGAACGATGCCGTCTCCTCTGTAAATGCCTCCAAGCCTTGATAGGGGCAAGTCTCATCGAGGGCGTCCTCCTCCACAACTCCATAATTGACAATCGGAATCGCCCCACCCATTCCTAAAAAGATGGGTTCCTGCCCACTTCCCTTAAGTTCCTGTTCAATAAAGTCGAGTGCATTGAGAGCCGTTACCATTCCCTGTCTTGCATTTTCTCGCGCCAAACTTGCCAGTAACGCTCCGGTAAAGACACTATGGTTCTCGCGCTTCAGCGCATAGGACTCTTGCAAACTCCGACAGGCCGCAATCAGGAAATAGTTGCTCTTAGAAAATGTCAGCAGGCTTTTCTTAACCAGATCATCCTCAATCAAGAAACCACTATGGCAGCAGTCTAACAGCATCAGCAAACTGCTCAGGCTTGCTTCTTGAATCAATCCATTCAAATCATCAAAGGAAAAGCCCTCTTCCTGCGAGATAATTCGCTTTTCCTTGAACTTCACCTTGCACGTTGAAGTTGCCAGATAGCCCCGCTTCACAAATCGGCTCTCCTCCAGCGTGAAACCATGCCCTGTAAAGTAAATGAGAGCGTCCTGATTAGCAGCAAGCTTCAAGAATTTGGTCATACCGTTTTAATATGAAGCTGCGCCAAATAGGGCTTCGAGAATGAAATCGTAGGACGTCAATGACGCAACCCTTTCAGGGGAAATCTTGTCGAGTTCCGAGGTCAGGAGTTT
>NZ_JAMPLB010000108.1:0-14159 GCF_039962325.1 Leptolyngbya sp. PL-A3
TTTTACTTACCAGTACAATTGCATTGAAAGTTTATTGCAACGAATTGAAGTAACAACTGGAAAAACGCGGCAGCAATTGGGGTTGCTAGATTGGCGTATTCCATCTACTGAAACGGTGAACGCTTTAGAGGACATTGAAGGCGAATTTAATTCTGATAGGACCGACAACTAAGCCTGCCGCTTTTTGTTGGCGAGTGCCTCCTTATCCAAGGAGAAAAAATCCCGCCCCTCAGATGGTACAGGCGGGATTTAACAAACATTTACTCTTTCCATGGATGTGGCAAATCTCAGGATGAGTTACGCCTAGTTCACTAACTTTTAAAAGGGCGATCTTTTCCTCCCCGCCCCCCAATGTTTTTGTTGTGGACTGCATTCTTACTTGGTAGCCTAGCTAACCTTTCTCATTCTCTTTTCTAGAGGAGAATATTAATTGAATTAATCACGGACTGCTCTCGCCTGCCTCCTAGGGGGAGCTTTTTTTTTGCCGTTTTGGATATGCCCTCATGGGAGTTTGCCGTCGCCAACTTCATCCCTTGGTGATACTAATTAACTTTACCTTTACTGCTTCAGGAAACCGTTGCCCCTCTGATAACTATTGGAGATGCGTTGTGTGTTGCGTGTTTTTCTATGGGTTTGCAAAGGGGGGATACGGTGCACTACGTCGGCAGCGACCCTGGAATAGCGTGGGATTATGGCAAGAGGACGCTGATTGTTGTTGCAGTGAGTGCGCGAACTGGTTCAGTTGTTTGTACTGACTCAGAGCAACGTTTGCTTGTAGGGGTTTCTTGCAAAGACTTAGTTAAGGTGCCAGAAGAGTAATTCAACGGGGCGATAAGAGGGATGCGATCGCCCTCTTGTTCCTCTCACCGACCAAGGCTCTGTGGAACAATATTCTAATAATGACATGACTACCCGCGTTGCCCTCGCAGTCAGTGCGGGTTTTTGTTGGAAGGGCGATCGCCAGGAGTCCTAATCTCGATACCTATATGGTTTTGCTCTGTTCATCGAGCCGTTTAGTAATAACGCTGCTTTAGGAAGGGGTAAGGGATGCGGTTTAAAGAAATTGAAGACCCTCAAATAAGTGAAGGTTTTTACCCAACGATCGCGAGAACGGGAAAGCCTACTTATATGGCCTGTAGCCTCGTTGTAGGAACATTCAACGGGAAACTCATCACTGCAAAATTTTGCACACCCTATGGCTTTCCTATCCCTGGCAGTGAACAAGCATTTTCGGTACAGATTGGTATAGATATATCTAAAGCAGATTGATTGTCCCAGGGGTTAGATAGTTGTCTGTGCGCTTGTGCGCTGGGACCGTACTTTCAGGGCTGGTCACCTCGCTCCTTTAACAGCGTCATCACTGAAACAGGAGCAATTTTTGTTGAGGTCGTTGGCGATCTCTTGTCATTGGTGCACGTATTTAGGGCCGTATCTTATGCCTAGCCTTCTAACTCGGGGGGGTGTACCATCTCACCGTATATTTCGCTAAGTAGCCATGCCAGTGCATCTGTCGTTGTTTCCTGTTCCTTTAAGGCTCTTCTTGCAAGCTCTTTAGCCTGTGCGAGGGTGAGGAGCAGGGCTTCTGTTAGCTGTTGATTTTCCCGGTTCAAGCTTATGGATGTATGTGTGCCAATTCCAGGTCACCTTGCCTATCTTCTAGTGAGGTTTTGAGGGCTGCAACTTGCTCCAGTAAGCAGGTAAGTTCTTGAGCTGGTTCTGAGCAAATAAAGCCAGTCTCCTTATTGCACATAATCTGTAATCCTCACTCCATAACTCGTTTCCAAGGTTACAAATTTTGCCCACTAGCGTATCTCTCAATCTCCATATCCATGCCCTAACAAGGAAGTTCTTTCCTTTTCCCCTTGCAACGCCCTTCTTGTGGTGGATGTTTTTGTGTGCGCGTAGCCCGCACGAGGAAACGGGTTAATGGTGCTGGGCTAGGTCAGACTAGAGGGCGATCGCCTTCCCATGCCACAATCCCAATAGCCTTGATTTCAGCCCGCTCCCACTCACAGGATGCGGGCTTTTTGTTTGCGCTCCTAGCAGTATTAGCAAGATCGACTCACAAGCTATAGAGATACAGTGCAAAGGTAAAGTGCTGTGAGGCGATTGCTTAAGTTGCTACTTTGCTTGTTCTGCCTGATTTCCCAAAAATCAATAACGCCTTCTAAATATTTACAGGTAAGTTCTGGGGAGACGTTGTGAGGTGGGTATAGCAACACTGTTGAATCAGAGAAATGTAAAGATCGGGTAATTTATAGAGGAATGTAACAAGGGCAACTTTCCCTTGCAGATTCACAAGAATAAGATCCATTAGTATCCCACTGCTGCAGGTAGTAAACAAGAAACGCGTTCTGATTCACAACCTTCCAATAACGTTACTGTTCCAGCAACATTATTGGAAGCTTCGAGGCGCTAGCCATGAGTTATGCAGATCAGTTCAGTGTTGTGAATAGGTCTGCTAAAGGAGCAATGCAACCACGTAGTACTGACGAATAGGGTGTGCCAGAGCCTCTAAATCCTTACTACTAATACGAACAGGTTAATGTCAAAGCCAAGCCATGCAGTTTCAGCAGCAATAACCACGCTGGAGCTAGTTCCTAGCGTAGTTAAAGAACAACAAATCACCCTGCTCAAATTCTATTGGGTGCATGCTGTTCGCGATGGAATGGTGTATAGAAATGAGCTTTATGGGCTAGCAAAAGAGTTTGACGGCAGTAATCGATTAGAGGCTTATCGGTTCGGCTGTGAGTTGATTGAGCAGGGGGTGCCAACAATCATCAGTGTCTCGAAACAACAGTATAGGGTGTGGGTTAGCCTAAGGAATCCTTTAGCTACGATATTTATCGCTTCATAGCTCTCTACTCTTAAGGGCAGATAGCACCTCTTGAGTAATCCCATCCGCTTCCAGATTTATCCAGCCCATTACCTCACGTACAGGCAGCAAACCCACGAAGGAAGGGGTAGGGAGGGCAGTGGTTGCCGGGAATTCTAAGCCCAGTACCTATAGGGGTTGCCGCCGTCGATTTGATAGCGTTTTTTTATCTATGCCACAATCCCAATAATCTTGATTTCCGCCCGCATTTCCTCACAGGATGCGGTTTTTTTGTTATTGGCTTATCATTTCTTGTTTAGCTACTAGGAAATTGAAGACAGCATCTAGCGTTTTGTAGGCAGTGCAAGATCGGCTTTCAAGTCTAACTAAAACATAGTGCGTTGCAGTTTCCTCCTCGACTTCCTCAAGCAGATAGCCAAGCTGATAAGCCAACACGGAAGTGTATCCCATTACGGTGAGCATCGATTAGATTTCCTTTAATGATGCCTCCCAGTTCGGCACGGCTATGCATGACGAACTGAAAGGCAGCTTTTTGACTGATTAGATCCCTGTAAGTACTATCTCCTACTCACGATTGCTAGGGGTGGAGGGTGTCACCCCGCTCCGTAAGCCTATCGAAACCTTCATCCTGCGCTGCGTTATGCTATGCAGCTTTGCGTGATGCTTTATTTCTCAGGGATTTTGTCGCTAGTTCTTGAGCCTCGTTCCAGCCTCTCATATAGGCTTCATCGTGGGGCAGACGAGGGGATTGACTGAGTGAAAGGTCATAGTCAACAAATCCAACTGACTCCCGTCCTTCGGGAGGCAGCACAATCAGCCACATCAAGTCTTCCATCTTAGGGCATAAAATCTAACAACTTTCTAAGAATAAAGGTTGTTAAACAGACTCAACACTGTAGATTTCCATAGTTTTTAGAAATGACGCATGCGGCATCAAGAAAAAAAACTAGCTCTTTGCGTAAATCCCCTGCGATCGCCCCTCTCCGCACCACCACCTAACGCCCTCAACCACTACTCCCCGCATTGCTGGTGGATCTGCTGTAGTTACGGGGATGGGTGAGAGTATAAGGGCAACTGCAGCGCAGCCTGCTGTAAAGGAGATTTGCCCGCCCTGGTTGTCTGGGGTGGTTTTTTTATTGGGGCATTGGCGATCGCCGAGAATCCTAAGCCAAGTACCTATAGGGGATTGCTGCTGTCGATTGATGGCGGTTTTCTTTTGGTGATCGAACACTCAATGCTTGTCCGCAACTCTAAGACACTGGCAATATTGGAGCGAAGCCTTTCCAGTACAGTACTTGCTCGAGTTACTTCTTTCTCTAGTACTCGAAATCTAGTTTCAAATTCTGGGCCAATCCGTTTGCAGGACGATAGGACAGCATGATGCTTTAGTAATACCTGTTTATATTCCAAGGCTTCTGTTAGCTCATGCTGTAATTCGAGGATGTAGCGATCGCACTCAAGTAAACGTTGCCGAAGGTCGTCAGCATTCATGAGGAAACGACTCCAGACACAGCTGTACTTTTCTTGTACGAAAGAGCATCCTTTTTGGATGCCATCAGCGAAAATTTTCTCGGCATCTATTCACAGTTGCAGCAGTGAGGGGCTTTATTGGGTGGTTGGCGATCGCCCTGCCGCTGCATCCTCTATCCCAGTTCTTCATGGGACAATATCCTAATAATGACCTTACTACCCGCATTGCCCTCGCAGTCAGTGCGGGTTTTTGTTGCGATCGTCCTTGCCCTCAGCCTCGTGAGCTATGGAAGGGCTATTTTCCATCGACTAGAATCGTCGGTGATCAATTCACAAAAGTGTCAGCCGTCAATCTTATTTGGCGGCTTTCTTGCTTGCAGAGTTCGGCAGCGAGCTCTGCAAACTTTACTGTATTTATAAGAAGAATGTGTTCGGTTATAGCAATGCTGGCGTTCGCCCTCACAAGATCCTCACAAAGATAATTTTCAATGGATCTACAGTGTTTTATTGATTCCTGTTGATGCATCTTCCCGCGCTGGATTTTACAAAAAGAGCAATACTTAGTCTTTCTCTGTCGGACGCCCATAAAGCTTTGTTGTTAAAGTGCCAACTGACCGATATTGAAGCGGTTTTGATGATTGATGCGCCTAACAAGGAAGTTGCTAGAATGTTGCTCAGCTTGAGCCAGGAGTGGATAAGAGCCGGTTCGCCTTACCAAATTTTCTACATCTATGTTGATGGAACGCTAACAGGTGAAGTTAGTTTGTCGAGAGTGAATCAATTTTAAGATTGCTGCCCTCCATGGCGAACGCTATTCACCCCAATCACTGCCGACACCGCATCACCCCCGAACCGCCTCAACCACTGCCCCGCATTGCTGGTGGATCTGCTGTAGAGCATTGTCGGGTGGGATAGGTGGATTAGGAGACAAGATAAATCTTTCAACCACCCGCGCCGCCTTGGGTGGTTTTTGTTTACGCTCCTACCAGTGTCAGCAAAATCGATCCGCAGGCGACACAGACCGAGTGCAGAGGTAGAGCGTTATGAGAGCGATCGCTGTCTATGGGAGAATACCAGCAGCATGAATTAAGATTCTCCCCTACTCACCGCTAATGGGGATAAGTCAAAGCTTCATCCAGCCTCAACTGCCAACCTCTACTGAGTGCTGACAGATGCTCTGCTGCAAATTGTACTAATCGTAAACCTCGTAGGTGTAGTCAGGACTGGCTCCAGTTCTAAAGAAACTGAAACCCTTCATTTCCCTTCCCGTTCCTATACAACGATCTTGCCGATCTGCACCACGAATTGTCCATGATTGCTGATGTTGCACCCAGATTACACATCTGCGAACATCACCTGATTCAACCACTGCGTTAAAGGTTTCTGCATAAACCCCAATGTCCGAATTACTAACTCTGCCAGCAAAAGCTATGTCACACGCACCAGGTTCAAGTTGTACCCATCCCCTTGTCCAAGCTGTACCGTCTGCATAATAGCTGATTGCTACAAAAGCCCTTGACCCCGCTCGATTACATACGGTCAGGGCAGCATCTGCTGAAGTGGCGAACATGAAAGAGGATAAACAAGTAGCTATTCCTGTCCCTACAGCTACCATCAAACTTTTGAGTTTCATTAGTCCTCTCCAATCCAATGATTGATGTTGTTAGGTTAAACCTATTCTCTAATAAGAAATCTAATTAGATAGTTTAGGTAAATGTGCAGCAAGAAAACGTTTAGCTGCTTCATGCCAAATGCAGTGAATACTACTGCAATGATTGCACTTCTAATACTAAGAAATATAGTTATCGAACTTATAGCTCAACTGCTATTGGGCACTCGCGGCAACTCCAGACCTAACCTTGCTGCCATAGCCTCAACCTTCCGCAGCTCCTCACTAAGGCGGGCTAGTTCCGCCCCATATCCTGCCAGGTTGGACCATAGCGCGATCGCTGGGAATCCTAAGCCCGGTACCTATAGGGTTTTGCCGCCGTCAATGATGGCGGTTTTCTTTTGGGGATCGCTCCACACAAGATTCTCACATTTGCCCTATTTAATAGATTCATCTAAATATATTTGGGTTTTATTAATGAATGTAGAGGTAGATGAGTCTGTTGGGTGGTTGAGTGCTCAGCCTTCTCAAGTCCGAAAATCAGCTGGATTTGTTGATTATTATCTTGATCTTCATCTATCCCCTCGAATCCCTCAGGACGAGTTTTATATGCATGGATGGAATGAGGCAGCCGCAAGAGGGATTAAATCCAAAAGTAGAACCTCACCTTCGTCAAATCTGCTGTAGTTCAATCGCCCCGCATCTCCCACCGCTACAGTCAATGGGGTAGTTTTCTAGTTGCATTGGCCACACCTATCTCACCTCATCAAGGGAAGAATAGCAGCTCTTTCAAGGTGTACTGCCAAAGAGCTTTATAATTGGCTGAGATCAGCACCCAGCAAGAGCTTTAATCATGTTCACCTATCCTTGACAGGAGGGCAAAAGTACTAAAAACTGAGAGAAATTGCCCTGTTTAAGAGCGTTTTGAATATTCTTGTCCAAAGTTTTCGTCAGTTTCTATCAGAATGGCTCTAGCTTGTAGACGGTAGATTCTCATACTCAAAAGACTGTAATTCTCATCTGGGAAGGATTTTATGAATTGTTAAAAATAGCTCAATCGACCTTGAAAGGGCTGGGGAAGAATAGGTTATTCCATACTTTTTTTGCTGAGAAATGGGTGAAATATTACTGACAGACGAGGACGCTGAGCTACTGGTAAGAGGCTTGGAATTTCTGTTAAAGCGTGTGGAAGGTGAAGAGAACTTCGCTTCAAAGAGAGTTCTTATCCAGTCCCTACTGGAATCTGTTCAATCATTGTCTGATGCTGAGCGAATGACAGCGATCGCAGCCATCAGTAAGGCTTTGGGCGAAATAGCCGCCGAGCTAGAATCGCCGGACCACAACACACAGTTTTGATGTTGCAATCGCTTCTTCAGGCAGCTATCTAACGGTACCTATAGGGTTTTGCCGCCGTGAGTTCATGGTGATCTTCTTTTGGCGCTCGCCTAAATAACCTTCCGGTTGATATGCTTTTTTCTGGTTTCCAAAAAGCTAATGACGGCATCTAAAGACTTGTAAGTAATATCATGTCGCCTTAAATGCACATAATACTCACTTTTGCACAATGACGATTTAGCAAGCACTCCAGCGTTTTTCCCTGACCTTATATCATGTGCATTTAACCAGACATGATATAATATGTTGCCGAGTTCCTACATTCGTTAAGGTGTAATGCTCATGGCTGGTATACCGATTGAGAATCAAGCAATAGCCAAGCTCAGAAGCCGTAGTTTTCGCGCTTTGTAGGGAACCGATCATTGAGTGGATGCCATCAACAGAGATATGTTTCTAGTGTCGCAATGAAAGTTTATTTTTTCATCCGCCAATCATGCGCCGTCTTACTCTTGGACGGTGGGTTCCTTGATTGCAACTAGCAAAGGCGATCGTTCCTCTCCGCAGCCCCACCGAATCGCCACAGCCGCTGCCCCCCGTATTGCTGGTGGATCTGCTGTAGAGCTGCGCCATAGGGAATGGGAGGATAAAGGCAAATGAAGAAATGACTCGCGCCCTGGCCCCTACAGTTGGGGCGCTTTTGTTGGGTCATTGGCGAGCGCCCCTTCTATGCAGCAATGCCAGCAGCATAAGTCAAATGCCTACCCACGCCTCAACGATTGGCTTTTGTCGGTTGCACAATTTTTTGACATTCAATCCCATAAAGTAGAGCGTTTGCACAAATAAATAAGGACCCCCCTCTGGTGTCTCACGGAGGTTCTTTGTCTTTTTCAATGCATAAAGCTGTAGATGTGGATGAATTCCTTTTATGGGTGAGTGCTCAGCCACCTGAAGCCCGAAAAGCAATTGGATTCGTTGATTACTATCTAGACCTTTACCTATCTCCCCGAGCTCCCCAGGACGAGGCGTACATGAGTGGATGGAATGAGGCAGAAGCTATAGGGGTTAAAGCTAAAGATATACCTCTGCCACCGCCAAACTTGTCCTAGAGAAGGCGATCGCTGGGAATCCTAAGCCAAGTGCCTATGATTTTTGCCGCCGTCGAGTTGAGGGCGGTTTTTTGTGGCTGAGTTTGTCCCCACAAGATCCTCACAATATCTCTGTTCAATGGATCAGGCTAGATTTAGTGAGGTCTACTGACATATAGATGTTGATGAGTTCCTTTTGTGGATAAGTGCTCAGCCGCCTGAAGCGCGAAAAGCAATTGGATTTACTCATCATTATCTTGACCTTCATCTATCTCCCCGAGCCCCCCAGGATGAACCCTATATGGGCGGGTGGCATGAGGTAGACGAAATGAGGGGCAACACTAAGCATAGAATTCCACCTTCAAACTTGTCCTAGAGAAGACGATCGCCCTTCAGATGAACGTATAGTCCCTCGCTTCCAGGTCACAATCCGGCAGCTTCAAGCGCAAAACGCGTTTCCCCCAAGTAGTGCGGGTTGTTATTCAGGATTGTGCTCACGCCTGACCGATAGATTTAGAACAGCCTCACAAGTTTTATAGGCTTGGGAACTTTCGTGGGTTACGTTCATCTTTTCAGCGAGCCATGTATTGATAGTGGTAATGCTTATGCCTTTGTTCATAAGCGCTAGACACTCATCTAATAATTCCGCATCCCCTGCTGTGATTCGAATAAGGTACTCGGCATCGTTAACACCCAAAGCAGAGGCGATCGCCATGATTCTTGCTCTTAACTTGAGCTCTGCTTCACTGTCCTGCATAGCGTTGCTCCTGATTGTTTCCTTACCTCGCTTAATTGGCTAACAGTCTCTCACTAAAATGCTCAGCTCGGTGTGCAGCCAGAACAGAGCCGCTCTCAGTGAAGCGATCGCCGCATTGACTAGAGGGGAAAATGGGTTCCTTTTGGTAGGTTAAGAGCCCCTTCTGTAGTTTCTATAAAGTGTGCCTGCAGTGGGACTCAAGCTCCTGAATCAACATTCTGTTCGACGGGAAAATAAATAGCTCTTGTCCAAGAGTCTTTGCCTTTTGGTGCAATTCGACGGCCCCTTTCAAAGGGTAAAACATAATCGGAATCCACCTGCTTTGGTAGAAGCAGACAACGACTTGGTATTCTGCATTGTCAATGGAAGGAAGCGGAACGTGCCATGAGGAATCTGGGTCTTGCACTGTCCAGCCTGCTATGGGAGCTTCTGTCACATTACTACTACCTTTGTATAGAAGGATGAAACTTTAGAAGTATAGGAACAACCAGAGGTTACAGGCCCATATCTTTCGAAATTGAGTGCTAGCAACTGCCAAATACACATGTTCTGTTAAACAGTCAAACTGTCTACTGATTTTGCCTACTGGCCATTCACCAATCGATCGCCTGCCTCATAACACAATCCCAATAGTCTTGATTTCCGCCCGCGCTACCCACGGTAACGCGGGCTTTTTCGTTGGTGCCGTGCACGAAAAAGCGGGCCGATGGTGCCCGATTGGTGGGTGTCATTGGTGAGCAGTAAAGGAGTAGAATCCCCCACTGCTTTCGCGTGTTCTTGCCGTAGAAATATGTTTTAAGGGATAGGATGATTAAGACATATTTAACGGGATAGCTTGCTCGTCATGGGGCGAGCTTTTTATTAGGCACAGTACACAAAAGTGGGCTGATGGTGCCCGCTGCGGTGTGGTCGCTGGTGGCGATCGCCATCCTTTGCGGATGTGTATGGGAACTCACGAAACTGGACACAACTGTTGGAGCATCGCTTTCAACTGTTCCCCGTCTTCCAGATAGGACACATACACATTGTTTCCCACGGAGATATCCTGACCTTCCAGGTCAGGGCCGTAGTTCTCAGCCATGATAAGGATGGGAGTATAGGGGTCGAGTCCTGCATTTTGGCGAAGCTGTTCCCCAATTGCCAATACTTCATCAATTGACTGCCGAACCTGGTTCATTAAAATTAAGCCGAAGTGTTCAGGCCTTCGTTGGCTACGTTGGAGAGCATCGGCTACATCTAGGGCAACGACCACTTCGTAACCCCAGATTTCCAGGTTGTGTCTCAATGTTGGCCGGACATTATTATCGGGCTCAATGACTAGGATTCGGGGCGATGTAGAAAAAAGTGGGGCGTTGCATAATGAGAATGATGCAGAGTTGAAAATGCTTTATGAATTGTCCTCATTGCACCAGCGACAGAATTGTTAAAAATGGGCATCGCAATGGTAAGCAAAGCTACTTGTGCCGAGACTGTCGTCGCCAGTTTCGAGACCATCCTCAGCAGAACTACACTCCAGAGGTCAAAGCCCTCTGTGTCACTATGTCCCTCAACGGCATGGGTTTTCGAGCGATCGAACGAGTCACCGGCATCAACCATAACAGTGTGATCAACTGGGTGCGTCAGGCAGCAGCAGCGATTCCTGAGGAGAATTACGAGATTCCCGAAACGGCTCAACTCGATGAGTTAGAAACCTTTGTGGGTCAAAAAAAACAAAATCTGGTTGTGGACAGTCGTCAACACTAAACATCCCGGCATCCTTAAGTTCGTAGTGAGCGACCACTCGCTAGAGACCTTTAAGCCTTTGTGGCAGATTGTGATGGGTTGGGCTTGTTTTCTGTACATCACCGATGGAAACCCGGTGTACCCTTGTGTGATTGAGGAGGGAGACCATTTAGTCAGTAAAACAGCGATGACACGGGTCGAAGGGGAGAACTGTCGCTTACGGCACTACCTGGCTCGGTTGCATCGTAAGACGTTGTGTTACTCCAAGTCGGTCGAGATGTTAACCCTCTCAGTCCAGTTACTCATTTACTATCTCAAGCATCATCAGATTCCAGTATTTACTTAAATCATTCCCTATTGTGCAATGCCAAAAGTGGAGTCATTGTTGTCAATAAGGATTGCTTGTCCACTCTAAAGGCTATCGGTTGAAGCGATCGCTTTCTGCCTGTTTCTCAAAGTCAATCTTGTGCTGAACTTTCTTGACTAACGCTGAGACAGCAAGGGTTTTGCTACCGTGTCCATGGACCTCCTTACAAGCTTGGTAATAGCCCAGTAATGCCGATGCAAGTAGCGTAAGTTCATCAAGATTCAGGTGAAGGTGATCCATAGTTTATGACGAAAACTTTGTCAATAATCATCTAACGTTAGTTCTGCACCGAAGTATCTCTGTTTAAGGAGGACGGTCTAAATAGTTGTGAGAGAGGGCGATTGTAACCACAGTAGATAACCCCAGCTTGCAGCATAGGGGCTTGTTCGAGGAAAGATTCCTGAGTTCTGAAGTGGGGCTAATGGGAGCGATCGCCCCTCCTATGCAAGAGTGCCAGTAGCATAGGTCAAATGCCTGTTTACCTCTCAATGGTGGGCTTGGTGAGGCGATCGCCTCCACCTGTCTTAGGACCGATATTGCGCATCGTTCTGAGCCAAGACTTGGCAATTGTTTGGAATCTTCCAATTGGTTGGTGTCCAACGAGCACCGCTTCCTTTTAAATACAGGATATTGCCATACCCCTGAGGTAATACTTTATGGACCTTGATGAGCTGAGGTTTCGCTTGACCCAGTGTAACCGTGCTCTTTTAGAGATTCAATATTGCTATGACGAAGCCTTAGAGCTTCATGAAATGCTGTTGGGTCGGAAATCTACAATGGAGAATCACATTCCTCCAACTCCTGAAATCGAGCATTATCTCTCCCTCCTAGAAGAGGAGATTATGTATGCAAATGAAACTTTAGAGCGAGCCCGGCTTGGGCTTGAGTTTTGTTCGAATACACGGGTAAATATTGAGCGTCAAATGAACGTGAACCCTGGCAGGTAAATGGGTAAAAAGCGATCGCATGTTCTATGCCACAATCCCAATAGTCTTGATTTCCCCCCCCCCGCATTACTCACAGGATGCGGGCTTTTGTTCGGGGGCGATCGCATTACTCTCTATCCTCTTGCCCACTGCCGCCAATGTTTGGGGCTCGGCTGTGGTTGGTCGCTAGTGGAAGTAGCAGGATCAAATAAAAGTATACACACTCTTGGCTCTGGCTGCGCAGCTAAGGTTTTTTGTGAGGTTGTTCTGACCTAAGGGTGAAGCTTTTAGGCCGCCGCCGCCTCTTTTATGCATAGAAGGAAACTTCTAAAGCTGCTGCCCCGCATCAACGACAAGTGATGCGGGTTTTTGTTTGCTGGTTACTGTGCCTGCTGAGGGGGACTGGTAGAGGCGATCGCCCGTCCTAGTACGAACCCATATTTATGGAAGATGTGACACGGAGAAGTTGCCCTTTTAGGAAGATGGTAAACAGTCGCGATCGCTGAGAAACTGTTTGAAACATTTGGAAAACCTGAGGGGCCGCCGTAGTCTATCGGCGGTTTTTTGTTGGTGATTGCCTTGCTGGATCTCTTTGGTATTCTAAGCAACCTTTTCTACTATCCTTTCCGGAGGATAATTTAAATTGAATTAATCACGGACTAAGACCCACCTTCCTGTTGTTTGAGGTGGGCTTTTTGTGGTGATCGCCCTTTAGGTAGACCTATCCTTCCTACTCTCCATGGCAGAATTCAACGATTACAGTCGTATCCCGCGTTTCCTCAGATAGCGCGGGTTTTTTATGGCAACTTGCGCTGAGGTCCTAATGAGAGATTGAGAACTGCTTCACAGAATTTATACGCCTGAGACCTTCCTTTAATCAGCCCCAGCTTTTCATGAAGCCATTCGTTAATGAAAGTAAGACCTATACCTTCCCTTAAGAGCACTAGACACTCGTTTAACAATGCGTCGTCCCCATTTGTAGCTCGAAGCAAGTGTTCGGCCTCATCTGCTTTTAGTGGATGGCGAATTGCTAGCATTCTTGCTTTTAACTTGATCTCTGCCTCGTTACCTTGCATAGCAGCCACATGTTTGGGGTTTCAACCCCACTAGTGCATTGGTCTATTAACGCTGCCGCTTCTGTTTCGCGACGAGGTTTAGAACCGCCTCACAGAAGGTGTAAGCCTGTGAACCAGGTTCAACCTGTCCTATCTTGCCCTCGATCCATTGAGTTATGGAGGCAAAGCTTACACTTCTTTTTGCCAGTTCTTCACATTGGTCCAGTAGCTTCATGTTCCCATCGGTAAGCCAGATAAGGTATTCGGCCTCATCGACTGACAGAGGGGAACGATCTGCTATCATTCGGGCTTGCAGTTTGGTCTCTGCCTCATTAGAAAGCATTCTAACTGCCTCACTTTTTCAGTTGTTCCAAGGATAATCCGTTCCTTGAGCGAGATTAGAGCTAACTGGTTCACCCCTCACTCCCTGAAGAACGATTTAAGAAGCCATGTCAGGATTGCTTTTTGCCTACAGGGGGACAAACGCATATTTGGTACACTTCGGTCTTTTCCTAGGAAGGGGACTTTATTTGAAGAAGAGTTAATATTCAACCATATTGAATCCACCTCGCTCCCCTTCCTTATGGGAGGGAATTTTCTCTTGATAGAAGACTATCATCCATCCTGATATGTATCAGAAAGATGCATATCACCTGATGGCTCCCCACCTCCTGCTAGGTAGGGCTTTTCTATGATCGGTCGCTTCCACTTGTTCAGAAAGCAAAAAAAATCCCGCCCCTCAGATGGTACAAGCGGGATTTACCAAGCATTTACTCTTTCTGTAGACGTGGCTACTCTCAGAATGAGTTATGCCTAATTCATCGACTCTTCAAAAGGGCGATAGCGGATCGCCTCCCTGTTAATTGGTAGCCTAGCTAACTCAGATCTTGCACCTTTCCCCATAAGTCAAGCTGGGCAATGATTTGAGAACAATTTCAAACCCATATTGTGCGGCAATATCTGCACTTCTTTGGATCTGTTTGAGGAGTTCAAACCA
>NZ_JAMPLB010000109.1:0-13357 GCF_039962325.1 Leptolyngbya sp. PL-A3
GCGATCTAAACGACCTAAGCATCGATTAGGAGGGTCTGGGGCTGTAACCCAGTCCTTGGTGGCCTGAAATGCTCCACCTGAAATGGCAATACTCACGCCAGATGACCCACTAGTTCCAGGAGATCACGGGTGGGAAACGGCAGTTGTCCCGTCAACAGTTCGTAGAAGGTTGCACCCAGTGAATAAAAGTCGGTGCGATAGTCGAGCATCCGGTTCATTCGTCCGGTTTGCTCTGGCGACAAATAGGCGGGGGTTCCTTCTAGAAGATGGAGACTTTTGAAGGTGGGATTGGTACGACTAAAGCGAGTAGCAATGCCAAAATCGATGATTTTGACAACGCCAGTGTTTGGATTAAAGACAATGTTGCCAGGATTAATATCTTTATGGATGACATGAGCCGCATGGATTTTGCCCAGAGTATCCGTGATGGCGATCGCCATATTCAAAAAAACCGACAGCGGCATGGGAGAGAAATCTAATTGCTGCCGCATCCAGCATTCTAAAGACTCTCCACCAAAGTCTTCTAAAAGAATAACTAGCGTACGATGATAGTCTTGTTGGCTATATGCCTTGACTACGCCTTCAATGTTGAGAAAACGAGTAACTTCATACTCCTGCCGATAGCGAGTTAATTCCTGAGGAGAGGGATAATCCTGCTTGAGAACTTTGGCAATCACGGCACAGTTATCTTGCTCTCTGATGCCCCGATATACCAAAGAAGCTAAGCTCTCATAGATTTTGCTGTGGATAGTAATTCCAGGCAGGGTAATCATTGAATACTTCCCCGATGAAGGACTGTCATCCGTTCCCCAAAGTATATCGCTTGCCAAAATTCAGAAAATTAAGCTTCTGGGTGGATTTCTGAAGGTTTTCCAATGACTACATTTCAGTGGCAGCGGGGGGAAGGTTCCAAGCGACCCCAAAATCTCGTTGCCAATTTTGAAATTATTGCGATCCAAAGTTTGCTGGTGTAAGTTCTCGAAAACCGCCGAACAACACGCCCAACCATACCTCTATCCACCGCATCTCTAAGCTATCACTGAGCTCGGCGATCGAAACCGAAAGTAGGGTGGTCTGTAGCCACTCTAAAATCGCTGCTGTCCAGCCAGATCTTCTGAATGGGCGATCAAAACAGACTGTTTCTGCGCTACTTCGTCTTCTGCTTCTAGCGGTCAACCATTGCCAGCACTGCTGCTTTGTCAATGGGAGCCGCAATCGATTCTTTCGGTTTAGCAATCGGCTTTGCTCTTTCTGGCGCGATCGGGCTGGCTTCATTAAATCGCTCAAATCCACTGCCATTGACTGTCGCACCACATCGGCAAAAAAGCTTTGCTCAACGATTGGATCACGGACTAACTCTTCCCACTGGATCATCAGCACCTCAGCTCGCATAGCACATAGCTCAGCAATCTGAAGCAAAGCATCTCCAGCAAACTGCGACCTTTGGGTTTCAGGCAGTTGTGCCGCTGCTGCTTCCACCTCATCCAACAGTTGCGCCACGTCAACCGCCTCCGGCATCTGCTGTGCCTGTTGCAACTGATCCCACAACTCCAATGCCAATTGTGTCGCTGTCATCCTCACCCTCCTGTTTCAATAAACAGAAGATGCTCAGCATGATAGGAACGGGACGGATCGGGCACTGTGCGATCGCGTGCTGTTCCTCCCGTGCAAAACGTTCAAAGCCGCTGCGCCACCCGTTGCCATACTGCTGGTAAAGCGCCTCCAAAGGCTGCCGTGCGTAGTCTTTCACCAGTTCAGGGGCAGCCCAAAAGGATGCTGCGGCTGTATCAGCCCGGTCGGCTTCTCTCCCACCCCCAACTCCGCGCACATCGTATGAATCACAATGTTATCTCTATCTGAAATTCGTGAAATTCGGAGCGATCGCTCCCGCCTCTTTCTGTGGCCTCGTCCGGCTCAGGGCATATTGTTAGGCAATGCTGTGGCTGGAGGTCGAGCTTACTTGTGATGCGACCGCATTCAGGCTCGCGTGATGAGATACCATCCGATACCAAATACAACCAGCAGTATTGGAATCAACCCTGGCTCACTATCTGCATAGATCTTAAACATCCTCTTAGCCCCTCAGCACAGTCCGATTCCAGATGAGTATCCACAAGGGGTGAAACTGAGCCTGGCTGAAGTGCTGGAATACACGGTACTTGAAAGTGATGGAACAGCTTGTGATGTATTGTTGGAGCTAGTCGACGGACCGGACGTTGTCACTCAGTATTTGCGTGACCTTGGTGTAGAGAACCTTGTTGTAGCCAATACGGAAAAAGAAATTGCTCAAGATAAAGCCGTGCAGTATCGTAACTATGCCACACCTGATGCAGCCGTCACATTATTGCGTGCTTTGCATGAAGGGCAGGGGCTTCCAGATGCTAGCCAGGCGTTGCTGCTACGGTTGATGACCGAGACACCGACAGGTCCACGACGTATTAAAGGACTGTTACCTGATGGGACAGTGGTCGCACACAAAACGGGGACATCGAGTACTGTTGACGGAGTGACAGCTGCAACCAATGATGTGGGAATTGTAACCTTGCCGAATGGACAACATTTAGCGATCGCCGTTTCCTGTCCTTAGGCTCCTGCCATCTTCTGCTTGTAGGGGTGATTGAAGGGGTGCGATGTAGAAAGTCGAGTGTTTGAGGATTAAAGTTAATCTTCCCAAGTCAATGGAGAACCGTCTCTTCCAGTAGAATCTGTCCCACTGTCCCCACGTAAAAGAGTCTTTGACTCCGGTCACACTGGTAGTAAGTAACTCGTTTTTGGGACGGTATTAATCGTCGCCAACAGCCTTTCATCATATGAGATGGGTTGCAGAACTAGATATGTACATGACTGATCTGAGACTAAATGCTAACTGGGAAGTGAGGTGTGAAGTCCGGTACAATCTTTCTTTATTGTAGGGATATGAAAAAAACATGGATTTCATTAATGCCGATGATTACTGGAAGCAATGGCAAGAAGATTTAAAGATCAGAGGAACAATCCACTATAAAACAGATGGTTTTGATGAAATCGGATCATGCCAGAACCATTACAGTCATGATTATTTCTGGCGGGTTAGGTTGCGCTCTGGCCTTATTTTGGAATTTAATGATGACACTTATCACAACCCTTTGGGCCTGCATACCTATCACGATGACACGCCCTATTTAACGGGAAAATTCTACTTGTCGGGGCATCATCAGGTGCTAACACCTGGCGTAAAAGGTGTTAGTAGTGAATATGAGGAGAGAGTAGGCCATAACTACCTGTTCTTTCTTCCTGACATCCACGAGGTAGAGTTGTTTTCTGCAAATCAACGTATTCAAGTTTTAAGACTGCATTTCAGCCTTGATTTTCTACGGTCTTTGGGGCCTGATCTCAATTTTTTGCCATTGCCATTACAACAGTTAATTGAATCTGAACAAGCTCTGCGCTTTCATCAACCTATGGGTGTTATGGATTGCAGAATGCAAACGGTTTTGCAGCAAATTCTCAACTGCCCTTATCAAGGCGCTATGAAACGCCTCTATTTAGAAGGTAAAGCACTCGAGTTAGTGGCTTTGCAACTGGAACAGTGGAGTAGCCAAACGTCTTCTCAATCTTCTTCAAAGCGTTTACGCCCCAGTGATATTGAGCGCTTACACGAGGCCAAGCATATCCTCCTTAGAGATCTAAATAATCCCCCATCTCTACTAGAACTGGCACGGCAGGTCGGGTTGAATGATTACAAGCTGAAGGTTGGTTTTCGATCGATATTTGGAACAACCGTCTTTGGTTATGTGAGATTGCATCGGCTCGAACGCGCCCGCCAGTTATTGGAATCCTGTGATATGTCCGTGACGCAAGTTGCAGCAACAGTGGGTTACTCCAGTCAGGGGCACTTTGCCGCGGCCTTCCGCAAGCAGTTTGGGGTTAATCCTCGCTCCATAAAAGGTGTTTAGTAATTTACGATCCCGCCAGGGATGAAAAAGATCCGTTTTGGAACTGACAGGGTACACAGAACTCCGTACTATACTTCCCTATTGAGAATTATTTGCAACTTCTGGTGTGAGTTCAATGAAAGTGTGGTGGTGTCAGGCCAGTAGGCTATCGATCGCGGCGATCGCAACGGTTCTATCTATTCAACCGGTTCAAGCAAACCCTAACAACCAGCTTGATAGCCCTTCTCCAGCAACGACTGTGGAGGAATGGGTGGCCCAACTAGAAGCTACCCCTACCACCGTGACAGGGGTGCGAGTAGAGGCTAGTGGAACGAGCTTGCAGGTAGTTCTGGAAACGACTGAGGGGGAGCAATTAATCCCAGCAACCCGAACGATTGGGAACGCTCTGGTTGCAGATCTTCCGAATGCTGTTCTAGCACTTCCAAGTGGCAATGAGTTTCAACAGGAAAACCCCATTGATGGCATTGCTCTAATCAGCGTGACTGGGCTACCGGGCGATCGCGTCCGGGTGGCCATAACGGGAACCGATGCACCGCCCGTCGTCGAAGTCCGCTCTGATATCCAGGGGCTATTGTTGGGGGTAACGCCGGGGGGAGCTGGCACTACTGTAGAAGCCGATGCGATCCAGATTGTTGTGACGGGTGAGGAGGACGGCTACAACCCTTCAGAAAGCACAGCAACTCGCACCAATACACCCCTGCGAGATGTGCCTGCTTCGGTGCAAGTTGTGCCACAGCAAGTTTTGGAAGACCGCCAGGTGAATCAGTTAGAAGAGGGGGTACGAACCGTAGCGGGGGTGACACCCAATACCTCATCTGTCTCTTTTGCCGATGGCTTTACCATTCGGGGATTTGGGTTGAACAACTCCGATATTCTTCGCAATGGCCTGCGCGACGCCACCAGCGGACAAACCTCGGCCAATCTGAGCAATGTTGAACGGTTGGAGATCCTCCGGGGGCCAGCGTCAGTTCTGTTTGGCTCGGGCAGTCCAGGGGGTGTTCTGAACATTATCACCGAGCAGCCGCAACCTGACGCTGCCTATGAGGTGGAACTGACCCTCGGTAGCTACGAGTTTTTCCGTCCTGCCTTTGATTTGACGGGGCCATTGACAGACGATCGCGCTCTCCTCTATCGTCTCAACGCGTCCTACGAGAGCGGTGAAAGTTTTGTCGATTTTGTGGAGACAGAACGGTGGTTTATTGCCCCTGTTGTCCAATGGGCTATTGGATCTGACACAACGTTGACCCTGGAGACCGAGTATCAGAGCGATCGCCAACCCAACTATCGAGGGCTACCGGCACGGGGAACGGTACTGGATAATGCCAACGGTGAAATTCCGCTAGATCGCAATATTTCTGAACCCGATCGAGACTTCATCAACAACCGCATCTGGAGACTGGGCTATGATCTCCAGCATCGCTTCAGTGAAGACTGGGCGGTTCGCAATGCGTTCCGTGCCAGTTTCTTCTCGTACGAGCAGGATAGTTACTTCCCGGCAGGTCTAGAACCGGACGATCGCACCCTGAATCGCGGAGCCACCACAGGCAGCAGCAGCACCGATAGTTTCAGCCTGACAACGGAAGTCACCGGAAATTTCGAGACGGGAACAATCGGTCATCAGATTCTAGTGGGATTTGATCTGTATCGGGAAGACCTCTACGAAAATGAGTTTTCCATTTTCGATTTTCCCTCCCTCGATCTGTTTGATCCCGACTATGGCGGAGAAGCTGGGGCAACCACGTTCCGCATTGATAATTCAACGGTCACCGAATTCGCGGGTCTGTTTATTCAGGATCAAATCACGTTGCTGGACAATCTCAAACTCGTGTTGGGGGGCCGCTTGGACTTTGTTGAACAAACCCAGGAAGATTTTCTGGCCGATACGGAAACAAGCCAATCCGATGAAGCCTTCAGCCCACGCATTGGCCTGGTTTATCAACCGATTGAACCCCTCTCCCTGTATGCCAGTTTTAGCCGCTCCTTTAACCCTGTCGTTGGACGAGGATTTGATAACCAGTTATTTGAACCCGAGCGAGCAACGCAGTATGAAATTGGAGCCAAATTCGATATTACGGATCAATTTTCAGCAACTCTGGCCTTGTTTGATATCACCCGCACCAATGTTTTAACCAGCGATCCCAGGGATCCAAATTTCTCGATTCAAACAGGAGAACAACAAAGCCAGGGGATTGAATTGAATGTTGCAGGCCAAATCTTACCTGGGTGGAATATTGTTGCAGGCTATGCCCTGACAGACGCACGGGTGACGGAAGATAATCTGATTGAGGAAGGTAATCAACTCAATAACGTGCCCCGAAACAGTGCCAGTCTATGGACAACCTATGAAATTCAGAGTGGAGGTTTGCAGGGATTGGGCTTTGGTCTAGGGCTATTTTATGTGGGTGAGCGGGAAGGGGATCTGGGCAATACCTTTGAGCTACCCGACTATTTGCGGACGGATGCTGCAATCTTCTACCGGCGCGATCGCCTTCGCCTTGGCTTAAACTTTGAAAACCTGTTCGATATTGACTACTACGAAACCGCAGATAGCGATTTGCGGGTCTATCCGGGTGCACCGTTTACGGTGCGAGGAACAATCGCCTGGGAGTTTTAGGTTATGGCCCTGTCCTCAATGATGCAGCCGTGGAACCAGCCATTGATCCTGAAGCGAGTTCTACTCTTTCTCCTAACTCTCGTGCTGGCTGTCGCTTGTGGCAGCCCAGCCTCGTCTCCCGGAGCCAGCGATCGCACCACTGACGCGAATTGCCGCACTGTGCAGCATACCCTGGGCGAAACCTGCGTGCCGCTCAACCCCCAAAGGATTGTGGTGCTATGGACTCCTACTTTGGCTAATGTGCTGGCCCTTGAGGTGCAGCCAATTGGGGTTGCCTCCTATCCTGCAGAATCGGGTATAACTATTCCCCCTTACTTAGAGGAACGGTTGGGTGATGTCGCCTTTGTGGGCGATCAGAATCAGCCCAGCCTGGAAAAAATTCTGCAACTTCAGCCTGATCTCATCCTGGGAACGATCAACGAGGCTATTTACCCTCAGCTATCGCAAATTGCCCCAACGGTGATACTGGCATGGGAAGGCACCCCGTCCTGGAAGCAGCACTTATTTGATGTGGCCGCAGTTCTAAACAAGACGGCTGAGGCAGAACAGATCATGGCGCGGTATAACCAGCGGGTAGCTGAACTGAAAGCTAGTTTGGGCGATCGCCCCGCAACCCTGGAAGTCTCCTTTGTTCACCTCTGCTGCAACCAGGTGGATCTGGATCTGAAAAACTCGTTTATCGGAACCATCCTCGAAGATGTAGGATTTCGGCGGCCTCCAGCCCAGGACAAAACGGCTGAAGGTGGCATGGTCAAGCTTTCCGAAGAACGGTTAGCCGATGCTGATGGCGACCTGTTGTTTGTGACGACCTTTAGTAATGATGACGATCGCGCCTTGCAGAAACTTCAGCAACAACCTTTGTGGTCACAATTAAAAGCCGTCCAGCGTAATCAGGTTTACCCGGTCGATTATTCAACCTGGCGCGGAGCCGACATTCTGGCCGCCGAGCAAGTATTGGATGACCTATCCAACTATCTTGTGCCTTCTTCCTCTGCCCCCTAGAAACGGACTTAGTCTTACATTTCCGTGCGAACGTTTACCCTAATTTGGTTCGGTCAGCTGGTTTCCACCCTGGGCAGCTACATGACCGAGTTTGCCCTCCTGATATGGACATGGGAACTGACCCATTCTGCGACTGCGCTTGCGCTGGTCGGTTTCTTTGCGCAACTGCCTCGAATTCCGATGACCTTCTTTTCAGGATTCTTGGTTGATCGCATTAATCGCAAACATTTGATGATGTTGGGGGATGCGATCGCGGCCCTCTCCAGTCTCGCCATTGCTCTGCTCTACCTCACAGAGCATCTACAGATCTGGCATCTATACCTGAGTGCTGCCATCAATGGTGGTTTTGGACAAATTCAACGGCTGGCTTATTCCACCTCAATCACGTTGATGGTGCCCCCTCAGCACTATACCCGTGCTAACAGCATGGATTCTGCGGTCCATTATGGCTCTTCTATTCTGGCCCCTGCCCTGGCTGGAACTCTTTATCCGATCGTAGATCTATCTGGAATCTTGCTGGTTGATCTGATCACCTTTGGAGTGGCAATCGCCCTCCTCCTGACGACCACCATTCCGCAACCACAACCCCAAAACGATTCGACCCCAATTCTCCAAACCCTAACCTTTGGCTTTCGCTACATCTGGCAAAACCCCAGCCTGAAAGCCCTCCTTCTCATTACCGCTCTATTCTGGTTTGTTCACGATTTTGGTAGCGCCCTGTATGATCCAATGATTTTGGTACGTAGCCAGGGAAGTGCCAAAGTCTTGGGAAGCGTAGCCTCAGCCGCCGGGATCGGTGGCGTGACTGGGGCGGTTTTACTAAGTGCTTGGGGTGGGCCAAAGCGCCGAATTCACGGCCTCTTGGTAGGGTTTATTGGTGCAGGACTAAGCAAAACTATATTTGGATTAGGGAGCTCACTGGCTATTTGGATTCCCGCCCAATTTTGCTCTTCCCTGCATTTCCCTTTGCTGGGTAGCTCCGAAACTGCACTCTGGATGGAAACGATTAGTCCTGAGATACAAGGGCGTGTATTCTCTGCAAACGCTCTCATCGTTCAGGTTGTGAGTGCGATCGCAACTTTAATAGCTGGACCTCTGGCGGATCAGATCGTTGAGCCTCTCCTGCAATCTAATACCTCTCTATCACACTGGTTCACTCCCATTATGGGCAGTGAACCAGGAACCGGACTTGCAATCTTATATTTACTTAGCTCAATTGGACTGATCGGCATTGGCCTTATTGGCTATACTTTGAAACCCTTAAGAAGGGGTTATGAGAGCGGTGTGATGTAGGAAGTCGAGTGTTTGCTGGTTCTAATCAAGTTTGTGTTTGTTAGGTTTCGCCGTTCCACGGCCATTGAGGGAAGAAGCACTCAGGAAGTTGCGTAACCAGTTATCGTGATAGTGAAAGCCATTGAGGTCTTCAAAGGGAGACATCGAGTGCGGTTCCATCGCCTGAACTTTGCGCCCATAGGGATGGAAGTTCCACAGCAGTGCCATCGCTCGTAACCCTTGCCTTGCCGCTTCTAGCGCTTGTCGCGTCTCTCACTTTTTGGGTTCATGAACCCAAAAAGTGAGAGACGCGACATTTCGGTTTAGTGATCGCTCTTAAATTTTTTCCACTGATTGGGCGGTGGGGTTAGGAACTCGTAAACCCCTGCGACTTCTCCTGTGGCTGTCAATACAATATCGAACGACAGAGACAGACGTAACTCCTGGGTTTCGTTCATGCTAACGGCATGGCGTTGTTTTGCTGGAAAGATTAGCAACCGCCCTTCGACAGGCGGGTAAACCACATAAAGCTGATTGAGATCGTTCTCTGCATCGACGATATCTGTGTTTTCACTGCCCAATCCTGGGCACACCTCATTCACCCGTGCATCATTGAAAAAAAGTAGACTCCCTGGGTCGCTCCCCTCATCCGTGGGCACTTGAATATAGTAAACCGCGCTGACGTGAGCCGTGTTGTGGCAATGCGCCCCAACTTCCTGCCCGGTGCGAGAGACAATGGGCCATGCTCTTTGAATGTATAAATCGACGTTGCTGATATCTACACCGATGTTTTCAAGATACGTCGTTGTGTGCCGCTCAACCTGTTCCACAATCCAGTTAAAAGCTGGATGAGCATGAATTTGATTGACACCGTGAATATCTCCCGTCCACGCCATCTGAGTATAATTCTGAGGTTCGATTCCTTCCTGCTCTAAATCCAGGACTGCTTCAATCAAAGGCTGTCGATGTTCCGAAGCATATGGCAAATCCTCATAATAAATCGCTAGTGGAAACCAGGTTTCAATGGGCATCTTGATTGATGTAACGACTGTCTCTAGTTTTGCACTAGATTGCTACCTTTGTTGGGCGGTGTCGCTTAACGAATTACCTGAGCCATTATTCCCACGAGATGCGCAACGAGGTTGAATAGAAGGGGCTGGGATTGTTAAGTAGAGGGGATTAGAGGGGAATTAGAGGAGGATAATGCCATTGCAGGTGTAACAAAAGGAGCCTGAGATGGCAGTAAGAATCGATGTGCGAGAGCGAAGCGGAGTGGTGTCGATTAACACATTACCTACGTCGTTAACAAATTAACTTCGTTGAGGAATAAGGAGATGAAAGCCAGTAGGAGTAAAGCATTTGAGCAATGAGACAGCTTTGAGACAGGCGATTGGTGTAATAACAGATTATGTGCGTTGTGTTTTGAGGGTTGAATTAACAAATTAACTGCGTGAAGGCGATCGCCCCGTCTCCCATCTCAAAGGGTAATGACCTGATTAATTTTGAATTTGCGTTTGTGCCGGTCGTTATGCCTTGCTCCCAACTGATGCAGAGCATGATGCTGTTGAATTTCGTCTTTGCGTTCCTGAGTGATCCGTTCGATGGCGCGTTGGTTGAGGGAGTAGTTTTTGAGGCCATTGATGGAGATGGCCCACTTATCGTCGTGGAGCCTACCCGGAGCATTATTGTGAGCAATGATGGCATCGATGGCACGGTTGATAATGCCGTCAGCTTCTCCGGTTTTGTATCTGCGAGTTTTTTCAGAGGTATCTGATTCTGACTCTGATGGGGTTAGAGGCTGAGGAGTAGAGGGATTAGGATTGATCGCGCGTTTTTGTGTCCCGGGCTGCTGCTGCATCTGGCCTTGAACGAAGAGAGTCATGACATCGAGGAGTTGATCGAGTTTGGACTCTAGAGGGTTAGCGGCCGCCGCCGTCGGAGTTGGAGCAGGTGTTAGGGATTCTTCCGGCTCTGGTAGAAGTGGGGGTGGGGCATCATCGGCGGCCTGATGGTGGGATTGCTCGATGGTTGAGGTATCGGGCGCTGGTGGAAATTCCAGAGAGCTACCCGGATGGGGATTGTAGGAATCAGTTTGGGGAGTGATAGTGTGGGCCTCGTCGTGGGCCTGGTGGGTGTCGGCCTGGTCATGGGCCTGGTGTTGGGAAGTAGGAGTAGAGAGCTTGCCTTTGAGGATCTGCTCAAGGGACCAGTTGATCCAGCTAGAAACCTTGTCGGGTTGGGTGTTGCCGGGGAAGTTAGAGAGGATAGATGAGATCGCGTTGTGGTCTTCTTTCCAGACGCGAAGGGAAGAGGGAGTTTTGCGTTTTATGGGTTCGGGTTGGTGTTCGGGTAGACCGTGAGTGAATGCCTCGATGGGTTGAATGCTGCCATAGCCCAACTTGATGCCTTTGCGCTGACCGTTGTATTGAGCGATCACCTTATCGTCAATTTCGTAGAGGCGGTAATGACGGTCAGAAGCGAAGTTTTCAAGGCGTTGCCGGAGTTTGCCCTGGTTGAGTTGCTGACCGTGAGCCAATATCTTTTGTTCGTCCTGGGTTAGCGTCTCAAAGTGACCCAGGATATGAGCTTTGAACAGGAGATCATCGACGTGCTTAGGGCAGTACCAGAAGGTAGCGATGCAGCAGTAGACGGATCGCCAGAGGTGAGCGTAGAGGTTGGTTTTGCCGTGAGGAGCAGGGACGAGTTGATGGAAGTGATGATCGCTGGCGAGAGCGACTTTGCTCTCGTTGGCTCCAGGGGGAGTAATCTGACGTAGCCTTTCGGTGGCTTGAATGACCCGTTTAGCGGTGGTAAGGGTAGGGATGTCGAAGACCAGGGGCACTTCTTCACCCTGGCGTTTGAGTGCGCCAGAGAAGCGTACAACCCACTGGGAGACGACGTTGAACTGAGCCGTCTTCAACACTTCATTGAGCCGTCTACCCGTCAGCACCGCTAAGCCAGCGGTGATGTCAGCCCATTCAGGGGAATCGAGGAGTCTGACGGCAGTAGCGACGATTTCATCAGGGTTATCAAGATACTGCTGGTGGATTTGTCGGTCACGGGCGTTGGATTGGTTTTGTTGGTTAATAGCGAAGTGTTCATCCCGGCTGAGTTTGAAGTAGTCGAGGGAGAAATGGTCATCACCAAACTTGGCTCGAATAACCCGCCGAAGTTCATCAAAGAGGGGTTTCTGCTGAGCAGGTTGGGTGAAGCCACGCTTAGCCCAACCGTCGCGCAGCTCTTGGGTGAGAGTTTGCGCTTTCCTACGACCTTGGGGCGTGTTGTTGAGGTAGGCGATCGCTGGAATGATTTCGGATTGGATTTGTTTGTTGAGCCAGGAACGAGTACCCATAACGGTGTTGTGTAGGGGGTTGAGTGAGACGAGCAGAGCCAAGGTAAGAATATAGATTTTGTGGGAGTTATAGCGATCGGGTTATGGCGATCGCCAACGCCAGAGGAAGAAGCTAGGATGGCGCAAAATCGTTGAGCTTGTCTTAGGTGAGACAGAAGGGTTTAGGTGGATTTGCATACATATACACTTTAGCTTTATCCATACACGCAGTCAATAGACAAGACAGCTTAATTCACATTCAATTCAGTGCTACAACGTGCGAGTAGGCGATCGCTGTTAGTAGCTTTATGTATTGTTACTACATCACTCTAGACATTTCTCATTGATAACTATTCCTGTTCCCTGGCAAGCGATCACCCCAAAACGATACATACAAATTTCTTATAGAGTGCGATCGCCATCCAATCCAAAACACTCAATCCATGAGTAATTCATATCCAAAATAGTAATACATATCGACAATTCAAAAGAAATGATATGGATATTAAATATATGGATATGAATACAATTCAGCTCTAGATATTGATATGGATGCAAGGGCGATCGCTCTCAAAACGCTATAACTATTGGTCTATATAGGTTTTAGCCGTAGGTTATAAACGGGGATCGCTATTTTGAGGGGTGCTAAAGGGTTTTAAGGGATGCGATCGCCTAATTCTCAAGCCCTTGCTACATATACGTTTGAGGCATAGCCAAGAACGGGAAACAGGGGTACGATCGTGGAAAGGAAGGAGTGCGATCGCCTTAATCCCTGAACCCTTGCTATATACACGTTTGAGGCGCAGCCGAAGACGCAAGATGAAGGGGCGATTGCATATACAAAGGGTACAAATAGGAGTGCGATCGCTTATCCATATACATTTATTATGTCCCTGAAATCTTTGCTACATCTGTATTCGAGGTGCAGCCGAGAACGGGTGGCAGGGAGTGTGGTTGCAGAAGGGTGCGATCGCCCTAATTCTCAAACCCTCGCTATACATACGTTTTAGGTGTAGCCGAAGACGTGAAATAAAGGAGCGATCGCATATACAAGAGGTACAAATAAGAGTGCGATCGCTTATCCATATACATTTTAATATATAAAAGATCCATATCAATATAGGGGTATACATATTTCTTATAGTGCAAGATTGGATTGGATGCAAAGTTATTCTGAATAACTTTGCATCCAATCCAATCTTG
>NZ_JAMPLB010000011.1:0-184928 GCF_039962325.1 Leptolyngbya sp. PL-A3
ATCACGCAGGGGATGTTTTTGGCGACGGGTCATAGCAGGGCACCCAAGGGTTCCCTACTATCTTGACAGCCGCCTATAAAAAATGGCGATATTCGAGTCAAATGACCCACTAGTAGGCTGCGGCCTAAGTTCACAACCTATGTTTTGTGTGGGGTGCTTCGCACCCCACACAAAACATAGGTGATGGATTTCCGCCTCAGCGTACTAGTACTCGGCGGATTAAGGTTGCACTGAGTTGAGATACTTATCACTAAGATTGCGTGTTGTAAATCACTTTTCGAGCAGATAGGCTGATCATGGCGATAATGGGTCTGGAATCTTTTTGCATCGGTTGCTCCCGTCAGTAGCCCTAGAAAGTGATGAACAGCCTTTTCAACCGGCGATGGTTTTTGCAAATGTCGGGCTCAGCTCTGGCAGCATCAGCGCTATCAGGATGCCGCCGCGGCTTTGCAGATATTCAAGCCAGTCCCACCACATCTCCCGCCTCTAGTTCCGGTACCCTGCACGTCTATACCTGGTCGGGCTACACCGATGACCAGCTTTTGCAAAATTTTGAACAAGCAACGGGAATCCGCGTTATTGCCGACATCTTCGATTCCAATGAAACCATGCTGGCCAAAATGCAGGCCGGAGGCGGCAACACTTATAGTGTGATCTACCCTTCGGACTATATGGTGCAGCAGATGGTCGAGTTGAATATGCTGAGCGAGCTGGATAGAAGCAAGCTCGAGCATATAAATACCCTGCAAACCAAATTTCAGAATCCTGTTTATGACTCCAAAAATCAGCACAGTATCCCAGCGATTTGGGGTACAACGGGGCTGGTGTACAACACCAAGCAGGTGCAGCCAAGCATTACAGATTGGGATGATCTTTGGGAACGCAAGAATGATTGGAAGCGCCGTTTAACTCTATTCAACGACGTGCGAGAGGTGATGGGAGCTACCTTACGCTCTATGGGAAAATCCTACAATACGACGGATCCTCTGCTAATTGAGGCAGCCTATAACCAGTTGGTGCAACTGAAACCTGCGATCGTTAATTTCACCACAGATGGATGGCGTGATCAGGTGATGACGGGAGATGTGCTGGTAGCAATGGCTTACTCGTCAGATGCGATCGCCCTAATGGAAGAAAACCCCGATATTGCCTACACCATTCCTGCTAGTGGGTCATCTCTATGGGTAGATACGATGGCCATTCCTCGCACGGCTCCCAATCCTGAAGCCGCATACGCCTGGATTAACTATGTTCTCAACCCCCAAAACCTGACTGGAATTGTTGAGCGGCTCAAGTTTGCGACTAGCAGTAAAGCTGCGACAGAGCTGTTGCCCGCAGAACTCCGCAATAACAAAAATCTCTATCCACCCCAGAATCTTCTGGAGAAGTGCGAAGGCATTGCCCCAGTTGATGATAAAACTGCCGAGTTGTATGACCGGTATTGGACCCGCCTAACCAGCGTTTAAGCCATTTGGCTCTCATCCGCAGGTTGAGATGAGAGCCAAATGATCTGTCACTTCCCCTGGAATTACAGAATTTCCCAATTGAGGTATCAATGCCAAGAAGCTATGCCGCTCGCGCAGCGGACGGCATAGCTTCTTGGCATTTTTTAGTACGCTCACTTACCCTACTACCTTGGAAAAGCTTTTTAGCTCACGAAACCCAAGATCTGGTGTAACACGATGAGCAGCACTAAACTCCACTATCAAGAACCGACAAGTTAAAGCCCTTGATTTTGTATACCCTTTGCACACAAAATCAAAGGCTTTAGACGAATTATTTGAACCGATAGAACTTGTAAAGAAGCGCACGATGTACGGACCTCTTTACAGAACAGACTTGCTAGCTAGAACCTACATGGCTCCTGATTGTTTATTAAACAGGACGAGAATAGTTTTCAGGATCAGCTGGATGTCATAGGATAGGCTCCAGTTTTCCTGGTATTTCAGATCCAGACGAACGATATCTTCAAAGTCTTTGATAGAAGAACGACCATTGACCTGCCATTCCCCCGTCATTCCCGGCTTTACATCAAGCCGCTGCCATTGCGGAATCTCGTAGCGCTCCACCTCATCCGGTGTGGGCGGGCGAGTACCAACCAGGCTCATATCGCCCTGTAAAACATTCCAGAATTGAGGAAGTTCGTCCAGGCTAGTTTTCCGTAGAAAGCGCCCTACCTTGGTGATACGAGGGTCATTTTTGCTCTTGAAGATAGCGCCACTGGCCTCATTTTCGACCATGTGCTTTTTGGCTTCAGCATCAACCACCATGGAGCGGAACTTCCACATCTTAAAGCGGCGGCCCATCCGAGAGCAGCGAACTTGCCCAAAGAAAATAGGGCCAGGGCTATCCAGCTTAATCGCCACTACGATTGGAACAAAGAAAACCCCAACGATCGCCAGCCCCACTAAAGACCCAACAATGTCAATCGCGCGCTTGGGCACAGACCGTACTGACGGATGGGTGATAAAAAGTTCTGGGCTACGGCTGCTAGCTACTTTACGCTTACGTTTCTCTACCCCGTTCGTCACTTCCACAAGCACTGGAAGCGATACAGTTGGGCTGGTACTGGTTTCAGAATAAAGTTCAACTATAGGTTGTGTTGATTGTGGGTCTAAGATTTCAGGGCTTGTAGCAGCAGTTTCGTTGGGTTCTTCAACACCCTGTTCAATCACAAACAATTTATCCAGGTCTGCCAAAGACAGCACCATAAGAACTTGTTCTGAGAGATTTTGAAGAACCAGTTCGATACGTTGCTTTTGAGCCAATTTTTTAGCCGCTACCAGTGCTCCAATCCCGCTACTATCCATAAATTTGGTATTGCGAAAGTCAAGCACTGCCCGCGATAGCTCAGGATGTTTCTGACAAATTTCCTGAAACCCTTGCTTAAAGTTCACAGCTTGAGCAACCGTGAAAATAGCTGGGATAACAAAGCGGCAGGACGTTGCCTCAAGGGTTGGTTGGATAACAGTGCTATCAGATTCAACCACAGTTATTACACTCATGCAGAAAGTATTGAGCAGGTACTCAGCGTTGCTTACAGCGGGCTATAACTCCTTCAATTAGGATCGTAATTAGCCCGACGTTGGATGTCATCGGCTCACACCCAATCTTGACGCTTCCTTGATGCAATCTTGAGCGGAATTCAAGGGCTCCTTACATATCCCTCATCTACTCTTTATATTGCTTAGCCGTACCTCTAGCATTCCCGTTACAGTTCTTAGAAGCTACATTTTTGATAGCCATCTATACTATCTTTACAGAAAAAATTGTGGATTCCTAATTTATTCATCCTCTTCGCTACATCTATAGATTTGAGCCGTAGCCTTTCTGATAGCCGAAGTTTGGCTGAAGCGCTTACTCTTCATCCTGGGTTTATCACACTGAATTTGGGCTTATATCAAATCCGGTCAAAGAACCCAGCAATTCTTTGTATAGAATCAGGCCCGAAAACCGCTTGCCGATGGCAAGCGGTTTTCGGGCCTGAGAGCCAAGATTGCGCGCCCGATGGGCGCGCAATCTTGGCTTTGAAGCTCATAATGAGAACTGCTGTAAAGAACTACTGCAGCCTGCGGTTCTTTAACCGGGGCTCCTATGACACCATGCTCGTCATTTTTCTTAAGCCCTTGATTTTGCGTGCGCGTTGCACACGCAAAATCAAGGGCTTAAGAAAAATGACGAAGGAATTGCTATAAAGAATTCTTGTTGGATCAGGTCAGTGAACTCACCTTAGCCAACAAAGATGTGCTGGGCGAAAAGCGGAATAGTGTACAGTGCTACTCCGCTTCCCAACCTAATTTTCCTACCCCAACGCTCCAGGAAATCAGGATCTAGACAAGCCCCTAGGGAGACAGGTAGGTGTAGCGACTGAGGGAATGTTCATAGTTCTGAAGCAGCCGCTGAGCGTCTTGTAAGGAAATTTTTCCTTCTTGAAGTGCCTGCTCCGTCTGACGACGAATATTCTCGATCAGATCCTCTACATCATATTGGACATAGCCCAACACCTCTTTGATGGTGTCGCCCTTCACTACATACTCAATCTGATAGCCCTTGGGTGTCAGCTTGATGTGAACCGCATTGGTATCCCCAAATAGGTTGTGCAGATTCCCCATAATCTCCTGGTAAGCTCCACTCAGGAACATGCCCAGGTAGTAGGGTTCATAGGAAGGACTGGATGGCTCTTGCCCATTGCCATTAGGGATAGGACGTAAAGGATGCAATTCCAGCACCGATTTCACATCCCGCAGATCGATAAACTGATCGATCTTGCCGTCACTGTCACAGGTAAGATCTGCCAGAGTACCGCGTTCCGTCGGCTCCTCATCAAGCCGGTGGATCGGCATGATGGGGAAAAGTTGATCGATCGCCCATGTATCCGGTGCTGACTGGAACACCGATAGGTTGATGTAATAGATGGAGGCCATGATCTTTTCCAGATCCTCCAGATCATCGGGCACGTAGGCTTGCTGGCGGGCGATTTCAAGAATTCGCGCGCAGCAGGCCCAGTAAAGCCGCTCAGCCTTAGCTCGATCGGTGAGACTGAGGTAGCCAAAGCCAAACATGCTGATGGCTTCTTCTTTGAACTGGGTCGCGTCGTGAAACGCCTCCTGGTAGTTCTCAGCGGAGATCGAGCGGTAGGTTTCGTAGAGGTTATGGATGATCAGATGGTCAGTCTCGGCTGGCAGCGTGGGAATCTCAGCCCTCACATCGCTGGTGCTTAGGACATCGAACACCAGCACCGACTGGTGAGCCGCAACAGCACGGCCACTTTCGCTAACCAGCGTTGGCACAGATATATTGCGTTCTTCACAGGCTTCCTTCACTTCAGCCACGATGTCGTTGGCGTAGTTCTGGATGCTGTAATTTTTGGAGGCATAGAAATTGGTTTTGGAGCCGTCGTAGTCGACCCCCAAACCACCGCCCACATCCAGATACTTCATGTTGGCGCCAAGGCGAACCAACTCTACATAGACTTGGCTGGCTTCTCGGATGGCATCTTTGACAACGGCGATCGCCGATACCTGAGACCCAATGTGGTAGTGCAGCAATTGCAGACAGTCGAGCATCCCAGCGGCTTTCAGCTTATCAATTGCCTCCAGGATCTCGGGGATGGTCAAGCCAAATTTAGCGCGATCGCCCGCCGAGCTGCCCCAGCGACCAATGCCCTTGGCATTTAGTTTGGCACGAACCCCAACCACTGGCTGGATCCCTAGTTTGCGGCTCTCCTCAATGACGAGATCCACCTCCTCTACCTGTTCCAGCACAATGATCGAATTCTGCCCCAGGCGGCGGGCCAGGATGGCGGTCTGAATATACTCGCGGTCTTTGTAGCCGTTACAAATGAGCAACGCACCGGGCGTTTTCAGGGTAGCCAGAGCAATCATCAGCTCAGGTTTTGAGCCGGCCTCCAGACCATATTGATGAGGTTCCCCAAATTTCACTAGATCCTCGATCAAGTGGCGTTGTTGGTTGCACTTAACAGGAAACACGCCACGATAGGTGCCGGGGTAGTTGTAGCGAGCGATCGCCTTCGCAAAAACCGAGTTGAGACGCTCCAGGCGATCTTCCAGAATATCGGAGAAACGGATCAGTAACGGTAGCCCAAGGTTCCGTTGTTTAAGGGCATTGACCAATTCATACAAATCTAACGAGCCACCGCGATCGCCCTGGGGAGACACTGTTACATGCCCTGCCGCATTAATCGAAAAGTAAGGGTCTCCCCATCCTTTAATACGGTACAGTTCTTCGCTGTCTTCAATCGTCCACGAACGCCGAGCCGAAAAGCGATGAGCCTGAAGGTGAGATGCCATCTTGGCTGACCCTCCAGGCTCTTCTACCTCCACGCCCAAAGCATTGCGCTGTCCTACCATCTAAGATCTCCTTTGCGGTTAACTACCAAGAATCAAATGTAACGTATTTTAATCGTGCCCCCGGCCCATCCTGTGGCAGGAATTCCGAATGTTTTTGGCATAGCTTGTCTTAGGACGTGAAACTGTAGGTTTGACGCCCTAAGGAAAAATCAACTGCCCATTACTTTACAAACGCCCCCATATTCCTCAGCATAGAGAAGGCTTTCGACGCGTTAGGAGTGAACAGTCGTGGAACGTTCTTTTATTGCGATTAAACCCGATGGGGTTCAGCGTGGTCTGGTAGGCGAAATCATTCGCCGATTCGAGCAAAAAGGCTTTACCCTGGTGGGTTTGAAGCTGTTGAATGTGAGTAAAGAACTGGCAGAAAGCCACTATGGGGTTCACAAGGAAAAGCCATTTTTCGCAGGCCTGGTGGAATTCATCACCTCTGGCCCTGTAGTGGCAATGGTGTGGGAAGGAGACGGTGTTATTGCCTCTGCCCGCAAACTCATTGGGGCAACCAATCCGCTCAATGCCGAGCCGGGTACTATCCGTGGTGACTTCGGTGCTAACATCGGGCGCAACATCATCCACGGATCGGATGCTCCAGAAACTGCTGCTCAGGAAATCGCACTGTGGTTTAAGCCTGAAGAATTGGCCGCCTGGACACCAACCCTGATGCCCTGGATTCACGAATAGAGAGCTAGTTAGCTCTTTGAAGGGGATGTTTGAAACGTAGATTTTTCTCGCCCGTGTGTAGAAAAACGACCTTAATCGGGGCTTTTCAAACATCCCCTGGAGCGGCTTTAAGGAAAGCCAGATTCTGGATAGAGGTCATCTTCTGGCTTCAGCCAACAGAACTACGAGTAATTCACTATAAGGTTTTGACAGGCCACCCATTTCGATTGGGGATACAGGGCAGGCGATGCCTGTCCTGTATCCCCAATCGAAATGGGTGTGGCCAAGTACTCACATTTCACCAGCAGAATCAGACCAACCTTTAGACTGGAGTTGTTTGTACACGCAGCCTTTTCGACACTTATCAGAGGTTGTCTAAATAGCTCATTCAGTAAGGCTTGATTCCCGATAGATTAGTCTTTCTAAGACTCCTGAAGTATCTCTTTCTTAAGCAAGGAATCCTGTCATTTTTTCCACGCAAGGGGGTTAAGGCCTCTACCGTGTAAGGACTTTTGGTGTGCACCATAAAGTGAATTGATATAAACCCAGGTCCTCGGCCTTAAGGAACTTTTTCTTGTCTAAAAACAGCCTTACGATAGCGATGGATTAAACAGCTACAACCATTTAATTTGCCGTTCCACTCCCCGATCGCCCTGGCAGGAACATATCGCCTCTTAGTCGTTTCCTCCTAACGTCCAGAGCACTTTTCAGAAACGACAATAGCCTTAGCAGACTTTCTTCAAGCGTACTGCGCTATTAACTCACCCTTCTTTCAAAGGACGATTTTCTGTGTCTTCATCGGCTCCCCCCGGTTCATCTTCCGGCATGTCCTCCCCGGCAAAACAGACCGATCCCCGTCAGCTCGCGTTGCTGGGGCTTCAGTCTGTACAACGGGGAGCCTATGCCGATGCCGTCGTCCATCAGCTGCTGGAAAGCTCACGCCTCAACGGCCTCGATCGCGCTCTATTGACCGAGTTACTCTATGGCTGCGTGCGGCGGCAACGAACGCTAGATGCCCTGGTACATCAATTTGTTCGTAAATCTCCGCCGCCTTTATTGACCTGGATTCTCCACCTGGGCCTATATCAACTCCGCTACCTGACCCAAATCCCTGCCGCTGCCGCTGTCCACAGCACGGTTGATTTGACCAAACGTAATGGATTTGTAGGACTCGGAGGATTAGTGAATGGTGTGCTGCGGAATTACTTGAGACAAGCTGAAAGTGGTCAGGATCCCCTCCAACTGCCCTCAGACCCAGTAGCCCGGTTGGGCGTTCTGCATAGTTTTCCTGATTGGATAGTGTCGGTATGGATTCAGCAATTTGGGGAAGCGGAAACAGCCGACCTCTGCACCTGGATGAATCAGGCTCCCCAAATTGACCTGCGGATCAATCCCCTTATCACGACGCTGGAACAAGTGCAAACAGCCTTTCAAGGTGTGGGAGCCGTGGCAGAGCCCGTGCCGCCTCTACCGCAGACTCTGCGGTTGCAAAGCCATGTGGGCAACCTCACCGCCCTACCCGGCTTCGCGGAGGGCTGGTGGCTGGTTCAGGACAGTAGCGCTCAACTGGTAAGCCACCTCCTGGAGCCACAACCGGGTGAAACCATCATCGATGCCTGTGCCGCACCGGGGGGAAAGACAACCCATTTGGCAGAATTGATGGGCGATCGCGGTCTCGTATGGGCGTGCGATCGCAACCCTAAACGCCTCCAAAAAATCCAGGAAAATGCAGCACGGCTCCATCTTCAGAGCATTCAAACCCAGGCGGTAGATGTGCGTGAACTGCAACCCGAACAACCTGTAGACCGCGTTCTGCTAGATGTCCCTTGTTCAGGCCTGGGTACTCTGCATCGCCATGCCGATGCCCGCTGGCGGCAAACCCCCACAACCGTTGCTGAATTGGCACAACTTCAGCAGGAAATCCTGGAACGGGCCGTAACCTGGGTTAAGCCTGGTGGCTATCTGGTGTACTCCACCTGTACTCTTCATCCAGACGAGAACGAGGGGATCATCCGGCCCTTCCTTGAGCAGCACCCCCACTGGCAGATTGATCCCCCTGGCACCCGTTCCCCAACTGCTAGCTTTGTAAACGCGGAAGGCTGGCTCAAGGTTTTACCCCACCAGCACCAGATGGATGGTTTTTTCATGGTGCGCCTGCGCCATTGTGGAATCCAGTAGTATTCAACCCCAGTTTGGGATAAGCTGAAGTGCTCATTTTGGCGTGCGCAAAGCGCACGCCAAAATGAGCGTTTTCGAGTGCCGCGCGTTGCGCGGCACTCGAAAACGCCCTTAACCCGAACTCAGGTTATTCAAGTTGATTCAGTACAGAAGGTGGTGGGTGGCGCTGAATACACTTACTACCTTCTGTGCTGAATCGACCGGCTATCAAAGAGAGAAACGCCCTTTGAAAGGGCGTTTCTCTCTTTGATAGCCAAATTTGCAAAACAAAGTCAGGATGATTGGTCACCGGAAGATGGGGTATCGGCATCTACTTTAGGCACGACATCTGGACGTTGCTTGTCCTCCCAACCTGGAGGACGCTTAGAGTTATACCAGGCAATAGAGCCAATGGTAACCGCAGCAATGAAGCCAACCACATAGACAGCCGTGAATATCCAGGGATACCCCCCTGTTACCGCCAGCGTTAACATGTGTGTCATGTTCAAATCCCTCATGTTGTTCACAAAAATTATCATATACGGCTACAGACATTTAAGTTAGGGAAGGTATTTCGTACCTTCCCTAACTTAGGAGATTTCCAGATAAGAACTTCCCCATTATTTGGAAAAAAGGCGCGGCTTCGCCGCGCCTTTTTTCCAAATAATGGGGATATTGTTTCTCAGAAATCTCCTTAAATATCTGTAGCCGTGCAGAACTTACGCAACCTTACAAAATGCGCGGCACGCGAAAACGTCCTCAACCCAAACTTATTGCTATCGCCCGGTTGGTTAGAGTCAAGGCTATAGGCTATGAAAATACCCATTTCCACGTGCGCTTAGCGTCCGTAGAAATGGGCACTTCAGGGTAGAACCCTCTGTACAATGCACGTTCGAGTGTGTACGACTTACTCTGCTGGGGGAGAATCAGGTTCCGCAGGCGCCTGAGGCTCAGGCTGAGGTGGCGGTGCTGGAGCTTCAGCCGCAGGTGGTGGTGGAGCCGGATCCTGACGGCGAGGTGGTGGTGCTGGGGGCTCTGGAGGAGGAGCTTCAGGCCGGGACCTCGGTTCAGTCCGTGGAGCTTCCTGGAGGCGCTCGAAACGTGAGGGAGATGAAGGCGAAGCACTAGGTCTGGAAGTGCGAGACTCCCGGGAGCGCCGTGGTTCAGATGGGGCTTCTTCAGACTGTCGTCGGCTACGGGTGCGAGTACGCCGTGGTTCGTCGTCACTGCGTGATGAGCGCTCATTACGCTCGTTAGTGTCTGCCGCTTTCCCCTGAACCAATCGTCGAGGCCGAATGCGCTCTGCCTTCACCGTCGCTTCGCGCCCCCTCAGACGAGGTAGTTCTGGGAATTGCTCTACTTCCATCCCTTCGACCACGTCACCCATAAAGTTGCGCCACACTCGGGCAGCGGTGGAACTCGCCCCCCGAGTCGGGGTGTTATTGTCGTTACCCAGCCAGACCCCCGTTACCATTTGAGGGATATAGCCAATAAACCAGAGGTCACGACGTAGCTCAGAGGTCCCTGTCTTGCCGGCGACGGGGCGATCGCGCAACCCTGCATTGGCCCCGGTACCATTCATCACCACTCCCCGTAGCATCCAGGTCATGATGTCAGCGGACGCCTGATCGACGGCCTGCTCCGCTGTGTATTTCGCTTCGTAAATCACCTCACCTTTACGGTTGATGACCCGCCTAATACCGTGGGGCTCTACATGCTTACCTCGGTTTGCCAAGGTGCCGTAAGCTCCGGTCAACTCCAACAAATTCACTTCTACACTGCCCAGGGCCAGGGAGTAAGCAGGAATCATCTTGGACTGAATGCCCATTTTCTGGGCCATTTGAATGACCGGATCAAAACCCACATCCAGCAACACCTTAACGGCGATAATGTTGACCGAGCGGATCAACGCCTCCCGCATGGTTTGGGTACCACTGAAATTTTCGCCGTAGTTCTTGGGTTCGTACCCATCGACCATCAGCTTGGCGTCAACGTAAGTTTTGTAGGGGGAAAACCCAGCAGCGATCGCCGTGGTGTACACAAAGGTTTTAAAGGTCGAACCAGGCTGCCGTTGGGCCTGCACCACCCGGTTAAACTGACTTTCACTAAAGTCATTGCCCCCCACCATGGCTTTGATCTCGCCGCTGCGAGGGTCAATCGCCACCATTGACGCCTGGCTAAAACGCTGACCTCGCCCGTAGCGGGCGATCGCCTCATTCACGGTCTCCTGAGCATGCTCCTGCCACTTCGGGTTAAGAGTGGTCTCAATCGTCAGACCGCCGACCTCAATTTCCTCTGGGTCTACCAGTTTGGACAATTGTTGTTGAACATACTGCGTGAAATAGGGGAAACGGCTATCAAGATTGCGTGGTGTTTGGGGCTCCAGCGCAAGGGGGCTATTCTGTGCCTCTTCCCGTTCCTGAGCCGTAATAAACCCAGCCTCTTCCATACGTGCCAGCACGATATTACGCCGTTGCAGGGCCGCATCTTTGTTCACCAGCGGTGAATATTCACTGGGAGCTGGGGCAAGCCCCACAATCATGGCAATTTCAGGTAGAGTCAACTCGTTCGGCGACTTACTGAAATACACCCAGGCTGCGTCCGATACTCCATAGGCTCCACCCCCCAGGTACACCAGGTTGATGTAGCGCTCTAAAATCTGATCCTTGGTCAGCGATTGCTCCATCTTGTGGGCCAGCAACGCTTCCCGAATTTTGCGCTCCAGGGTTTGGTCCTGGTCGAGGAAGACAATTCGCGTGAGCTGCTGCGTGATGGTACTGGCCCCTTCGACGACCTCACCAGCGGATAAGTTTGCCAAAATGGCTCGAACAATGGCCTTATAGTCGACCCCGCCATGCTCGTAGAAGTCGCGGTCTTCAGACGCCAGAAACGCTTCTGCCACCTCAGGGGGCATCGCATCGACCTTCAGAGTTGAGCGGGTGGCGGGTCCCAACTGCTGCAATATAGAGCCATCGGAACCTTTAATGGTGAGGGTGCCGTCTCGCACAAAGGAGAGAGCCTCTTTGGGTTCAGGAAGGGAAGCCTGAATTTCACGGATGGCGTAGAAAGACGCACCAGCTAAACCACCCGTCCCCAGCAGCAAACTCATCAATACCCAGGCTGACCAACGGCTATAGAGGGGAGGAGAAGAGGCCGAGGGAGTCGAGGGAGGGGGAGGTGTTCCGTTCCCCGAAGTACGAGGAAAGGCTTCAGGTGGAAGGGATTCGGGTTCTGCAATAGAGTCCCTTAAAGGCGACGAGTCCGTTGACGGATTCGAGGCTTGGGTCGGAAATAGGGAAGCTCCCAGGGAGGACGGGGGGTTAGAAACGATATCGGAGGACGATTTAGTTGGATAGGGCGGAATCCCATTGCTGGGTTCGGCATCTTTCCCCCGAACAAACGACTGAAGCTTATCGAAGAAACCTGTCACTGCAACTCCTCACCTGTATTACCCGGATGAATCAACCATCGAGCTCTGGTTATGCCCAGAAGCTATCCGAGAGCCCGGAACTGACCCTTGCCAAAACTAGCCCGCACCCAGGGCGATCGCACGCATCAACCACAAACTGCAAAGCGCTATACGGCGGTTATCTCAGCCTGCATTGATTCAACGAACACCATCATAAAGACAGTTGCTGCACCAAATTCAGATAAGAGTCTACCCTAATTTGGCATACTGAATCAGGGATGAGAAGAAATACAGTCTTTTGTGATCCCGCCTGAGTCAATCTAGATTAAAACCCAGATTGCTAAAGGTCGATGGGTCATGCAATAGCCGTTTAATTCCCATTAGTTTTCCATCAGCAAAGCGCCTTACTAGCGGGATAGGCAACGTGTTCTGCAAAGGCAAAAATTCCTTTGTAAAAACTTGGTATTCAGGCCATTGCTTCCTCCTTAGGGGGGATGAAAAGGTATTGATTTTATCCACACGTCTGTTTGCTGAACCGCACTATCAATTACGATGATTTCTTATCAGCAACGGGGTTCTTAACCGGTCAGGCTACAGTAACCGATTCGGCATTTTGTAGCGACATTCCCTGACTGTCAATTCAAGCACGGTCAATTCACGCACTGTCACAAGCATTTTATGGAGCCTCAAATTCTTTTGCGGGAAGCAGAGCAAGCTTTACTTCCCCACTTTGCTCAGATCGATCGCCAGACTCAGCGCAATCTGCGTCGGGTGCTCGAAGCATTTCGGAATCATCAGGTTGGCGTACACCATTTCTCTACGGTGAGCGGCTATGGCCATGGAGACCTGGGGCGGCAAATACTTGACCAGGTATTTGCCGAGGTCATGGGAGCAGAAGCCGCAGCGGTACGAGTGCAATTTGTCTCAGGCACCCATGCCATTACCTGCGCCCTATTTGGAGTTTTACGACCCGGTGATGAGCTGTTAGCTGTCGCTGGAGCCCCCTATGACACGATGGAGGAGGTCATTGGGCTACGAGGCCAAGGCCAGGGCTCTCTCCAGGATTTTGGCATTACCTATCGGCAGTTAGAGTTATTGCCCAATGGCAGCATCGATTGGGCAGCGCTGGCCACTGCCATTCGTCCGGAGACTCGGATGGTGCTGATTCAGCGCTCCTGTGGCTACTCGTGGCGGGCGAGCCTGGCGATCGCCGACATCGAGCGCATCATTAGCCTGGTCAAGCAACAAAACCCTAACACTGTTTGCTTTGTAGACAACTGCTATGGGGAATTTGTAGCAGATTGCGAACCAACGGCGGTTGGGGCAGACCTGATGGCAGGATCTCTAATCAAAAATCCTGGGGGCACCATTGTAACGGCGGGGGGCTATGTAGCGGGTCGGACTGATTTGGTAGAGCAGGCTTGTTGCCGCCTCACCTCACCCGGCATTGGCTCGGAAGGTGGAGCTACCTTTGACCAGAATCGTTTGTTGTTCCAGGGGCTCTTTCTGGCACCTCAAATGGTGGGAGAAGCGCTGAAGGGCAATCACCTGGTGGCCTGGGTGTTTGACAAGTTGGGGTACCCCGTTAATCCGCTCCCCGAAACGCCTCGACGGGACGTGATCCAGGCCATCAAGCTGGGCAGCCCTGAAAAAATCATTGCTTTCTGCAAAGCCATTCAATCCTGGTCGCCCATTGGCTCTTATCTCAGCCCAGTGCCTGCCGAGCAACCCGGTTACGAGAGTGAATTGGTGATGGCAGGAGGAACCTTCATCGACGGCAGCACCTCGGAGTTTTCAGCCGATGGTCCCTTGCGAGAACCCTACGTTGTGTTCTGTCAGGGCGGCACCCACTGGACTCATGTAGCGATCGCCATGGAATCCGCTTTAGAGGCGATCGCAACTCTCTAGTTGCAGGAGCAGCACAGCCTGTTGTACGACAAGACGCCCTCTTCGAGGGCGTCTTGTCGTACAACAGGCTAAGAACCCTTATCGGCGGGAATCCACGACAGAACTTTCCGTCGACCACCAGGCTTCCTCTATTTCATCGCGAAGCATTGAGACGGATGTCAGAGAAGTATCCTGAGGCTGCCTTAAGGACAGTGCATTGAGATACTGGCGGGCAATAACACGGGGGGTGAAATGACGTTTCAGATATTGCCGTCCCGCTCGGCCCATCTCAGCAGACCGTTCCGGATGGGCCAGCAGGTCACGAATAAAGTCTGCCAGGCCAGCACTATCGCCATGGCGGAAGGTACGACCGCAGCGGGCAGACTCCACCAAGTCGTTCAGATAAGAGTTGGCGTCGCAAATAACAACAATGGGTCGTGCCGAGGCCAAAGCGCTGTAAACCTTACTGGGAGCGACGAGCCCCTCCATACCTGCCTTAATGCTAACCAATGCCAGATCGCAAGCCGTCAAAGAATAGGGCAAGGTCTCACGATCCTGATAGGGCAAGAAAATACAGTTAGTCAACTCTTTCTTGCGAACCTCTTCAACACACAGGGGTTGTTGAGCCCCACCCCCAATGAATACAAATTGCACGGGGGTTTGTTGCAGTGCTTCTACAGCTTCCAAGATTGTGGAAACATCGTGGCAACGACCCAAATTTCCAGAGTATAAAACTGTGAATTTCTGGTGCAGGTCATGCTTTTGAGCAAACCAATTGTCAGTTTTTTGAATTGGCACAATCCAACTCGGTTCTGCCCAGTTATGAATCACGGAAATGCGATCGCCAATCTCAGGGCAATGTTTGAGAATTCGCTCCTTCATCGTAGGGCTTAGTACAATGACACGATGGGCTTTTCTCCAAATCTTTTGATTAAGCCAATTCCATAATCGCGCTAAAACATGATGTTGCGGAATGACGTGTAATTCGACAGCGATATCTGGATACAAATCATAAATCAAACAGACATAAGGAATCCCCGTTAATCGGTTGATAATGTATCCCAAAAAATTCAAGTATGGGGGGGCCGTTGTAAACAACAAAATATTGTATTTACAGGCATGCATTAAGAGATAAAGAGCTGCTCTGAAACAAAATAGAATGCTATTAATGGCCTTACCACGAATACGACTGGGCCACAGACGGGCAACGCGCGATCGCCTGACCGTTACCCCTTCCTGCCGTTCCTGGGCCGGTGCAGAATCTTTTTGAAAGGCATAACCGGGCTGACCTGTAAAAACGGTAACGTCTAACCCCAGTAACCCTAGATGGTATGAGAGTTCTTCAATGAGTTGTCCTGTTGCGGCAAAGTCAGGGGGGAAAAACTGGGTAACAATCAGTAGCTTTTGAGCGTCTTGAGTGTCAGAGTCAGTTTGAAAGTAGGGGTTTGGCATAACAATCACGAACGTTCCAACAGGTAAGGAATGACACAGTGTTGGAAGATGCAACCCACTCAATCAAATCACTAGAATTCAAGAATTCTGACATTGAATTCCTTAATTTCTATCCACTGAGAGGATGTTTGAGAAGTTCTGGCAAGGCTTAATTCTTCACAAAATAAGAAGATGAAGAATTAACTTTTAAACACCCTCTAAGAGGTAAGTAAATTAATAACGAGAAGTAACAGCCTTACAGTTCCCAATTAACTTTCAAATTGGCACTCAGTAAAAAGTGGGATGCTACCTCTTGACGATGTACTCCCCTGGATAGACAAATCCCTTCGCTATTGTTTTCAGTGAATTCTCTAGCGGTCCGGACATTTTAATCGGTGTTTAAACCGTTGTTTTTCTCCCACAATCTAAGGAGAAAAAAACGCTTTTAGACGCATCAAAATACTTTTAGTTCCTCAGAAAATCGCTTTTATACAAAATTCGATGATGAATTAGCCATTTATTTTTAAGTGAGATGTTTACATAACGGACATCTCACTTAAAAATAAATGGTTGTATACCAAGCAGAGCCGGTATTAGTTTCCCGAAAAACCTAAATAACCCCGAGGCGTAATCATCCACTGGTGATGAAAGCGGGTTGTCTGGTTGCCAATCAATACCGTAGACAGCATATCTACTGGATGCTGTAGCAAATCCGCCAGGGTTGTCAGAGTAATGATTTCTGTGGGACGGTAGGCCGATTGCACAATAGCGACTGGGGTTTCGGGTGAGCGATGAGCCAGAAAAATGGATTGTGCGATCGCCAGTTGTTCCACCCGGCTACGTGAACGTGGATTATAGAGCGCTGTCACAAAATCTGCCTGGGCTGCAGCCGCTAACCGTTTTTCAATTTGCGGCCAGGGGGTCAGCAGATCACTGAGGCTGATGGCACAAAAGTCGTGCATCAGGGGCGCACCCACTCGCGAGGCCGCCGCTTGTAGAGCAGTAATACCAGGAAATACTTGAACATCTGGCGTTTTTCCATCCCATCCCTGGGTCTGGAGTTGCTCCAGCACCAACCCGGCCATACCATAAATACCGCAGTCTCCCGAGGAGATGACAGCGACGGTCAGCCCCCACTGAGCTAACTCAATGGCGCGTTCTGCCCGTTGTCGCTCCTGGGTAATGGGTAGGGCTTCCACAATTTGCCCCGGCCGCAGTAGTGGCTGGATGAGATCCACATAGAGGCTGTAGCCAATGACAACATCAGCCTGGGCGATCGCTCCCTGAGCCGCTGGCGTAATCTGGCTGAGATGACCTGGGCCTGTGCCTACCAGCCATATTTGCCCCTGTCGCCCCGTGAACTCTCGATGGGATTGGGCGATCGCAACCGTTACCGCCCCCTTCTCTCCGGGCACCCGCACAATTTGCTTTGTCACTCGCAGCCGCAATGCTGCATCTTCCAGGGCCGGTGCAGATTCAGAGGCCAGAGGGTTGATATCGGCTTGATAACTAGCCCATATAGCGGCAGCTTCGGCTACGCTCGGCGTTTCGACCTCTGCTGCAACGACCTCGGACGGATTGGGTACAGGAACCTGACGCAAGGTTTCTGCGGAAAAGCACTGGAGGGAGAGCCGGCGATCGCGACAAATCTGAAGTAAGCCTTCTTCATCGGCTTTGAGATCCAGGGTGGCGATTCCGGCGATCGCCTCTGCTGCAAATCCGCCCACAGCAAGAGCTTGTTGAAGTGCAGTCTCTATCACCCCTACAGTCGTACCCCGTTCACAACCCATTCCCACCCATAAAACTCGTGGGTGCCAGGCAACCGTGGCAGCCGTCAGAACAGGGGGAGATGTAGCGCCAATATGCAGGCAAGGACTCCCATCCTGCGGATCTGGCTGGGAGGCTAGCAGGGAGAAGGGATGTGGCTCTGGTAGGTGACGATGCCAGAGATCAGTACCTGCGCTTTGATACACCCGGATGGATTGGCCCTGGGCGATCGCTGCACTCACCTCTGTCCAATCCCCTCTACCCCTGCTCCAACCAAAGGGCACTCCCAGAGTGTCAATGGCAGGTAACTCCAGCGCATTCGCTCCCCCGGTCAGGACAGGCGTAGCCTGGAGCAGTTGAGCAATTGCTACCGCAAGGCGGTCAGCACCACCCTGATGCCCACCGCACAGGCTGATTACATGACGCCCCGGGCCGTCTACAACCACCACAGCCGGATCTATCGCTTTATTCTGTAAAAGCGGAGCAATGAGACGAACGACAGCCCCGGTAGCTAGCCCAAAGACCAGAGCCCGGTGCGATCGCCACAATTCTGGCAATTGCTCTTTCAGAGAACCCGTATAGATTTTGCAGTGAGCAGAAACACCTACCTCATTAGCCAGTTCTTGAGGCAGATAAAGGGTGACCGCTCCAATTTCCCAAAGGGGTTGAAGTGTATGAATGGCCAGTGGGGTAAGGGCGATCGCCGCAGCGGGTTGAAAATCTTGCAGTATCAAGCGAGGTTTAACTCAAAAACAGCCTCAAACGTATTCTGGCCATTTAAACCTGGCCAGAATACGGAATATCGCGATAGTCAAAGCGTTCCTGGAGGAACAAGGTTAGATGGGGGTGAAGGGACTTGAACCCTTACGACTTCATCAGTCAACGGATTTTAAGTCCGCAGCGTCTACCATTCCGCCACACCCCCACGAGTTTGCACTCAGTGCGACATCCTATTCCATCATTTTTAGACCATCTGTGCAACTATTCGCCCAACCTTTTTTGAAAAGCGTTACTTTTTCCGTGCTCTCATCCCGTCGAGGAAACCCTGTGCTATAGCCTTACAGGCTGAGAACCAGGAAGATTATTTTTTGAAAAGCCACATCGAGCGCGGCTTTTCAAAAAAATAACCTGGCCCAACCAGAATGAAGGCTACACGTACCTCAGACATCGGCACAGCCTTCCTTACGCAGACATGCCCCCTGGCGATAGTGATAAAGGTAGACTCAAGGTGATTTCACCCTTGTTCACCCTATCGGTTGTGCCATGACTTCGATCCAGAACCAGACGGTCCTGATTACCGGGGCCAGCAGCGGCATTGGGTTGGCCTGTGCCCAGGTCTTTGCCCAGGCTGGGGCCCGCTTGATTCTTTCAGCACGACGCATTGAGCGACTCACTCAATTAGCGAAACAACTTAAGGATGAGTTTGGCTGTGAGGCCTATCCACTGGAGTTGGATGTGTGCGATCGCACCCAGGTCGAAGCTACCGTCGCCGCCCTCCCCGAAGATTGGAGTGCCATCGATATCCTTGTCAACAACGCGGGTCTAAGTCGGGGCCTTTCCAAACTCCACGAAGGCAGCATTCAAGACTGGGAGGAAATGATTGACACCAACGTCAAAGGATTACTTTACGTGACTCGTGCCATTCTCCCCGGTATGGTGCAACGGCAGCGAGGCCATGTCATCAACATCGGTTCCATCGCGGGACGTCAGACCTACCCCAACGGCAACGTATACTGTGCCACCAAGGCCGCCGTCAAAGCCCTTACCGAAGGTCTCAAACTTGACTTGCTCGGGACCCCTGTGCGAGTCAGTACCGTCGATCCGGGGATGGTAGAAACGGAGTTTAGCGATGTTCGTTTTCGAGGCGATCGCGATCGCGCCAAGCAGGTTTACCAGGGCGTCACCCCCCTAACAGGGATGGATATTGCCGACGTCGTGCTGTTCTGTGCGACTCGCCCTGCCCACGTCAACATTAACGAAGTCGTCGTCATGCCGGTCGATCAAGCGAGTACAACGATGGTGAGCCGCCGCTCCTGATGGTTTGGGGGTGGTGAGAGAATCTCGCCATCCTCAACTTCAGGGTGCTGCTAAGAGCGATGAAATTACCCCCCAGGATGTTGGTGTTTTGCCCGCTTCGCGGGCAAAACACCAACATCCTGGGTAAATTCTTATGCAGAAACGTCCTTAGCAAGAGAGCCTCACCCTGGGGCGATCGCCAATAACAAGCGGCTCAAAATTCGCCCATCTTCTAACCGATACAAGTTGAACTCACCCCCCAATTGGGTCATCAGAGCCTGACAGATGGAAAGGTGCAGACCCGGGGGTTGATCCAGGATGGAAGGGGCTAGCCAATCGAGAGGCCGTCCGCTGTGAAGTTCCTCCAATAGCAACGGCTCTACGGTGCCATTGTCAGTGATAGAGATCTCGAGCCAGCGGGTGTCTACAGGGCGACACCAAACGTCAAGGCGGCCTTGCATGGGCGATCGCAAGCAGGATAGGGTGAGCAGTTCCGCTAGCACCAACTCAATCTTTTGGATGTCGCCACTGATATTCACATTGGCTTCGTTGTGAACCTGGGACCAGAGCTGACGCTGATGAATCAGGTGTTCAACCCGTTCGAGCGATCGCTTCAGCAAACTTGCCAGAGGAATAGCACCCGGCTCCTGTCGCAGTTGCCACTGTTCGTTCTTGAGCAACGGTGTCATGGAGCTCAGTAGGTTGCCCAACTGCCGTAGCACCTGGTGGTAGCGCATGCTGGCGAGGGCATCTTTTTGGTGGCTCAGTTCATTCAGCCGTTTCACGTTTACGTTGAGCGCCCGGTACAGTTCCTCCAGGCGACGATGCTTGTACCAGTTAATGCGCTCCAAATTTTGACGCTGTTCGCTGAGGTTGGACGTCATCTGCAGATGACGACGTGACCAGGCCAATTGAGCACCAAGCGCCGACAATGCGTTGAGCTGGCGCTCCGGCCAGTAGCGATTCATATCATCAGCTACCACAATAATGCCGGTAGGCTCATGGTCAGGAGCCGTTCGCAAAGCCATCACTAAAATTTGGCCAATATCTGAGCCATTTAGCCATTGACGGGTTTCAACATCGATTTCATCAATGGTAATGGGCTGCACACCTTCCGATTGCAACGCCCATTGAACCAGGCGATCGGAGTAAATAGCAACGGATGCATCTACATTCAAGCCGTACTTAGCATTACCAATGATCGCTGCCGTAACTTTGCCCGTTTTATGGCGAGGCTGCCAGGTAATGAGAGCTGCCAGGGGAGCCATCATCACCTGAGAGATTTGTTGCATTGCAGCCCGCTCCAAAGCATCCAGCACAGGTGTCTGCTGTAGGGAAGTGATACCCCACTGGATCATCTGAGTTACTTTATGTTGCTGCTCGGTCTGGTGTTGTAACTGCCACTGGTGCAGGGTAATGCCTAACTGCTGGCTCACCACTCGCAACACCTCTCGCTCTGAACGGTTCCAGGTACGGGCGTTCTCCTGGCCCACCAGAATGAGGGCTTCGATAGGGCGACCGGGAGCTGTGCTGCATACAAGGAGAGACTGCATGCCCACATTCAGCAAAGGCGTGCGCCAGGCCATCAGCTTCAGGTCATCCTCCAGGTTTTCGATGCCCACGGCCTCCATACTGCGCTCCAGCATTTGCCAGTCCACTGGATTGAGGCTATTGAGCTGCGATGGCAGCGTGTGGCGAGTCGAAGGGAGATGCTGAAACTTGATGTCAAACATCTCCTGGTCCGGGTCGTAAAGCAGCAGCAGAAAATAGCTAGCCCGCAATCGTTGGCATACCACCTGAGCTGCTCGCTTCAGAGTGGCTTCCCAATCGGTATCGCTAAAAACGGCCTGAGCAATCTCAGCGGTTAGAGCCTGATCCGTTTTGGCTTGCTGAACGGTTTCCTCCATACCCTCCAGGGGTGCTGTCAGGGCAAGCAGTTGGGCTACCCCCTGGACGTAGGTTTTCTCTTCGTCAGACCAGATGCGGGGTTCATTTCCCTCAACCGCCAAAAAGCCGTATAGCTCGTTCTGCAACAGGATCGGAGCAGCCAGGAGCGATCGCGCCTGAATCTGCTTCATCAAGCGGCCTGTCATCTCGGCCTTCAGGGAACTATGGGCTTCTCCAATCGACACGATCTGGTCAGCGGCCATAGCCTGATAAAAACTGTTGACCTCTTGGGCCGTGAAGCCATTGGCCATGGCATCGTCCGTTTTCTCTTTACGGCTGCCCACCCGCCGCCAGAAGTAGCGCCGCTCCCGCTCAAACCAGTAGATATTGGTGCGATCCGGAGCCAGAAACTTATGGGTCTCGTCCACTACAGCAGAGAGCCTCGCCTCTAGATTGGGGAGTGATCGCAATTTCCCCAACAACGTCATCAGCGGCTCAACCGGACGCTTCACCGCCCGACGGCTTTCTTCCTCCTCCAACTGAAATAGGGCAGCCGCCAGGGTACCAAGCAGGATGGCTAACCGGGCTTTTTCATCGGCGTGGGGAGAAACGCCCCATAGAGTTGAACCCAGAAGAATGACGCCAAGACAGCGATCGCGGTGGCGCACCGGAAAAATAACCGTGCCTTGAATGCCTAATTTCTTGGCGATTTTGCGCCAATCGCCAGCACGGGGTTCTTCCCGCAGGTCAGGCACCCCCATGGGGCGCTGCTGGATCACCACCTGCTCCATCAGATCGCCCGGTGACAGCATCATCTGCTGCTTTAGAGCCGCGATCTCTCCAGCGGTCGTGCTTCCCCCTTTGCCCTGTAAACTGTGGCGCACCCGGTCATAGCGACCAATCCAAACCAGCGCATAGTCCAGCTCGGCCCGCAAATACTCCAGCACCAAATTCAGCAGATCCTCCTCTTTCTCTGCTTCCCGCAGAGATTGGAGGGTTTGCTTCAAAGCAGCCAGATGTTTTTCGTGGTTTGGCGGTTGTTTGGGAGACCCCATTAACTTACTCCTGCTTCCCCTGATGAGTGGCTGCCAGTAGCCAGTGGGTGAGGTCGAGCCGGGCTATAAAGCACTACCCCGTCAGCCGCAAAGGACAGGGGGAGGCAATCTCCTAGACCAAAGCGTTGCTTTCTATTGGGAGAGCGCAGTTGGGCAGCATCCTCCAGGATCGTGTCCATTAATGCTAGTCCGGATCGGGGTGAGTACAAAAGAAACGGTTGGGTGGCGCGATGCATCCTGGGGAAAGCATCCTCTGGTGTTGAAACGCGGGATGCGATAGTGGCTCATCTAGCCTCGCAGAATGACGAGGGGATGAGGCCTTAGACTGAATCAAGTAAATGAGTTGTTTCGAGCCTATCCGAAAATACAGCAGACTCCAACATAGACGGCATGAAGAACATAGTGTCTAGTCTTCCCGGAGACAATCGTATCCGAGCTATCCAATAGGATGCCCACAGGATAGGTCAGGTCTATCGATCTGGCACAATCAATTCACAGTGCCTATAGATCTCAACGTTTAGGCTTAGAGTACCCATAGAAACACCTGTTCATACATAATCGACAAGGTGCCATCAGGAGACAGGCAGTGGATTTTTATCAGCTCGGTATTCGGCCTTTTTTGTTCTCTGCCCTTAAGGCTGATCCAGAATATCTACATCACCAGGCTATGCGAGCCGTAACCTGGCTGCATGATACGGGCGATCGCCCCCCTGTCTCCTGGCTTCAGACCCGTCTTCAACACACCCTGGCGCCTGACTTCCCCGCTCTACACCAAACCCTGTGGGGAGTTCCCTTTTCTAACCCGGTAGGGTTGGCCGCAGGATTTGACAAAAATGGTGAGGCAGGGCGCACCTGGAGCTGTTTTGGCTTTGGCTTCGCAGAAATGGGCACCGTTACCTTCCATGCCCAGCCAGGCAACCCTCGGCCCCGCATGTTTCGCCTGATTGAAGACCAGGCAGCGCTCAACCGCATGGGGTTTAACAATGAAGGAGCCGCAGCTCTGGCTCAGCGGCTTAAAGTCGAAGCGGAAAACCACTTCGGACAGAAGCAAGCACCCTTTCCCTTAGGGATTAACCTGGGCAAGTCTAAAATTACGCCCCTGGAAGAAGCCGCAGAGGACTACCGCAGCAGTTTTCACTTGTTGAAAGCTCTGGGCGATTATTTTGTAGTGAATGTGTCATCTCCCAATACTCCTGGGCTACGGGCCTTGCAGGATGCCGACCAACTGGATCGGATCTTGGGGGCATTGCAACAGGAAAATACGGAGAACCGTCCTTTGCTGGTTAAGATCGCGCCGGATCTGGAATGGGGGGCGATCGCAGACATCCTCAGCCTGGTAGAAACCCATCGTCTGGCCGGAATTATTGCCACTAATACCACCATCTCCCGGGAAGGGCTGAAGACCCAGGTTTTAGAAGCCACAGGCCAACTTGTCACAGAAGAAGCTGGCGGGATCAGTGGGGCTCCTGTACGCCAACGCTCCACTGAGATCATTCGCTATATTTACGAAAAAACAGAGGGCCGCGTTCCTATCATTGGCGTAGGCGGCATCTTTACGGCTGAGGATGCCTGGGAGAAAATCACGGTTGGGGCCAGCCTGGTGCAGCTCTATACCGGATGGATTTACGAAGGCCCCTACATGCTCCGCCGAATCTTAGAAGGTTTGGTGCGCCGTTTAGAAGACCATAATCTGAGCAGCATTCAAGAGGCGATCGGCCTGAGTCATCGCCAGTGAAGCATACTCAGCTTTAGGGAGGACCGCGTTGCTACCTTCTCTACAGAGGTTTTAAGCAATGCTCAAAAATCTATCCCATAATGGGGAGCGGGCAAGGTGCCAAAGCATTTAGGATGTGGCGATGAAAGTTGAATTTCGCGAGTGTGACTTTTTCGATCTGTGGATCTGGTTGGAGTTCAACACAGCGTTGTCAGAACTGGAGCGGCAATACATCGAAGAGATCTTTAACTCCTGGTTCTTTCTGGGCAAGCTGGGTGGCTTCAACGCCGAAAATCTCCAGATACAAGATACCGGCCTGGAAATCAGCTACATGAACTACGACGAAAGCGTTGCGGACAACAGCATGATGGCCGTCATGCACAATATGGCTGAGGTGGAATATCAGGGTTACTGGGCCCGATGCTGGTTTGATTTGGGCACGAGTGATGCGATCGCCCTCGACATCCTGATCAACAGCCTCAAGCAATTCAGCAAAGACTATGTCCCCATCGAACGGGTGGTCATTGGTGGCGAAAACGAGGATTGGCGCATACCCCAGCGACGCTCAACCTTTACTGAGAACCCTGACAGCAATTAACCCACTTATAACAAGTAAGTTAAATGCTGATGATAAGAAGTGGTGCGGCGCTTTGCGTCGCACCACTTCTTATCATCAGCATTTAACCCGACATGATACTAGCAACGGGGGTTATGGTTCAAAGTTTTGAAGGGAGTATGGCGGTAAGGGCACTGCGTCCCTGGCCTCCATACCCCATCTCAATGGGAGGGCAGATCTAGATATCTACGCACATCTAGATAGACTTACTCGTGAAAATCCTCCAGCACTTGTAGAAGCTGTCGTTGTGCCGCATCAGGAATCAGGTCCGCCAGAGGGAGTTCTCGCTTGCCGCCCCCCAGGGATACGGTCATGCTTTGAAGCAGAGATTTGACGCGATCGCTTGAAGGCACGCCCTGAGACAGCATGGGATAAAGTTGCTCTGCCAGAATGGTATGCAGGTGGGCTTCGCGCAAGTAAAGATGCCACTTGGCGACATCAATATAAACATTGTCTCCAATCTCAGCGGCTAGTTTTTCAATGGTTTCAGATGAAGTGGAGTAAGGCATAAAGAAGATATTAAAACTCAGCTTTACGCCTAGAATACTGCGCGTTCAAGCAGATGACGTCTCTCGTTATGTCGAATTACAACGCTTTGCAAGCGCTTAAAATCTGGTTATTTTTGTGAGAGTCGCGCGGAGTGCGGCTCTCACAAAAATAACTGTGGCTGATTCAAGCGCAAAGCGCTGTAATACTCCCAGACATTGTTATGGGCATCGTTATGGGTATCAGGAGTAAGTAGAAGTACTGCTCCCACTCACTCCTGATGCCCATAACCAACTCGACACTAGCCATAACCTCAGTTCGGGATAAGCTGAAGTGCTCATTTTGGCGTGCGCTTTGCGCACGCCAAAATGAGCGTTTTCGAGTGCCGCGTAACGCGCGGCACTCGAAAACGCCCTTAACCCGACCTCAGGTTAGCCATAGGAGGAATCAAGACTTCCGGAAGTGGGCACAACTTCATGAATTAGATACTCTAGACTTAGGCTCTATGATGGTTTAGTGATGAGCCTTCCCGGAGATTGATGCCAGAATCGTCTTCCAACCCATCCACATCTCTCATAACAACCCAGCAATTGCAGCTCGAATCTGAACGGATGCAAGAGGTTGTGCTGTTGGTCGATAACATGCTGCGGCAGGAGGAGACTACCCTCGGCTTGATTGTGGATTGCATGTACGATATTGGTTCTGTCCGACTAATTGACAAAAAGCTCAATCCACCGTTCTTGCGGGGCGCAACGGTGCGGGTAGCCCGAGTTTCAAAACCCCTCTTCCGGATGCTGGCGCTTCGGTGGATTAAGAAAAATTGTCCAGAACTTCTCGCTAAATGGCTCTATTCCAAAGTTCTGTTTCAGGACGAACCCAAGCCAGTTCCCCAACCTGCACCTGAACCGGATCCCAATACTCAACCAGCCCTTGACCATTCCAATCCTGCTGGGGCGATCGCCCCGCCCGTCGCGTCTCCCCCGCCTCTACCCGATGCGGTTGAAGCCGTTACTATTCCAGGGGAAGGGTCTCCTATTGCCCCACCTATCGACCATCAGGGCTTAGAGGCTGGGGACATCCCTACTATTGCCCCACCTATCGACAGTCCAGCGGCGGAAGCTATCAGCATCCCCGCTATTGCCGGATCTATCAACCATCAGGTGCAGGAAACCGGGGATATGTCCGCTGCGTCCCTCCCCAGCGACAGACAGGATTTGACGGAGAGCCTCCCTGCTATTTCCCCACCGGGCCGCCAGGCTCTTATGTCTGTGGAACCCACACCTCCTCTTCCACTACCGGCTATTACGCTGGAAGAGTACAATCGGGCGATCGCTCAAATAAAATTCCGCGACACTGAAATCGCTAAACTGCGCACCCGTTCCTACATCCTCGCGGGATTGCTCGTAGCCGCTTCAGTCGCTCTCGGTGGTACGCTGTTTCGGCCTGGATATGGCCCTGAAATGGGTGCTCCTAACGTGGAACCTGTACAGTCACGAGGCACTGCGACCCCTTAGATCGGGTACTGCCGCCAATCGCAATACAAAAATTGCAGGTTGTTTTATTTGTGATCCTTAGGATGAAGGAGCGGTTGGCTGAGCCAGCCGCTCCTTCAAAGATTAGGCTTTCACCTGAGCAACAACGGTCCGATGCCGGGGGCTATTGCGAGTAATAGTAGGTTCTGTAAAGCCAGCTTCCGCAAACGCTTTGGATAGATCCAACGCAAAGTAATCATCCAGATACGGTTCGGTGCTCTTCAGCAAGGTCAGAATATAGGGCGGCAACTTCGCATAAATCTCTGAGTGCGGATTCATGTCCATAATGGCCAGGGTGCCACCGGGCCGCAGCAGCCGACGGGCTTCCTGTAGGATGGCACGGGCTGCTGACTGGGGCAACTCATGGAACACGAGATGGGCCGATACGAGATCAAAACTGGCATCAGGTAAACCTGTCGCTTCTGCCGCCGCATGAAGCCAGGTAACAGGTGCATGCCCCTCAGTCGTACGTTGGCGAGAGCGGTAGTTGGCGATCGCCAAAAAGTATGGCGACAAATCCAAGCCTGTTACCCGCGCCCCCGGAAACTCGTCTTGTAGGGCAAAACTGCTCATCCCCACACTGCAACCTATATCCAAAATATCCTGGGGAACGGTGGTGATCTGCTGTTTCAGCACGTCGTGATAACTCTGACGCAAGCGCGGATCGCCCTGAGCTCCCGCATCCTCCCAGATGCGAGCGTGGACGGCATGGGCTGCTACTTCAACCTCCATCGCCGGTTCCCACCCCATATTGCCCTCTTCGTAGGCATGGAAGGACGTGAGGTAATAGTCGGGGTAAACCAACTTGGGGTTCGTAACCTGAGCCAGTTCTGACTCCCAGGCAGAAGAAAACTCGGCTTTTTCGTCGCGCGATCGCAGCCGAGCAACCTCATCCCGCCAATACACACCGATACTTTCAGCTCGCTGAATCATCATCTCGCGAGCCCGATTTTTAGCCAAATTAGCCAGAGGTTTGATCGCCAACAGACCATTGACCAGGCGCGTTGCCAGTCGAGATGAAAGGCTATTAGCAGATTTATCGAGGGGAGGGGTAGAAACGGTCATAGATTCAAAAAACAGTTATGAAAGCAGCGTCTAGAAACCGTTCAAAGAGCTTCTGCCGTTCAGATTAACGTATTTCCGGAGGCCAGATCTATCCCTGAACGTCGGACTGATAGAGCGCATGCGCGCAGAAACAGATGGTATTTCTTGAAAAGCTGTGCTCCGTGCAGCTTCTCAAAAAATACCTGTGAAACTCAGAAATCTCATCGAGCGGTAGCCATGCTCCGGAAGTACAGTGACCGCTCGATAGACAGGATTAGCTTTTAGCTCGGCCTAGCAAATACCTGAGTCCAGTAGGTATTGGGGTTGACGCTACCAGTATCGTTGGCCAGGAAGTAATACCCCAAACCGATCTCGGTGACATTGGGATCAAGCATATTAGCCCGATGCCCATCGCTACCAATCCATCCCTGGACCACGTCTTGTGGCGTGCGTTGTCCAGCAGCTATATTTTCAGCCACCGCCGACCATTGATAACCTGTTGCACTCACACGATCCTCTGGTTCTGAACCGTCTAACCCTACATGGTTAAAAAAGTCTTGCAGCGCCATTTTTTGGCTGTGCCCCTGGGCGGCAGAACCCAGACGAGCATTGTAGGTCAGTGCTGGTAAGCCATTCTGTTGGCGAAACTGATTCGTCAAATTCAGCACTTCGCTCAAAAAAGTACTCATAGCACGGGTGGTCAGACGATAGCTGGAATCACCGTTGGACCGTACTACCCGCAGAAAGTAGGTACCTGCTGACACAACCACTGGGAAATTTGTAGCCGTGTTGTTGAGCGATCGCGCCTGCCGCACGATTTCCCCAGCATCTAGACGACCATTGCCATTGCCGTCTCGGATGACCTGCACTAAAGCCCCTGCCCCGGATGCCCGGAGGCCAACCGTTAAGCGGCTTCGGCTATTAAAGCTCATCCGGTAATAATCGTTGGTATCTGTTGAGCCGACCCACTCATTCACAGCGGTGGCGGTTTGCCCAACCGTTAGACGGCGTGACTGCGCCATCGTGTTGCCAACGGTGTCGATTGCCATAGCGGTTCCTCCGGTGAAAGAGTATTACGCCTCCAGTAAAGGAAAGGCGATCGCCCCCTGTCACCCCAACGATTACCGAGGTAATCGCTGATTCTCTAATGCCTTAAATCAATTTCCTGAAAATCACCGAAGGCATTCGAGTCAACCACACACTGATCCGAAAAACTTCGCACATCTGAGAGCCTTTTTATTAAAGCAGCAACCATACATTTACATAGGAATTTAAGCCATCAAGATTTTGTACACGTATTTTCTTGGATAATCCACAACCCGAACTGAAGTGAAAAACCTGAGTTCGGGTTATGGGCGTTTTCGAGTACCGCGCGTTGCGCAGCACTCGAAAACGGGCACGTCAGATTATCCCGAACTGAGGTTAAAACATCTTGAGTTGCGAAACATCTTTACGGAAGTACTTCGCGGCCTAATAGGCCAGATTAACCCCGAAGCCCAGTGGCACAAGCTATCATCTGTATCCTGTGCAAGCCCTGCTGATCAAGTAACAGCTCCATACAGCGCTGCTGAAATGTCTATCCCGGCCTGTTGTTGCTGCCAAACCCAGAATTGATCTCCATAGGAAAAATGCCACCACTCATGGGGATGGGAGCAGAAACCCGCCTCAACCATCACCTTGCACAACCATTGGCGATATTGATGATACTGGGCCCCTTGAGCATCGTATTCCGGGCTATTTGGATCTGCCACGCCTGCAAAGTGATCTGGATAAGAACGCGGTGACATCTCGTCAATGGGGGAGCCCATATCTATTTCAGTGCCATTCTCGTCCGCTAGAGTGACGTCGATCGCAGCCCCGGTACTATGAGGCGGTGGTGTCGCTGGGTTCAGACTAGGAACTGCCCAAAATTGATGTACTTGCTCCCAGAACGCCTGCTGCTGAGCTTCGGTGAGGGTATCCGGGGTGAGGTTCTGGGAGCGGAGTAAGTCTGCAAACGTGTAATCCACCATGTACTGCTGAACAGCAATGGGGCGGTAGGCATCAAAAATAAGAATGCGCCATCCCGGCTTCATTCCTTGCAGCATCTCCTGTGCCTGCAACAGTCGTGTGAGCACGCCTTGGCGTAAGGAATAGGGCGATCGCTCCCCATAGGGTGCCCCCACAGCTGCATAGGGATGCTTGTCCGGTATGACAAAGCGATCAGGGAGAATGGGCACCAGGGGTTCGCCACATTCAGTAATAGGAATCGATTGATAAGGTTTCATAGAAATTCAGGCAAGCGAGCAGAAGTAGAGGTAACCGGGAGGAAAAGACTAAAACAGGAATGGGTGAGGCGTTTACCACCACATCTTCTACAAAACCGTTTCAAACACCTCAATCAACCGATCTACTTCTTCCAGAGTGTTGTAATGCACCATGCTGACCCGCACCACGCCATTCTGGGCCGTAAATCCCAAATCATCCATGAGGCGGCGAGCATAAAAATCGCCGTAGCGAATGCCAATGTGATGGGGATCGACTTGAGAAGGAATAGTGCTGCTGTCTACGCCATCCACCACAAAGGAAATCGTGGGAACGCGCAGTTCACGGTTAGCGGTAGGATGGCCGATGATACGAACATGCGGCTTTTGAGCCAGATAGCTGAGGAGGCGATCGCCCAACACCTCTTCATACTGAGCAATTCGCTCAAACGCCTGCACCATCTGCGTGCGCAAATCAGAAGCTGCTTTATCGCCTTCGTGGTGCTGGGCCACAGCACTCAGGTAATCGCAAAGGCCAAGCATACTGTAGCTCAGCTCAAAATTCACATTTCCTGGTTGAAACTTGTAGGGCGTCTGTTCACCATCAATAAAGAAATGGTTGATGCCGGGCATCTTCACCAGGTGTTCTCGCTTGCCATACATCACGGCATAGTGAGGCCCATAGACTTTGTAAAAGCTAAAGACGTAGAAATCTACATCAAGCGCCTGTACATCCACTAGGCGGTGAGGGGCATAGGCCACACCATCAACGCAAATTAGCGCTCCGTGGGCATGAACCAGGTCAGCGATCGCCCGCACTGGATTCAGCGTTCCCAAAATATTCGATGCATGAGTAACCGCGACCAGACGGGTACGAGGCGTCATTAAGGCTTCTAGATCCGCCAGGTCAAATTGCAGCGTATCCGGGCGAATCTTCCAAACGTTAATTTTGACACCCCGTTTCTGTAAATCCAACCAACAACCAATATTGGCTTCATGGTCGCAGTTGGTGACAACCACCTCATCCCCCGGCTCAAAGGTATGCCCTAAGCTCAGGGAAAGAATTCGCAGCAACAAGCTAGTGGAACTACCCATCACCACTTCGCTGGGATGGGTAGCATTTACCAGGGTCGCGATCCCCTGAGCGGCCTTAGCAACCCGTTCCGTTGCTTGTTGCGAGACAGCATAGGAGGCACCCAACTGCACATTCGAAGTCAGCAGGTATTCACTTAAGCGATCGACGACTCCCTGCAAAGTTTGGGAACCACCGGCGTTGTCAAAGAATATCCAATCCCCTGCCAAAGATGGGAAGTGGGAACGAACAAAATCCAGTTGTAGAGGGGCAGTCATGACTTGATGTCGGCACGGCAAGGTCAATCTAGCATGTCTGCTAAAACAATTGGATTAGCACTACAGCACCCGCTCCACATCAACCCAATGGACTCGCACAAAATGGACAGGTTGGCCCCAGCGATCGCTCTCGGCCACAATTTCATCCACCATCAAATTGAAGGGAATAGCCGTGGTCACAAACTGCTGAGCTAGCTTTCCGGCATCTGGAGCAAGGCTGGAAGCCGCGATCGCCGCCATGCCAAACCCCAGAACCTGACCAATTGGGTCTTTGGGCAGGAACAGGTTGATGCCAGCTCCCAATCCCAGGGTTAGCAGCATTGTCACAGAAAGATTTGTCCCACATCGGGGATGAACAGCCAGTTGCCAATCTCCACTCACCAGACGCTGTTGTGCCCGTAGCACTGCCTGCCGGAGTTCAGCCACATCGACGGGGCCATAGAGATGGAAACCGCGATCGCCTGACATACCACTTACCTGCTCAACCCGCCGTTTCGATTGAGGCGTCTGAGCCATTTCTTCAAGCATCCAGACTGTAGCGTGCTCTAGCGCATGAACCTGACGTACTATCAGTAATTCTTTCAATCCAGGTAGAAAACCGAATTGCTGTAGAGTTTCGGTATCTTGAGCCGCATGGGGAACAAAAGCAGGATACGGGATAGACGGTTGAAACAAGCGTTCAGAAGCAGCAGTCATAAGTGCCCATCCTGGGGACAAAAGAGATGTCCTCTCAATCTAAAAGAAACAGCCAAACAGTGTTTCTCGTTGACACAAAGCTTCAACTCTTCTAATCTGTCAATTTCTTTGTGGAGTCTTCGACCTAATATCCAGTCTGGTTGAATTCGCACAAATCAACTTTGTGAGATGAGCATTTTGCAACAGAATAGCCGTCGAGTACGAGTATTTCATTACAGCAGCTCTGAGTTTCAAGCCTGGTAGCTCGAGTCCTACGGGTGCAGGCTCCCAGGCATGAAGTTCCGAAACAGCCCACCTTTGGTGGGTTGTTTCGGAACTTCATGCCAAAAAAGAAGTGCTGATTTCACTACACCGATTTGACAGATCGGTAGCCGATTACAGCGCTTTGCGCTTGAATCAGCCACGGTTGTTTTTGTGAGAGCCGCGCTCCGCGCGGCTCTCACAAAAACAACTAAGTTTTAAGCGCTTGAAAAGCGCTGTAATAAAAAAAGCAGGCAGAGACAGCTCCACCCGCTTCTTTTACAAATCAACAATTTGAGGATGTGTTTTAAGGCTACCTGGAAGGTTTTTCTCGTACGTAAAGCGCACTCAAAACAACCTTTAAAGCAAGCCCTAGTTGATAGGTACTGAAGGCAATGGTAGTGAAGCGGTTGTATTTGCACCAGCTGCAGGCGCCGCACCGCCTCCTACAGCAGTTCGAACCTCTACACCAACCTGCTCCAATACAACAATGGGTTCTGTCCCCATCTCAATCCGTTTCACCAGAACCTCGCCATTAGAAAGGCGTTGGCCTACCCGTACATAGCGGCTGGTCGGCTCGTTGGGAGCTTGCACAATAGCGTGGGGAACATTCCCAACCTGCACAACCCCAAGCACCTGTACAGCCCGAGCCAACGTCGGCTGAGGGGGTGGCGGTGGCAAGTTAGGGGCGGCTCGTAACGAACCCGAACCTGAGCTTGAGCCCGCAGAGTTGCGACCCGATGATCCATTGCTGCCAACCAGATCAGGGATAGGAGCCAACTGGCGACGGTCTAAGGAACGAGATCCAGGCTGAGCAGCACGTCCTGGAGTTGGAGTTCCTCCTGAAGCCCTCTGAGGCGCTTGGCGAGTTAGAGGGGCAGGCGCATTATTGCTACTCAGAGGAGCAGGCGCACTATTGCCGCCCCCACTCCTACCGCCACCTCCAGGTTGCTCAATAGGCTGCACCCGAGCTTGTACCGTCACCGAGCGGAAGGGGTCGGCTCGGTTTGATTGAATCTGCTGTAACCGTTGGTTAGGGTTGGTCGATTCAATCAATTCTGAGGGTAGGGTACCAGGTGGCGGTGGCACGGGGATCGACTGCCCGTTAGCAGCAGCAGGGCTTGCCCCTCCGGGTGGCGGCGGCGTTGTTTGGCCCGCGGCTGGTGAGGCAGGCACATTAGCCGGTGCAATTGCGACATCTGGCGATGGGCTTTGGGCAACAGGCTCAGAGTCTCCTCCACAAGACGTTGTCCCAAACGTCAGTAAAGCTAGTAAGGTAATCCATGTAATTCGGCGCATAGCCCCTCTCCCACAAGAGTTGTTGAAAAAACGCAACACTCACCAAGAATCGGTCGTCTCTTAAAGATAATTCAGATTCTTGATTTCAATCCTAGCTCTGGACTCGGTTGATCAACGACTTGTTTCAGTTTTTGTCATGGCAATTCTCAAAAATCTTTAAACCTGCCCTCTACTGCTGCCCCACCGGCAGGGAGAAAGGAAATGTGGCCACGGGTTCACCATCACTCACAGTGCCTTCAAAGGTGCGCGTTGTACCTTGCACCAGTACTCGTAACGAGAATGAGATTGGCTCGGTCGAGGATTCACACCGGGTAAATAGGTTAACTGCCACCGTGTATTGCCCTTGAGGAGCTCCACCGGTCGGCCAGAAAATATTTTCAATCGGGCTCCCGTTTTGTTCACCACATCCAGCATTGGCATCTACGTCTAGTTGGCCACCCGACCCAATAGATGGATTGTAGTACGCTACAACGTCACCAGCCGGATCTGTCACAGCAAGGTCTAAATCATCCACCGTTGTCCAGCGCAACGTAACCTGAATATCGCCCGTCCCCAGGGGCTGCCCTGATGGTCCTGTCTCAGTCGACGCCGCAGTAACAGGGGGAGCAAACGGCGTGGCCGTAGGACAAAACTCCCCAAGGTCAATGAGACGTCCAGACTGATTGATCATGAAGCACCCTTGACGCTCTTGGGCGATCGCGGGTGCAATGCGATCGGATGCAAGGGGCAAAAGAACAGTTGCGGAGACAAGAGCAAGGCGAATGAATTTCCACATATAACAGGTTACCTGTGCGTTCAAGGTGCTTCGGCGGATGGGGAAGGCTGTGCGCCATCCTCTACATGAGTCTTCAGTCACTCAAACCGCTACTGCTTTAGTGTGCCCAGAAGAGGAAAGTGGACAAGCAGGAGAGAAGTTTTCTTGGAGCAATAAAGTGGTAGAAGAAGGCAGATTAAAAGATCGAGCCCATTAATCCCTGGAATGCAGGAATTTTAGCTAATTTTCCAGGATAATCTGGCTTTTTTTAACGCTGATGGGTTGGACTGAGCAGGGTGTTTTGGAGCGGTTTTTACCTCAAAACCCCCTCTTTGTCATACTGTTTTCATATAAAGCCGCGTCCAACCAAAGATAGTTAGCTTCTGTTGCTAGAGACTCGCGCAATCTACATGCCTAAGGGTACCTGGAACCAGTTCAGTACCGTGAAAGCCAACCCATTCGAGAACGATCACACCTACACACCCATAGCGTCGCAAGCAATATTTTCAGCAGAAAAATGATTCATTCAAGAGACATCAGTCTAAAATTTGAGAAATTCGAAGAATCTTATCCGTTTTTTGAATGATCAAGACGCTCCTATAATCGCCTTCCATTAGATTTTCTACTTATGTTTTGTGTTTATCGTGCGTGATCAGAAGTTGAGGAGTTTGAACAGCATGAAATGTCTTCGCCTGAGCGACATCAGATTCGATTCCTTGGGAGCGATCGCCCTGGGTGCCCTGGCCGCCTGCATCAGTTGGAATATCGCGACCCCTACGGCCCAAGCTCAGGCCGCCTATGGTAGCTACATTGGAATTGGGGGGTCTATCGGCCTGACCGGTGGGAACGAAAATGAAGACAGTTCATCGGGTGGCGTTGTTGCTGTTCGCTATCGCTTCCTGGAAGTCCCTATTTCAGTACGGGGGCAATTATTGATCAGTGACGGCACGACATTTGTGCCGACAGTTTCCTATGACATTCCTATTACCTGGGATATCGATGGCTATCTTGGAGCCGGAGTAGCCCTGCCGTTTAGCGGTGATGACGATTACTCACCTGTTGGCAACCAAACAGCCTTCGTTCTTCAACCGGGTGTAGATTGGACCCTTCCGGACAGCGACCTGGTTGTCTTTGGCAATGCCATCATTGCTTTCGATGCTTACGAAGAGTCAGGAGACACAGCTGCTTCCGTCCAGGCAGGCGTTGGTTTGCAATTCTAGCCCTTCAAAGGGGCAGGAATAGACGCTCTATCCTGTATGGAGAAGAGTATGCCTATCCCCTCGTATATAGAATGCGTAGCTTAGCTCTGCAAATGGTAAGCTACGCACTGTTTTAGTTCTGGGATTGCAAATGGTTTCGTGATGTAATCATTGCCCCCGCACCCCAAAGCCTTCATGCGAGCTCCATGTTGCGTTGAAGCCGTCACAAAAATAACTGGTGTGTTGCGCGTTTCAGGTTGCTTCTTAAGGTGTTGGCACACAACATACCCATTCAGCCCTGGCATACAAATATCCAGCAGAATCAAATCTGGAGAAGCCAGCTGAGCGATTTTCAAACCCGAAGCGCCATCTATTGCTTCATAGATGTCGTACTTCTCACGCCGCAGAATTTCAGCCAGGAGCTTACGGCTAATGGCTGTATCATCTACGATTAAAATTTTTGCATTTACTCTCTGCTCTTGCCCCTGATTCATGACCTCGTCCGTAGAGATGGCAAAGAGCGACGATTAACCCTACCCCATATGCTGAGATTCACTCTCAAACGATTGGGTAACAGCTTCAGGAATACAGCTTTCCCAGCAAGAAAATATACTTGTAAGCGTAAAAGTAGCAGACTCTAAATTAAATCTGTACCTGCTAGGCCATCTCCTTATATCCCTTAGCTTGGCAAAAAACTCTATCGAGAATTTACCGAACTCGGGCATCGGTCTTTTCTCGCTTTCCATGGAGTTCCACAGTGCGATCGCCGAAAGTATAGTCTCATACCCCTTCACAAGGGCATCAACCAGGCTTGCGCCGGGTTTCCCCCATATCCATCAAGCAAAAAAAGGAGCCTTCCGAAAAAGGCTCCTACTTATGCAAAGCACACAACTCAAGCTTGTGAGAATTAGCGGATGTATTCTTTCAGAACACTATTCCGGTTCGGATGACGGAGTTTCCGAAGTGCCTTCGCCTCGATTTGGCGAATACGCTCACGGGTTACATTGAAGATTTGACCAATCTCTTCGAGCGTTTTCATACGGCCATCATCCAGGCCGTAGCGCAGGCGCAGCACGTCACGCTCGCGAGGGCTCAAAGTGCTGAGTACGGTTTCTAAATCTTCCCGCAACAGATTCTTCGATACCTGATCTTCAGGGGTTTCACCATCGGATTCGATGAAGTCGCCCAAACGAGAATCTTCTTCTTTACCAATTGGGGTTTCAAGGGAGATGGGAAGTTGAGCCGATTTAGCAATGAATCGCAGCTTTTCGATGGTCATTTCCATACGAGTGGCGATTTCTTCCTCGGTCGGCTTCCGGCCCATTTCCTGAGACAGCAGTTTGGTCGTCTTCTTGATGCGGGAAATGGTCTCGTAAAGGTGAACCGGAAGGCGAATGGTACGAGACTGGTCAGCGATCGCCCGAGTAATAGCCTGACGAATCCACCAGGTAGCGTAAGTTGAAAACTTGTACCCTTTCTCGTGGTCAAACTTTTCGGCGGCGCGAATCAGGCCCAGACTCCCCTCCTGAATCAAATCCTGGAAAGACAAGCCACGGTTCATGTACTTCTTCGCGATGGATACCACCAGTCGCAAGTTAGACTGAACCATCTTGTCTTTTGCACGGCGACCTACAAACAAGCGACGACGGAAGGCCGGCAGCGCCATATCAACAGCCTCTGCCCACTCGGTGTCGTTTGGCTCCCGGTCGAGCTTGCCCATCAGTTTTTCGCGTACCCGCTCTAATTCCAGCAGGTCAGCAATTTTCCGAGCCAGTTCAATTTCTTCATCGGCTCGCAGAAGGCGAATTCGTCCAATCTCCTGGAGATAGAGGCGGATGGAATCTTCGGTGTAATGCTTTTTCTTGGTCTGCGCCCGCCGCCGTGAGGTACGACCTTTTACCGGCTTATCGTCGTCGTCTGCATCCGCTTGGAAGTCAAAACCATCGTCCCGATCCTCATCTGCATCCGCGAGGTCAAAATCTGCCTCTACAGGGTCAAGGGTCTCGAGTACGTCGTTTGCCTGGGTCATGCCGTGCTCCTCATGCTCCTTCAAATAACAGTGCAAGATTCAGCAATTCGTGGAATTACAGAATCTTTGGGGTGAATTTAGAGAACCAAGCCAGCCATTGTGATCCACAGCCCAGTGGGCATGGGACATCCGGTGCAGACGGGTGGCCTCGGAGACAAAAGTCTCCATTTAGGAAGGGGTCAGGTTTATGGGTTGTGTATGAAAATGTTCTCAGTTAAGTCTGAGATCAATCCTGATTGTAGCTTTTCCCTTTTGAATTGCATCTTCATTGCCCCAGCTGACTGACTGTTAAGAAATGAAAAAGCAATTGGGTATTTACAACCAGATCAATACTGTAGCCATACTTTTTCAAAATCGCCAATTGGTTTGCGAGAAATCCTTAAATCTTTTTCCTGAAATCAGGTAATGTCGCCGCTGAGATGCTTTAGGTGAGAAACTCAACCAGGCTGACCTGTGTTTGTTAGGGATTTCTTGTCCTTGGCTATCTATAAGGTAGCTGCTCTCCGGAATTATGGGGGGTCGATGGATGGCTGATACTCTATCCGCCATTATGCGGAACTTAACATTTTGTTTATAAATTTCCGTTACCTTGACCCTACCTTAAAGCTCTAGAACTCCCAGCAACACTGTATTTTCTGCTTACTCAGGATGAAGTATGGATGGCGCATGATGGGTGTTACCCATCATGCGCCATCCATGTCTCCGTAAATGGAGTAAAAAACCCCAAATACAGCTGGGGTGAGGCGCTTTGCACTAGCCAGCAAAGCATATTTATCTTTTCTACTTATCTAAGAGAATGTTGATATAACTCTTGGCTATCTAAAGTGAAGCTTTGCCCTTTCTTCCCAAGCTTCATGAAGAAGGCGATCGCTAACTTATCGGCAGAATTTGAATGGATTCTCCGGCTTTCACAGAAACTTGCCCTGCAGGAAGTACCGCCAAAGCATTCGTCTGAGCCAGGTTGATTAAATTCCCTGAACTATGACTACCTCCTGCTGGGATAAAGGTATAGCCAACCTCCGTTATTGTCAGGCGGCCCCATAAATAAGCTTCTCGTCTGCTGTCTCCATTGAGTTCTTGCTGCGATCGCCCCCACACAAAGCTAGGCCGGTACCCTTCAGCCTGTCCAGCCATTTTTGCTAAAGCTGGTCGCACAAATCGCCAGAAGGTTACCAGAGCCGATACAGGATTGCCAGGAAGCCCAAAGTATAAAGAAGCGGCTCGATCTTCCTCGAAGGTGGCGACAGTCAACGGTTTACCCGGTCGGATTGCTACCTGACGGATGTGAAGGGTACCACCCAGTTCTTGCAAAATTTGTTCGACATAGTCGTAGTCCCCCACGGAGACCCCCCCCGAGGAAATGACGACATCAGCCTGCATACAAGCATTTTTAATCGCCTGACGCAAAGCTTCGGGGTCGTCAGCCACAATGCCAAGAGGCAGGGGGATGGCTCCAGCTTGAGCGATCGCCGCGGCTAATGCATATTGATTAGAATCCACAATTTGCCCGGGCTGAAGAGGTTGGTTCGGCAGAACTAGTTCATCTCCAGTGGAGAGTATCGCGACTCGCAATCGCCGATAAACCGATAGCTGAGGGCATTGAGCAGCTGCCAGTACGGCAATTTCGGGTGGATTTAGCACCGTTCCTGGAGACAGCAACAGCTCACCTGCCCGATGAAACTCTGCTTTGTGGCGGACAAATTGCTGCGGTTTGGGGGCCGACAAGATATGAACATCATCCCCTTCTCGCCGGGTAACTTCTTGCATGACAACCGTATCAGCCCCAGCAGGCATCATCGCTCCGGTCAAAATGCGCGCCGCCTCACCCGGTTGAACCATTCTCTGGGGAGCCACTCCAGCAGGGATCTCCTCGACAACACGGAGAATTGCAGGCTGCTCAGAGCCACAGTCGGCAACATCAGCAAAACGTACAGCATACCCATCCATCGCTGAGTTATCCCAGTGGGGAAAGTCAAGGGGGCTGAGGATTGGTTGGCTGAGAATTCGTCCCAGCCCCTGAAGAAGATCTATCGATTCAGAATCTTGGGTCGCAGTGAGGGGACGAACGAGCTGCAGAATCAGGTCTTCAGCTTCAACAACAGGGAGCATAGGCAGGCCAGGAGATCAGCATTAACGTCTCAAATGCCTTCTTATAGTCGAACCAATTGAGTTAGGAAACAAGGGAGGAGCGTTCTCCTCAACATCAAGGTTGGTGACTCGGGTCTGTTTTCGGGATAGACGACCCATGTTCTAATTATCTGCAAACAAATCCTACTGGGCGATCGCTATATCATGGAAGCAGGCGATCGCCCGTAGCCTTACCCTTCAGCGCTACATTTTGGAGCCCGGCTATGACCCGACTTCCTCCTACCCAACGCCCTGTTCCGGTACCCCTATGGCGCCGGGGCGCAGCCCTGGGTATTGATGCCCTGGGAGTTGGCTTAATCAGCAGCTTTATGGGCGTGGGATGGGCTCAGCTATTCGTCTTTGGAGTGGGTTGGCTGGGGATGCGGGTGGTACTGGTATCACGTAACCGAGGCCAGAGCCTGGGACGATGGGCGATGGATATGCGGATTCTGGATGGTGGTCGAGGAGGAACTCCGACGCTGCAAGATCTGACAAAACGGGAGCTAGGATTGGGGATCGTCACATTCTGGGCCTTCTGGGGCATAACACACCTGAGCCCGACAACCGCTTGGGCCCTGCTATTACTGATTCCTCTAGGAGGTGATGCCATCTTTGCGCTGAATGGTTCCGAGTGGGGTTTAACACTCCATGACCGCTTCGCCCGCACTTTTATTGTTGAAAGCCGGCGCGGCTACTCTTTAGATATGAAAGTCCAAAAATTAGTTGCCGATCTGCGCAGTCGTATGAAAAAATAATAGTTTGTGTTTAATCTCAAGATGAGCCTTTAATTATGGCAGCCAAGGGCGTCCGTATCATCATTACGCTGGAATGCACCGAGTGTCGCACAAACCCCGATAAGCGATCGCCTGGGGTTTCGCGTTACACCACCACCAAGAACCGCCGGAATACTACCAACCGGCTGGAGTTAAACAAATTCTGCACCCACTGCAACAAGCACACGGTCCACAAGGAGATCAAGTAAATCTCCTGGTGAATCAATGTCCTGAGACGCCTTGTCGTCAAAGGGCCATTTTGTCCGTATTGATTCTTGAAGTCCTGACCGTACAGAGAAAAGCATCATGAGCTATTACCGTCGTCGAGTTTCCCCGATTAAGCCTTCTGAGCCCATCGATTACAAGGATGTGGATCTGCTGAAGAAGTTCATTACTGAGCGTGGCAAGATCCTTCCCCGCCGTATCACTGGGCTAACTGCTAAGCAGCAGCGTGATTTGACCCAATCCATCAAGCGGGCACGCCTTCTTGCGTTGCTACCCTTCGTCAACCGCGAAGGATAATTCAACACAGACGAATTCATCAGACCCAGATACCATAGAGAAATGTGTTGGCTGGGTCTGATTTTTTTGTTGCATTCCACTGGGGATCGCTACAAAGAACTTAGAAATTTCCATGCTCTTATCCCCTCAAGCAAGAGGCTGTAAAGGGATCAGTACGCATCAAATTGACAACTTACCTGAAAGAATTGGGATGGAGAAAGGGACGCTGGTTGAATTCCGAGTCAATGGCGATCGCCGCCTCGCGGTTATTGATCGGCCTGAAGGCAAGCGCGATTGGATTGCCATTGACCAGCGGGGCCAGGCTCACAAGCTTCATCCCCGAGAGATGACCTATACCGTTACGGGCAAGGGTTATGAACCTAAAGATATTCCAGGGTTCCTTGCCGAAATTGAGCCCTACTTAGACCCCTCGAGCCTGGAAGTAGCTTGGGAGCTCTTAGTAGAGGACGGTGAGGCAACAGACGCTACTGGAATGGCACTGTTGCTGTTTTCTGACCAAAGTGCGCCTCTATGTTATGCGGCGCATTGTCTGCTGTCAGACGACAAGTTGTTTTTTAAGCAGAAGGGCGATCGCTACGAACCCCGCCCGGTAACTCAGGTTGAAGAACTACGGCACCAAATAGCGGTGCAACAGCAGAAGCAGCACGAATGGCAAAGCTTCCTGGAACGGACTCAAGCTGCTCTGGCTGGGGAGTCTGTGGAATGGCAGAATAGCGATCGGTCGCGTTTGGAAACTCTGGAAAAATATGCCACCCTGGGAGAAGCAGCCAATAACCGAGCCGCGGCCATTGAAGTATTGACAGCTCTGGGACGAGGCGATACGGCACCAGCAGCCTTCCAGCTGCTGGTAGACCTGAAACTGTGGAAGCCTCATGAGAACCTCTTCCTCCGACGCAGCCAGATACCCACTCAATTTCCTAGCCGGGTTCTCGATACCGCTCAGAGCTACCTCACCATGCCTCCCCCTGATTCCTATCCCAATCGTCTGGATTTGACCCACCTGAAGGTCTATACCATTGACGATGCCAGCACCCGCGAAATCGATGACGGGCTTAGCCTGGAGTATCTGGAAGACGGTAAGCAACGGATTTGGATCCACATTGCTGACCCAACTCGATGGCTTACCCCTGGGGATGTACTGGATCAAGAAGCCCGCCGCCGCTGTACGACGCTGTACTTGCCGACGGGTATGATTTCGATGTTCCCCAGTGAGCTGGCGACAGGCCCCATGAGCCTGATTCAGGGAGAAGTTTGTTGCTCCCTTAGCTTTGCGGTGGTGCTGGAAGAAACGGGAGCTATCCACAGCTATGAAATCTATCCCACTCTGGTCAAGCCGACCTATCGCCTGACCTACGACGATGTGGATGAGATGATTGAGCTGGGTGTTATGGCTGAGCAGGAGTTACTGGGGCTGGATCAATGGGCACGAAAGCGGTATGAGTTTCGCCAAACTCAAGGGGCGATTACGATCCGGATGCCAGAGTCGTCCATTAAAGTTCTAGAAGACGAAGTTACGATTGATGTTCTGGAGGATTCTTCGGCCCGCCAACTGGTGGCAGAAATGATGATTCTGACCGGAGAAGTAGCAGGTCGCTACGGGCAGGAAAACCAGATCCCCTTACCGTTCCGAGGGCAACCTCAGCCAGAACTACCACCAGAGGAAGAGCTACTAGCACTGCCTTCTGGTCCTGTACGGGATTCTGCCATTCGCCGCTGCATGCCTCGTAGTGAAATGGGAATCACCCCCATTCGTCATGCCAGTTTGGGGTTGGATACCTATACTCAGGTAACGTCTCCCATTCGGCGTTATACAGATTTGCTGGCCCACTTCCAGATCAAGGCACATCTGCAGGGCAACAGCCTCCCCTTCTCCGAAGAGGAACTGAAAGAGACTCTCCAGTCGGTTAGCGCGGTGACCTACGAAGCAACAATGGTCGAGCGCCAGAGCAATCGGTATTGGGGCTTGGAATACCTGCGCCGCCATCAAGAGGAGATATGGCAATCGCTGATGCTCCGTTGGCTGCGGGAACACGAAGGGCTAGGGCTAATTTTGCTGGAGGACTTGGGGCTGGAATTAGCCATGCGGTTTGACCGAGCGATTTATCCAGGCGATCGCCTGGAAGTCAAAGTCAGCTACGTTGATCCTCGGCAGGATATCATTCACTTGACCGAAGTGCGGTCAGCCGTTACTCAAGGCGCTTAATCGCACAAAGGCTTTCCAAGCAAAAGGGATGGTGAGTCAGACTCACCATCCCTTTTGCTTGGAAAACCACACTCAAGCTATATCGTGACGTGCAACCGCGTTAAGTACAAAAACAGGGGTATAGGGCGCTTCACGGCCTACACCACTGTATTGAATCAACGGGCAAAGCGCTATAGAGACTGCCGATGAAGTGCCAGGAATGCTTCCTGAGCAGCAGCCTGTTCAGCCATTTTCTTCGACGAGCCAGTGCCACGTCCTCGGCATTGACCCGCAATCCACACTTCCGCAATGAAACGTTCAGCCTGAGTAGCTGAGTGAAAAACTTCAGTAATGTGGTAGTCCGGTAGGACTTGAAAATCTCGCTGGGTAAGTTCCTGGAGTGCCCCCTTGTAATTCATCAGAGCTGGATCGTTTTGAATGACTGAAACCATTTTTTGGAGATGAGGATCCAGCCAGATTGAAATTAGGCTTAACTTTGGCTCTGCTAAGTATAAAACCCCTAAAACAGCCTCTAACGCTTGAGCAATGCGGCTATCTCGTCCACTAACATCACCGAGAATGGCATTTCCCAGGAGCAGGTAGCGATCCAGGCCATAACGACCGCCAATCTGAGCAAGCATGCGATCGCTCACCAACACATCCCGCAAGACCGACATCTCTCCCTCGGTCGCAGTCGGCAGATGGTCATATAGAAAGCGGGAGACTGTGAGCTTCAGGGCTGCATCTCCCAAAAACTCTAAGCGTTCGTAATTACGGGCAGGATCAGCACTGGGGTGAGTCAGTGCTTGATCCAGCAAAAGCCAGTCAATTTTGGGTTGGGCGGTAAAGCCCAATTTGCGAATGAACTGTTGAAGTTGTGCTTCTCGATAGGGCGAACTGAACGCCATACCCCTTTATTCATCCTCAGCCATGATTTTTAGGCGAATGGTTCGGCAAAAACTACTGCCTGGTTCGCCCAATTGTATCTCCAGGGTATCGCCAGTCAGCGGTTCCAGGTAGGCAAGGAGCGATCGTAATTGAGGGGTACTGGAGCCACTGTCTAAATAAACCCGTTCGGAAAGGCTGTTGATTCGCTTCCAGGTGGTGAATAAGCGAGCGATCATCTGCTCCAACTGCGATGCCTGACTTACAAGATCGGCCGTCGCACTCAAGCAGCCAACCCGCAGCGCTTCCTCCAGGGCTTGCTCCAGGTCCATTCCCTCCCGATTGAGGGCTTGTACCTCCGTGGCAGCATTGATGTATTTCGCCAGGAATTTCGCCTCAGCGGTGGCTTGCTTAATAGTATCTACATCGGGATTTTCGGCAACCTCTCCCTTAAGTTGCTCCTGGTGGCTTTCGGGCAGCTTTTCGAGTTCTCGTACCAGAGGAGCCAGATAGCGGGTAGGAATGGTGTTGTTAGCGGCTTTCTCGCGAACCTCCTCGGGCAGCAGCTCAGAAGTCATGGCAGTCCACTCATCCGCTAGCTGGCGGACTTCGCGGCGGGTGATGCGATCGCCCTTTTGAGCCGCATCCCCGATCATTTTTTGCACCTCCGGGGCTGCCTGAGCCGTCTCGACAAAAGCCCGTTTGGTGAACTGATTCACGTCCTCCGGTTCCAGCACGCCTTCTGACAGCAACAAATCGGCACTTCCTGCCAGATCCATCAAGTTGTACGCGTGGCTCTTGCTAATTTCTCGTTCTTGCAGCCACTTGAGAAATCCTTGACCATTGCCTTCACCGCCCCGCTTTTCGCGATCGCGCACGGCCCGCAAAATTCGCCCGCGCCAGATGTCAGTTTGCAAGTCGAAGCGATCGCACACTTGCCAGGCCGTTTCGATCAACCGTTCAAACTCGGCTTGAGAAATATCTTCGTCTTCGGGGTCGGGCAACTGAAACGTTAAATCGACCAGTGTTCCGCTATTCATCACATCGGTGGTGAACCGCGTCGCTTCTACCATGCCACTAACCCAAGGAAACAGCCGAACTATTATCCCACGACCAGTAGAGCTGTTTATTTCTGTGTAGGAGGTTGGTTCTTTCCTGATCGGCAGCTATCAACCCACAGATGGGGTGAGTAGGAGACCCAGGAGAAACTTGAAAACGAGGCCCACTAGAATCGCAAACCCCACAACAATCCCGATGACGACTAACGTCATAAGGATAATAAACCAGCGATCGGCAGGGCGAGCACCTGTCGGATTCGCCAGATGTTTTTCTAGCAAAGCAACGTTACGGCTATTGGCTTTCCAGCCAAAATCAAACAAATCTCCAACAAAGGGAATCACACCGAGCACACTATCTGTTAATAAATTTGTGACCATCCGGATGAGAGTTTCACGGGGCAGCCGTAACTGTAATGCCTCCAGGACGATGTAAGCAGACAGAACGGCTCCAATGGTGTCACCACCACCGGGGATCAATCCGAGAAAAGGATCGAGACCAACCCGATAACGGGTACCAGGGACAGGAAGGGCATTGTCAAGCAGGTGGCTGATCGTACGAACCCGTTGAAGCGTCGAAGCGGATTTTGCTTCTCTAAGGTCGTGGTTGTCGCTCATGGCGGGAAATTGTCCTCAGTTTAATGACAGGTCGGTAACTCGTGACCTGAACTTGATAACATCTTTTAAGGTTTGTTAAACGCGGTTTATGGAAAACGTTCGGATCGACACGCTGCCAGATGACCTGTTTCTGGTGTCTTATCCTAAATCAGGAAACACCTGGCTCCGATACCTCTTTGGGCATTACCTCTCTGGTGAGGAAACTCCTAATATTTCCGAGATCATTCCAGACATTTATAAAAATCCGGCTGAACTGGCGGCATTGAAGGCCCCCCGATACATTAAAAGTCACGAACCCTACCGCCCAGAGTACCCCCGCGTCATCTATATTGTGCGAGACGGTCGGGATGTAGCCGTTTCCTACTACTTTCATATGCAGAGCCGGAAACGCATCCCCGACGGGATGTCTTTTAGAGACTACGTCAAAGCGTTTAATGCTGATCAGCTAGATCCGTTCTCTACGTGGAGCGACCATGTTCATTCCTGGCTGGACAACGCTCCCGAAAAATTCTTGCTGTTACGCTACGAAGATATGAAGGCAGATACGCAGACACAATTTCTGCGCTGTTTAGAATTTGCAGGGCTTCCTATCGATATGGAGCGGGTGAATTTCACGATCGAAGCCTGTGATTTTCAAAATTTGAAGAAGCGGGAGGAGGCCTGGTACAAGCAACAGGGAAAAACACCTTTACATCCCTTCTTCCGCAAAGGTACTTCTGGGCAGTGGCAAGACCGCTTTACCGATGAGATGCTAGAGACTTTTCTGGCTCGCCACGGTTCTGCTCTGGAGCGAATGGGTTACATTGAAGCGGCTCCTGCTCTTGAGAAGACCTATGAGCCCATGCGGCGGAATTTGGAGAAGGCGATCGGTCAACAGGACGGCAAATATCTGGCTCTCAAGCAAGAACTTGCACAGGAACTCGCTCAGGTACGTCAACAACTGGATCAGGCCCACAAAACGATCGCGGAGATGGAAGCCAGCAAGTTCTGGTCTATGCGTCAGGCATGGGTTCAATTAAAACATCGTCTGAGTAGCACGGCTGAGTAAAGCTACCGCAGAGGAAACACGCTTTATCAAAGCCATTTACGAGATTTCTCGGTTTGGTGAGGTACGAGAGATGATGTGGAACAAACTTCCACAACCATCTCTCGTACCTCACCAGATTGGGAAAGGCTATAAGCAATGCATACAGCAGAAAAAAGCACCCGATTGGGTGCTTTTTACAACTTAGATGAGATATTCGAGAGATACAAAATTACATGAGACCCAGTTGGGACAGAATGCCTTGCCCGGTAAGCAATTCGGTGGCAATTCCAATTACAAAGCCAAGCATAGCCAGACGACCGTTCCAGGTTTCAGCGAACTGAGTGAAACCAAACTTTGTTCCTTGATTTTCCATGGCTCAATAACCTCAGTACTTAGGTATCGGTTCTGTAATAGAACTTAACATAACTTTGGAGAAGGTGACAATGCCTTGGGCCTATACATCAGGGCTTACTCACATCCTGTACCTTACTGTCCTAAAAGCAGAACTCTGGGATTGCTTCCGCTTTGTACTGGCACTGCCGAGTTCTAGCTTTTAGGGCAAGATATGAAGTTAATGACCAGGATTGATGGATATGCAAGATAAGCAGGGGTTAGAAGCTGACCAGAGTCATCCATTGTTGTGCGATCGCATTGCTCAACACATCGCTGCACAGCCCCAAGGAAGAATTCCCTTTACAGAGTTTATGAATCTGGCCCTCTATGACCCAGAGTACGGATACTACGCTACCAACCGGGTCAACATTGGCAAAGAAGGAGATTTCTATACCGCTCCTCACCTAGGGTCCGACTTTGGTGAGTTGTTAGCCGAACAGTTTGCCGAGATGTGGCGGTTACTCGGTTTCCCCCAACCCTTCACCCTGGTAGAAATGGGAGCCGGACAAGGATTACTGGTGCGGGATGTGTTGCGGTATCTGCACCGCCACCATGATGCCTGCTTCGATGCGCTGGAGTACATTGTGGTGGAGGCTTCTCCTGCCCTGCGTCAACTCCAACAGCAACAAATGAGCAATCTGTTAGAGTTTGACCGCCTGCACTGGCGTACTTGGGATGAAATTCCACTTGACTCAGTCGTAGGATGTTTCTTCTCCAACGAGCTGGTCGATGCGTTTCCGGTGCATCGGATCATCCTGAAAGACGGAGCGTTGCAGGAAATTTTTGTCGTGAAGTCGGAGAAAGCTGAGGAGGGTGTTTTTGGAGAGGCGATCGCCCCCCTCTCCACCCCCGAGGTAGAAACTTATCTTCAGCTGAGTGGCATCTCCTTAACAACGCCCCCCTACCCCGATGGCTACAGCACTGAAGTTAACTTAGCTTCACTAGATTGGCTTACAACTGTAGCTCAAAGGCTGCGGCAAGGCTATGTGCTCACTATTGACTATGGGTATCCGGCTCAGCGTTTCTACCTTCCCAGCCGTCGTGCAGGAACACTTCAGTGCTATTTTCAGCATCACCACCACGACAATCCCTTCATCCACGTTGGTAGCCAGGATATTACAGCCCACGTCAACTTCACAGCTTTGGAAAAGCAAGGAGAGAAGTGTGGGCTAGAATCTCTTGGGTTTACACAACAGGGGCTATTTTTGATGGCATTAGGCATGGGCGATCGCATTGCCGAGTTATCCAACCGCAGTTTTAGTGAATCGTTTACCCTATCTGACCTTCTGGCACGGCGAGAAGCACTCCACGGATTAATTGACCCAATGGGATTGGGGAACTTCGGAGTTCTCTTACAAGGCAAAGGGCTGCAGGAGGAACAGCGAAAACTGCGCGGATTCCAAATCCCTTAAATGCATTCGCAGACTTGCACTTATTGCTGGTGTTACGTTAGTTAGGGCAGTCTGTTTTTGAAAAGCTTTGCGGAGCGCGGCTTTTCAAAAACAGACTGCCCGGTTCTGAGCGCTGTATCAATTCATAGAAAACGCGTTTCATGCGCAAGGCTATCGCCAGGTGCCCTATTGCAAATTTCGATTACACTCCTCGTTACGGGCTGTACGTAGAGCACCCAGAAGGCTAGATGAGAATACACAGCGTCTGGAGGTGCGATCGCCTCGCCGCAGCGTCATCCGGCCCATCTGGCCACTCACTCCACCTTGCGCAGTAAAGCGGATCTGGTAAGTTCCAGCGGTTTGCAAAAGGGTCGTCATTGCAGCATCGATTTGGGCACCGGAACTGAGAGTTTCCCAGGGGATTTGGGTCGGTTCTGCATTGACGGGGTGAGCTGCTGCTTGGATGCCCTGAGGAGTATCTCGAAAGCTGGCTTGCCACGCTGCATGGTTAGTTTTGGCTTGTACCTGAGCAGCTCGCATTGTCTGAAATACACCATCTTGAGCATGATTTAGGGTCTGCCCCGTCATCAACCCCAACCACGAGGGAACAAGTATAGAAACTAGCAGAGTCATTACTGCCAGCGTTACAAGTAGCTCTACTTGAGAGAAACCATAGGAATTGAAATTCGCACAGAAAAACTTCCGAGACCGGCGATATCGTCGCTCTAATTGTAGGGTCATGATGCAGCCTGAAAAATAAATTAAGCACCAAAGAGGGGTATATCAAGGCAGTATGTCTGGCCGTGAAACTCATATGTCACGGCCAAACATAGTGTCAGGAGCAGCATTATTGATGCGTTTTGCCTGCTTTTAGCACTATGCCGTTTTCTAAACCTTTTCGGAATAAGTATGACTACGAGATTTTATTGTTGAGGGCGAAAGCTCAACTTTGAAACCCCGTAATTTTGCCCCTCCCTCTTGTTATTCCTCAGGATCACAAATAAGCAACCTGTCATTCTTTTTATGGGAGTGGCGGCGAAGCCACCACTCCCATAAAAAGAATGACAGGTATTGTCTAAACGCGTAGCGCGATAGAAGCTGAGAACATGCAAGACGCAATAAAAAAGGCACCCTAATGGAGTGCCTTTTTCTTAAAGAGAACCTTTTGTCCAGAGATGACTATGACTTAGGGTTCAAAGATGCGTTGGTCTGTGGATGCATGAATCAGCTGCTTGCTGCGTGGCTGCGATCATAGGTTGCCCAGAAACTGGGGTGAACCTTGCCTTGAATATGGTTCCAGTACTTCGCCGTTTCGCTACCATCTAGCCCAATGCTAGTAGCCAGACGGGACAGCATAACTTGCTGACGTTGCTTGACCTGACGGTGGTGGTTCATCATCAGTGAGCGGGCGCGATCGCCAGAAACAGCTGCAACAGGAGCAGGATCAGCTTCCACCACAGAGCTTGCTACAGATTCTGCGCTAGGTTGAGCAATGGTCGGTAGAGCTGCGTTGTAAGTATTGCCACGATACTGAAGAGTAGCATCTGCTGCTTCTACTTTAGCTTGAGCAACAACAGGCAAATTCGTGTCGTAAGCGTTGCCACGATATCGCAGAGTAGCATCTGCTGGATTGCTGTTATTCAGATTAACGACAGGAGAATTGGCTTCGTACTTGATACCACGATAATTGAGTTGCATAACGTCCGCCTCGCTTCAGTCTTGAAGAGTAGTTTGGAGGCGCGTTCCTTCGGGGCTTCCCTACTTCCGTCTCTTCTGCCAAGTTGTTTGGCAAAGAGATGAACGATTTATTTCTGTATCTATTGTTACAGTTTTGCCTCTTTTTTGTCAAGGGGTAATTTTAAAACTCAGTAGTTCTCGCTTTGGACTAACTTCAGTGCGGGATAAGCAAAAATGGGCCTTTTGAGTGCCATGCATTGCGCACAGCACTCGAAAACGCCCTTAACCTGAATCCAGTTTAGGCTTTACCTGAGGAGTGCAGCCTCCCCAATCTAGATTTCCAAATGCGAACTGTTGCTCAAAAACCGTGCTCAGCCAAAGAAAAGTCTTGCTGGTTCTCCCAACGGTGGCCTTGATGAATGAGTAGAGTGAGGCGATCGCTCGTAAACTCAAAGTTCGCTTCCCGTTTCTGTAAATCCATCCAGGCTTCCTCGAACGTGTGTGGGTTCAAGTTGCGAGAAGCCAAAGTCATGTGGGGCGAATAACCACGTCGCTTGTTCTTGAGATCAACAATCCCTAACGTGTCTTCCAGATGTTGCATGAGCGAGGCCTGAAGCTGAAGCAATTCAGGCGTTTTGAGCACCTTAATGTAAAGCACACGGGGAGAAAATGCGCCAAACCCAGACAGGCTGATAGGAACTGGGGATTGAGTCTGCACAAACGCTCGGAGGCTGCTCTCTAAAGCTGGAAGGGCGTTCACGGGCCACTCGAAGGGCGGTTGTAGCGTAATGTGGGGGGGAGCTTTGGCCGTGCGGGTTTGATAGCGACTACCGAGTTCCTGAATAATGGTCGTTGCAAAGGTATCGATCTCCGCAGGAGGCAGGAATGCGATAAAAAATCGGGGATTTGGGTTGTGGCTTGTGGTCATGAAGTCCTGTGATGGGCATCGATACGATTGAAGCAAGCAACGCACTGTCTTGTTAGAAGCACAAACCTGACGGCTCTTTCCATGAAGCTTACTGAAGAGCGATCGACGACAGCAAAACTTCTGGCTAAGGTATCCTTAGAGGATGTTTGAGAAGCCAGCCCTGAAAAGGGTTGATTTGGTTGTCTGCTGGTGCAGAGAAATGAATCTTTCAACACCCTCTTAGCCATCCGATAATACCCATTCCACGAAAGAACGCAACCAATGCCCTGGTTTGTCAAGATTGAAAAAGGCCTCGTCGATAAACCCACTTTTGACCAGTATGTGCCAGCCCATCTGGACTTTGTAAAAGATCTGATTGCCTCGGGGCATCAAGCCAAGACTGGGTACTGGCAGGAACGGGGCGGCGGTATGTTATTGTTCTGGGCGAATTCTCTCGAAGAAGCGAAGGATATTGTGGCACGTGATCCCCTGATTTGTAATGGCTGCGTCACCTACGAACTGCATGAGTGGCACGTTGTAGTGGAGTAAGCCATACTCACAAAGCCAGCACACCGCAAGGCTTTTCCGACTTCCCCAATCCCAGGGAACTGTTAGTAAGGTAACGAAGAACTACGATGGCAGATAACGGAGACGGCATCAAAATCGTGGCGGACAACCGACAGGCCCGCTACCTCTACGAAATTTTGGAAACCTACGAGGCTGGCATTGAGCTGCGGGGAACGGAGGTGAAGTCTGTGCGACAGGGCAAAGCCAACTTGAAGGATGGCTTTGCATCGGTTCGTGATGAAGAGGTGTGGCTCTACAACGTTCACATTTCGCCCCATGACACCGCCAGCCAGGTGTTCAATCATGATCCTCGCCGTACTCGGAAGCTCCTGCTTCATAAGGATGAAATTCGCCGCTTAATTGGCAAGGTGGAGCAAAAGGGACTGACGTTGATTCCGCTGCGGCTGTATATGAAGAAGGGGCGAGTGAAAGTAGCGATCGCCCTAGCCCGAGGCAAGAAGACCTACGACAAGCGCGAAGATCTGAAGAAGAAACAGGATAAGCGCGAAATGGAACGGGCAATGAAGTCACAATAGCTTTTCATGAAATGAATGTGGGGCAAAGCTCCACATTCATCTCTCATACCTCATCAGATCGGAAAGGGGTTGCCATAGCCTTCATAAAAGAGAGGGGCGACGTCATACGTCGCCCCTCTCTTTTATGAAGGCACTTATGAGCCTATTACTGGCTTTTGAAAATGCCCCGTTGTTGAAGCTGTTGGATAAAAAACTCCTCCAAACTTGGGCGAGCCAAACTCATTGAGATTAATTGAGCTTTCATCAGCCGCAGACTAGAGAAAAAGTCTTGAGGTTGGCCTTTGAGGTGCCCCTGCCAAAAACCATCCTTAAATTCCAAATCGGGCATCCACTGTCGCAGCACCTCAGGATTGGCATTTTGAACTCTTACTCGGTACAGATCCGTGGTGCCCAGCAGCTCATGGATTGAACCGAGGCAAATGAGTTCTCCTTGAGCCAGAATACCGACGCGATCGCAAATTGCCTCGACATCGGACAGCACATGGCTATTAAAAAAAATCGTCTTACCCTGGGTCTTCAGGGATTGAATAATTTCTCGAATCTGGAAGCGACCTAAAGGATCCAACCCTGACATCGGTTCGTCCAAAAACACCACATCCGGATCATTAATTAAGGCCTGGGCAACCCCAATGCGCTGCAACATCCCCTTAGAGTATTGCCGAAGCTGTTTCTTTTGAGCGGCAGAACGAGCTAAGCCGACCAGATCAAGCAGTTCAGGGATGCGTTGACGTTGTACAGCAGATGGCAACTGAAACAGACCAGCCGCGTACTCCAGTAATTCCCAACCCGTGAGGTAGTCATAGAAGTAAGGGTTTTCTGGTAAGTAGCCGACCCGGTGCTTGACTGTGCGATCGCCCAGCGGTCTGCCCAGCAGCATGCCGTTACCGCTAGAGGGCCGCACAATACCCAGCAGGATCTTCAGGAGGGTCGTCTTTCCTGCCCCATTCTGCCCCAGCAGCCCAAAGGTTTCCCCTTCATAAATGTCCAGGGAGCAGTTGTTAAGGGTCTGGTTCTTTTGATTGAACCAGAAGCCAGAACGGTAAACCTTGCGGAGTTCACGGGTGTGAATCACCACCGACTGCCCAGGTAAAAGAGGAGTCATTGACGCTTGGGTTTCAGTATCCATGCCAATCAAAATGGAGCGAACACACTTTACTTGTTCCCGATCTTGCCAATTTTTATGTCACTCTAGATCAAGATTCCCATCTAAAAGCCAATTATGAACCGTTCGAAATGGGTTGCGATTGTCACCGGGGCGATCGCCTTACTCCTCAGCTTTGGCTATCTGCTGCTGGTACAACTGCTCGACTTCCGGGGCGAAATGCTTCCGGCCCCGATTGATCTATCGCTTTTACAGAATCTTTTCATAGTCTAGGGCTAATTTCAGCCGAGTTTTCTGACAATTGTCTGGGCAGTCTTGCTGAGGTCCTGAATTCTGTGCGCTTTATGCTGCAGAATTCAGGACCTCAGTATGTAGAAGGGTGAATTTTGCCGGTGCGATGCACCGGCAAAATTCCAGCAATTCTCAGTATGGGCATCAAAGCCAAGAGTTCACGCCCGTAGGGCGTGAACTCTTGGCTTTGATGCCCGAAACCGCGCGCCTTTGGCGCGCGATTTTCGGGTCTGATTTCAAAATGAGAATTGCTGGCAAAATTCACCCTTCTACAAAAACTAGCGCCTTATTGTTTAAGATGAAAACCGTTCTGTTGGTATTCTTTCCCTCTTGCTGAGTTCGCAACATCCTACCCCTCAACCCTTGACAATTCTAGGAGCCGGAGCCTGGGGTTCTGTCCTTTATGAGCTAGCCAGACGGGCCGGAAACTCGCCTAAACTCTGGTCGCGACGGGGTTCCCTACCTATGGAAATGGCTCTGGAAGATGCAGGCGTTATCCTGTCAGCAGTCTCTATCAAAGGAGTTCCGCAGGTAGCGAAACAGATACAGACACTGGGTCTGGACCGAGAAGTCATTCTCGTAACGGCCACAAAAGGACTGGATGCGGAAACCACTTGTGCCGCGTCACAAATTTGGCAGGAGCATTTTCCCGATAACCCGGTTGTGGTGTTTTCTGGACCAAACCTTTCAAAGGAAATCTACCAGGGGCTTCCAGCAGCCACGGTCGTCTCCAGCCAAAATCCAGAAGCCGCACAAACGGTACAAAAAATGTTTGCGTCGGATCGCTTTCGGGTCTACACCAATCAGGACCCAGTTGGGACAGAGTTGGGGGGAACGCTGAAGAATGTGATTGCGATCGCCGTTGGGGTCTGTGATGGCCTGCAACTGGGCACGAATGCAAAATCTGCTCTGATCACCCGTGCTCTGGCCGAGATCATTCGCATTGGGACTTACCTGGGTGGTGAGGTCGAAACCTTCTTTGGCCTTTCAGGGTTGGGAGATTTACTGGCAACCTGCAACAGCCCCCTCAGCCGCAATTATCAAGTGGGCTTTCGGATGGCGCAGGGAGCGACATTAGAGCAAGCTCTTGCGGCCATTGGCGAAACCGCCGAAGGAGTTAATACGGCCAATGTTCTGTTTGCCATTGCCAATCGAGAGGGGATTTCTATGCCCATCTCTCATCAGGTCTATCTGCTACTGAATCAGCAGATTACGCCCCAGCAGGCGGTAGAAGCCTTAATGGAACGTGACCTGAAACCCGAGGCTTAGTAAAACTGAGTGCAGATTTGTCTATGGTAGGGAGAAGTGGATGTGAAGTGCCCACTTCCTCCTACCATAGACAAACTGAGCCCCATGGAATTGAAGGAATTGTGATGGCTATTTCTAAAACAGAAGCCCGCCAGTTACTGGAACGGATGATTTTCGAGAGCGATCGCCCTCAGGATTGGGTGCAGGATGTTTGGGGCCTCAGCCCCACCCTTGGAGAAACTGCCGCTCGCCTGATCGATATTTTCGATGCCCTGTTCGACTGCTGCCCTGACGAGAATTTGGAAAATTTAGTACACAATCTCTATGAGCAGTATTTGGACAGCCCATCTGTGCATGACAACAACTGACCGTGAATCAAGAGAGCCCACGATTGTAAGTGCGGTTGTACCTACAATCGTGGGCTTCTTTTAAATTGGCATGCGGCATTTACCTTAGGGTATAGGTGAGCGGCGATTTACTGTAATTTAACCTGAGTTTGGGTTAAGGGCTTTTTCGAGGGGCGCGCAAAGCGCGCCCCTCGAAAAAGCCCATTTTGTAGTGCGCTTCACGCACTACAAAATGGGCTTTTGAGCTTATCCCGAATTGAGGTTAATTTAATATCTTTGTAAAAATGTGTGCGATCGCCTACGAAAAAGGTGGAAGCTACGCTCCCACCTTTTCGCTGAATTACCGTTAGACTGCAAACTTTTCAGTGATACGGTTCATCGCCTCTTCGACGTTGGCTCGGCTGTTGAAGGCAGAAATTCGGAAGTAGCCTTCTCCTGCAGCACCAAAACCTGCTCCTGGGGTGCCGACCACGTTGCAGGTATGAAGTAACTTATCAAAGAAGTCCCAGCTGCCCAAACCGTGGGGGGTCTTCAACCAGATGTAGGGAGCGTTGACGCCACCATACACAGAGAACCCGGCTGCTGTCAGCTTTTCACGGATGATGCGGGCATTTTCCATGTAGAAGCCGATTAGCGTGTTGACCTGCCGTTGGCCGGCTTCCGAGTAGACCGCTTCGGCACCACGCTGAACAATGTAGGATACACCATTGAACTTGGTAGATTGGCGGCGGTTCCACAGAGCCCAAAGCTGCACATCAGAGCCATCTGAGGCCTTCGCCATTAGGGATTTAGGTACTACGGTGAGGGCACAACGGGTTCCAGTAAACCCAGCATTCTTCGAGAAGGAACGAAACTCAATCGCGCATTCCCGTGCCCCTTCAATCTCATAGATAGAGTGAGGGATGGTGGGATCAGAAATGAAAGCTTCGTAAGCTGCATCAAAGAAAATGATGGAGCCATGGGTACGGGCATACTCGACCCAGGCTTGCAGATGTTCACGGGTTGCTACCGCTCCGGTTGGGTTGTTCGGGAAGCAGAGGTAGATTAAATCAACCTTTTGCTGAGGAATTTCAGCTGTAAAGTTGTTATCTGCTGAGATAGGTAGGTAAACCAGACCGCCATACTCACCTTTATCATTGGCTGGGCCCGTGTGCCCTGCCATGACGTTGGTATCCACATAAACGGGATAGACGGGATCCGTTACAGCAATGGTGTTGTTGTCACCAAAAATATCGAGGATGTTGCCCGTGTCACACTTCGAGCCATCGGAGATGAAGATTTCGGAGGCATCGATGTCGCAACCCCGAGCTTGGAAGTCGTGGGCAGCAATTTTTTCACGCAGCCAAAGGTATCCCTGCTCGGGACCATAGCCTTTGAACTGGGCGCGATCCCCCATCTCTTCGACCGCTTGAATCATCGCATCGCGGCAAGCCTGGGGCAGCGGCTCAGTCACGTCACCAATGCCCAGGCGAATAATACTGGCATTCGGGTTCGCTTCGGAAAATGCATTGACGCGTCGGCCAATTTCGGGGAACAGGTAGCCTGCCTTCAGTTTGAGGTAGTTATCGTTGATGGTTGCCATGGATGGATGTTTCGAACGCCAATACATTAGTGTATAGCGAAGGGATGGTCACAATTCCAATCTAAAGGTAGTTGTGGTCGGAGGAGCGCTGTGAATCCCTCCAGCCACAATCTATTGATCGGCATGATTAGCCATCAGATCAGAAAGGCCATATTACTTACTCTGCGGTCAATACAGCCTTTTTGGCCTAATGTTTTGTAGATTTGAAACATAACCAGAATGATCAGGGGATAATAGAACAAAAGAGGGATTGAAAAATGCACCGGCTCTGCTACTTATAGCCACGGTCCTTCGCTCAGACTCTCTGATTGACGAATTTTTAGCGAGTATCTATGACGATTGCAACCGATTCATTGATAGCGGTAGGCGTCTCTGCGGATGCAGTCGCCGTTGCCCTTTGTAGCGGGCTTCTCATCAAACATCTCAAGCTCAATAAAGCTCTGAAAATCGCGCTCTTTTTCGGTGGATTTCAGGCACTGATGACTCTGCTGGGTTGGTTCATATCGCTGGGTGTCCAGTCACTGGTCGAGAATATCGATCACTGGATTGTCTTTGCGTTGTTAAGTGGCATCGGCGGCAAGATGATTTATGAGGCGATCAATGAAGAGGACGGTTGCGAGCGGTTTGATCCGACTAATAATCACACATTGATGGTACTGGCCTTTGCTACAAGCATTGATGCTCTGGCTGTGGGCATTAGCTTTGGGGCATTGCAAACTGACATCTCAAAATCTACCAGCATCATCGGATGCATTACGTTTCTGCTATCCCTGGTTGCGGTTTTTATTGGGCATCGATTCGGTAATTTTCTAGGTCGTAGGATCGAAATTGTTGGGGGTTTAGTCCTGATTGGAATTGGTGCCAAAATTCTTTTCGAGCACCTAACGACCCAGGGGATTTAGATTACTCAAAAAATATTGGAAAGAGATACAAAGTACAACTATGGGCCTGCAAGCCGGCCCGACATTAGAGTTTCATCTTGGCTAAAACCGTCCCTAAATACACACAAGGAAGCGCTAATATTGCACTCCCCAACCAATAGGCTAGCCCTATCCAAAGGCGGGATTGTAGAAATAGAGAAAGAGACTCTAAACCATAGGTCGAAAAAGTCGTGTAAGACCCAAGAAATCCAGTAATTAGTAATAACTTGAGCTCTGGTGCAAGAGATGGAATGCGATCGCCCAACCAAACACTTAAAAAACCAATTCCTACACATCCAGTCAGGTTAATCAAGAACGTACCGTAGGGAAACGGCGCATCCAGCAGAGATTTGAACAATAGAGTGAAGTAGTAGCGGCTCAGAGCACCCGCGATCGCCCCCAAGCTAATAGCGATCGCGGCTCGAATCCCTGTTTCTCCCATGGTTGTGCACCAGTTAATTATCTTTAATCTCAGATTGTGCCCTATAGCGTTGCGTGATTAGAAGCAGGACAGTTTACTTTTGAAAAGTCGTGATCCACACGACTTTTCAAAAGTAAACTGTCCGGATCAAATGCCAATATCCTCAAGACTTACACATTCACGTTAGGAGATTTCCAGTAATGAAATTACCCCCAGAATGTTGGTGCTTTGCCCGCTTCGCGGGCAAAGCACCAACATTCTGGGTAAATTCTTATGCATAAACCTCCTTATGTGTAGTTGCAGAGTACACACAACATGAATGCGTAAGTCCTAATTCTAAAAACCAAAACTCCTATTCCGTTGTTACCAGGTAACGACAAAATAAGAGTTTTGGCTTTTAGAGCATTGGAGCTGCGTTAGAAATCGACACCACGCTTTAGATCAACACCTTTCTCTGCATAGTGTTTGTGGCAGAAGACCTCAGAGTGAATACTGGCTAGGTCAAAGTAGGCTGGGGTGTTTTTGCAGCGGCCTGTGATAATAATTTCGGTGTCACGGGGTTTGCGTAGGAGCGCCTGTACGATGGGCTCCTGGGGTAGCAGTTCTAGATCAACCGTCGGGTTGAGCTCGTCCAGCATAATGGTTTTGTAGAGGCCAGAGGCGATCGCAGCTCGCGCAATTTCCCAGCCCCGCTCGGCTTCTACGTAATCCAGCTCTTGCTGCTGGCCGCGCCAGACAATAGCATCTCGACCACAGCGCAAATGATCGACCAGATTGGGATAGCTTTGTTGCAGAGCGGAGATTGCAGCGTCCTCGGTGTACCCGCTTCCTCCCTTCAGCCATTGCATAATCAGCACCCGGTGCGACTTGTCCTGGCTAATCCCCTTACCAATAGCCTGGAGTGCTTTCCCCAAGGCACTGGTAGACTTACCCTTGCCGGCCCCTGTGTAAATTTCAATTCCCTCAATACCGTTTTTGGCAGCGGTCGGATGGAAGTGAGGTTTCATCTCAGAGTGCAGATCCGCGATTTCCAGTAAAGCGGCTGGGGCACCCCGACCGGTTGCAATCACTTCCAGTTCTGGCGACTTATTCTTGAGGGTCTTAACGACTTCATCAACCGGCAGCAACCCCAGATCGAGGACGGGGTTAATTTCATCGAGCACTACAACGGAGTAAAGGTCAGAGGCGATCGCCCCTTTCGCTACATCCCAACCTCGCTGGGCCTCCAGGCGATCGAATCGAGTAATATCATCGGGGCCAAAAAACTCGCCGCGCCCGGTGCGTACCTGATCGATGAGGTGGGGAAACCCCTGCTGAAGCGCTTCAATGGCGGCATCTTCGTCATAAGTACGGCCAGGTCCTTTGAGAAACCTCAACAGGAGAACCCGTGTCTGACTGGAGCTCTTAATCCCAAGACCAATGGAACGCAAAACGACACCCAGAGCCGCCTGAGACTTCCCCTTCCCGGCCCCATCATAAACATGGATCTGCCCTTCTAAACGCTCCGACATATTCTGTGCGGTGCGAATGCCGATGCCGTTTCTGGTCATGGTTCTAAGATGATTCATGAGGCATTGATCCTATCAAAGGCGACGGTGGGTTGAGAGTATTTTTGAAAGGTCCTGGGGAGGCCCAATTCAATGACCCTGATGCATGAGCAAGTAACGCCTGCCCGCTCATTATGCCGCCAAGAGGATAAGGGGTCAACACCATTAGTGGGGTTATCTGTGGAGATTCACTCTATAAATGCACCACAAATAGTAGCTAGGCTCACTTCTTGAGCTGGAGGCTAAGAAACAATCCCTGGTTGGCTAGAGCCCTTACGGTAGCGCTTTTCCATAGAATGCCCCTACCCAAGTGGCTCTAGTACTGCACCATGAACATCCAACTTATATCTGGTGATGTTGAAGTGCTTCGTATCCTACACCACCCAAATATAGGCAAACTTAAGCCCCTGAATACTAGCCTGCAAATTCTTTCACTGGATTTGAGATAAGTTGGAAGTCAGAACGGAATTTGGGGAGCTATGGTTTTTCCGGTTTTGGCCCTGCGGATGATCGCCTTTCAGTTCATGTTCTTGCTGCTGGCGATCGCCATCGAAGGGGTTGTACTGAAGCGGGAGTTGGCGATGATTCCCCGTAAGGCCATGTTGTATGCCACCATTCTAAATTTGACCACGACGGTGGTCGGTTGGTTTATCTTTTTTGCCGTGGAGGCGGTGCTACCCCAATTTTTGCGGAACGAGCTAATCGAGTTTATTTTGTTTAATCGATGGACGCGGGAAACTGCTTTCTGGGGCATTCTGGTAGGATTTTTGACCTTTTTTGCCAGTTTTGTCATGAAAACCTTTGGCTTTACGCAATTGGAGCAGTTGTTACTCACCCAGCAGGAGTGGGAAGCGCAACTGCAAAAACGAATGAGTGAACGCCGCTTGGGAAGACGGTTTCGACGTGGAAGCGGGGGCTGGGTCGACAGCAACAACCAGGCTCGGGCAATGCTCACCGCTAATGCCTGTAGCTACTCCGCTATAACCGTTATTTTGTTTACCCGGTATCTCCTGTTGAATCCTCAATTCTCCGGTTTTGGTTATTTCCGGTGAACCACCTGTGAAAGAACTTCGCGCAGCCTTTGAAGCCCTTTGGAAACAGCTCAAACCACCCCAGGCCTACTCCTGGCAAACGCTCATCTGGCTGAGCGTATTTGCCTGGCTGTTGTCTATCCTCACCGTGACCGAAGTCGTCGAGGAAATTCTGTCATGGTTGGGCTGGTTGTTCCTCACCATTGGAGTAGGGTGGGCCTCCTGGGGAATCAAACTGAACTTTTTTGGTTGGATGTTTCGGCCTGGCCCCTGGTTTACGGGGGCATTGGCCTGTACCCTACTATTTTGGCGGGAGGGCGCAGACCCGTTTCCCCTGGCTGTAACGCTCTGGCCTGTCGTGTCAGCGGCGATCGCCATCGTCCCCCGATTTTTCCCCCGGCTCACCTTCACGCTGCCTGACCCAATTACCCGGCAGGATATGTTGGTGCTGCTGCTGGTGAGTCTGGTTATGAGCTGCTGGTTTCGTTTTCACTTCCTGGTGCAAGATTGGCTGACGGCCTACCCCAGCCTGCTAGCGGATGACTTCAGCAATAGTGGATTTGTCGTATCCATATCCGATGAGTTACCAGCGGAGGACGAACAGGGTACCCTTCTTCTGGGAACCGTTGCCACTTCCGTGGAGCAACAACTGGATGGCCGCCCCTGGCGCGATGCCGAGCGCTGGCTGTTTGAGCGAGATCAACGTATTGTTGACTTGCAACAACAGGCGCTTAACAGACTACAAGCCGCAGGCGAAGGTCAATTCTGGAACTTTCAGGCTCTGGTGCCTCCGCAAACCCGGCCCGATGAGTACACCTTATTACTGCGAGCACGGTGGTTAGGCCCAAGTTCCCGATTGGGGGGATATTACCTTGAAAAGACTTGTTGGGTACGGCAAGTCAACAATCCTGTCCTGCTTCAACCAGGAGGGAGTGGCTCCGAACCTGTGACGGAAGTACAGTGTGCGCCTGGAGTCAGTGAGAAGAAGTGGTTAGTGCCCGAAACGACAGCAACAGGAGGTTTGGGGTGAGTTTGGGTCGTGTATTGGTCATTGCTACCAATGTGTTCCGGGAAGTGATTCGCGATCGCATTCTGTATCTGATTGGGGTGTATGCGATCGCCCTTTTCGCCATTGGTCGCCTACTGCCAGATGTGGCAGCCAGCGCTGAAAGTAAGATTTTGTTGGATGTAGGCCTGGGAGCTATCAGCCTGCTGGGGCTGATCATTGCCACCTTTATTGGCACAGGTTTGGTGAACAAGGAGATCGACAAGCGCACTGTTTATGTGTTGATTGCCAAGCCCGTCAGCCGACTGGAATTTATCGTTGGTAAGCATATTGGGTTATCGGCAGTACTGGCCGTTCTGGTGGCAGCAATGACTGCAATTTACCTGCTGGTACTCACGGTTTACCAAACACCCTTTCCCTTGAGCAGCATTCTAGTTACAGCCGTTTTCCAGTTTTTGGAACTGTCGCTGATTACAGCAGTCGCTATTCTATTTGGGGTTTTTACCAGTCCTCTACTGGCGACGCTCCTGACCTTCGGGGTGTATCTCATGGGCCAGTCCAGCCGTGATTTGCTGAAGCTGGGTGCTCTTAGCGAAAACCCTGGCTTTCAGCGCACGACCGAAATTTTTTATTTGCTCCTACCTGACCTGGCCCGTCTCAATCTAAAAAATCAGGCTGTATATGGTTTAGAGTTAATACCCGAACCCCTGCAACTGCTGAGCAGTGCATTTTATGCCGTGGTTTACATTGGGTTGGTATTAACGATCGCCACTTTGATCTTCTCGCGTCGCCAATTCTAAATTGATCGCTACAACCATTGGAGTGACGAGAGAGTGGGGATGAAACGCCTACTCTCTCGTCACTTTTTTACACCCATTAGCGTAGCGATCGCCGTGCCGTGCCGCTGACCCAATCCACGACAAAGGTCAGCACCACAAAGCATCCCAGGGTCACTATCACACTACGGTAATCAAAACTGGTGAGCTGTTCTGTCAATAGGCGACCCAGACCACCCGCTCCTACGAGCCCGACAATCACAGTTTCTCGCATACACACTTCCCAGCGGTAGAGGGTGTAGGCTAAAAACCGGGTAAACGTCAGTGGCAATACGCCATAGAGAAACACCAGTGGCCCCGGAGCACCTAACGACTTTAGTGCTATCAGAGGTCGCTGGTCCAGGTTTTCATTGACCTCCGCCATCAAGCGACCCAAAATTCCAAGATTGTGGATGCTGAGGGCGATCGCCCCTGGCAACATGCCCGGAAACAAGACAAAAAGCGCGACCAGTGCCCAAATCGGTGCAGGGATGGCCCGAGCAATCAGCAGAAGGGAACGGGTCAGCAAGAGCGATACCCAGGCGAGAATGCGGCCACCCCGACTTTGCCCGACTGTCGCCAGCAAGCCTCCGGGCAGAAAGAAGTTATAGGCCGCAGGAAATGAGAGGAGAATGCCACCAAAACCTGCCAGGGCGATCGCCAAAATCGACATGGCCAGGGTCTGCAATGATAGGCCAAGCAGTTGCTGCCACTGCTCCACCTCAAACCGTGGAGGCAGGGCTGATTGCCCAATGTCCACTAACAGCTCAAAAGTACGAGCAGACCAGAGCTTGCTAAAGTCTGCCTGGACGAAGTTGAAGCAAAACGGAATCAGCAGCACAATGGCGACACCCGCCAATAGCAAAATCGGATCAAGTTTCACGCGTTGATCGGACTCTGAATGCAGCGAAAAAGCTGCGGGCGTAATTTGAGCCGCAGCTTGGGATTCAGCACGATGGGATAACTTGCGAAAATTCAAATCGAGGCGACTGGGCGACCCCAGGCGGCGACGTACCCAGGCGCTGCTCAAATCTACCAATCCGTTCAGCAGGAAGAGGGCATAAAACAGCGTCCACAATTGGTTGTACCGAAGTGATTGCAGGCTGAGCAGGATTTCATATCCCAGGCCCCCAGCCCCAATAATCCCAAGCACTGCCGCCGAACGAATAGAACACTCAAAGCGGTAGAAGGTATAGGAAAGGAGATTCAGCCCCGCTTGTGGAATCAGGCTGTAGGTAAAAGCGGTCAGTGGGGCAACACCGCTACTGAGCAAAGCCAGCAAGGGTTGGCGCGGTGTTTCGTCAAGAATTTCGGAGAATACTTTGGCGACGATCGCTCCGTAGGGAATTGCGATCGCCAAGATCGCCACCAGCGGGTCGAGCCCAAAAATATTGATGAAGAACAATCCCCAAATCAGCTCATGAATAGCGCGGGGAATGGCGAGTAGAAAGCGGATACCGGCCCGGACACGCCCCCCACGTTGAGGAAACACCGTTTTCCACCAGACTTCCGAGACCCATACACCACCTATCAACCCCAGAGCGATGCTGAAAACAGTACCGCAGACTGCATAGGCCAGTGTGATGATCGCCGCATTCAAGGCTAATGCCAGGAATTCTGGGCTGAAGTCAGGTTGCAGACTGGCTGCCAAAAACTGCCCCAGTTGCGGCAGCCCACCGGGATTGAGGATGTCTTGACGAAACAGGCCAGTGGGGTAAAGGGAGAAGGCGATCGCCCCCAATGCTACCAACCCCCAGGCAATACGAGGGTTCGCCAATGCAGGCCACCATGACCTGACAGCAGAAGGGTGGGCCATACTACCTCAAACGATACAGGTCTTCGAGCAAGGCAGAGGAGACGTTGCTCGAAGGCACGTCAAATTGCACAGTGCCATGACGAAGACCAATAATGCGATCGCAATACCGCTGCGCCAACTCCACCGAGTGCAGGCTCACCACCAGGGTCTTGTTCGCCTCCACCAGTTTGCAGAGCAGATCCATCACCTCACGGCTCAACTCACGGTCAAGGCTTGCAACAGGCTCATCCGCCAAAATCGCCTGTGGATTTTGTACCAATACTCGTGCCAGGGCAACCCGCTGCTGTTGCCCCCCAGAGAGGCGATCGGTGCGAGCATAGAGTTTCTCAGGAATACCCACTCGTTCCAGGGCATCCGCTGCGGTCTTTACCTCCAAGGGATACACCAATGACACCAGAGCCTTGAACAGGGGCCAACGTCCCAAGTGGCCTGCGTTGACATTGTGGATCACCGCCAAATTATCCACCAGGTGAAACTGTTGATAAACCGTTCCAATTTGCCGTTGTACTTGACGCAGTTGTCGAGCAGACAAGCCACTCAAGTTCCGCCCCAGCGCCCAAACCTCTCCCTCCGTTGGCCGAAGGGTGCCATTCAGCAGGCGAATCAGTGTACTCTTCCCGGCCCCACTGGAGCCGACGAGGGCAACACGCTCCCCTTCATAAATTTGCAGGGTGACGTCATGCAGGGCCGAGAAGCGATCGAAACGCTGGCTCACCTGCCGAAGTTCGAACAGGGGTTGGACAAAAGACATTGGGGTTACTGAATCTTGCCAATCTGCCGCCCGATTTCCTCGATCTGGCTGTAATTGGAGTTCTGGGTTGAGATGAACTTACCTGCCCCAAACAGCTCCAAAATTTCTTTCTGTTCAGGCACGTTGGGGTCAAGTTTCAGCAGGGCTGCTTGTAAGCGCTCGATGAAATCATCACCGTAACGCTTCTCAACTTCGGGGTTCACAACCCAATGGTAGTCATAGTAAGCAGGGGTGCGCCAAATGACCTGTACTTTGTCCACATCAACCTCACCGGCTGCAAGTCGGCTCTTCCAAACCTGCTCGTTCATCACACCGGCATCGTAGGTACCCGCTTCCACCAGCTTCAGAGTCGCATCGTGGGATTGGGAGAACCCGGCCGCACCTTTGAAATCTTCCAGTTTGACGTTGGCCTGCTCCAGGAAGTACTGCGGCATCAAGCGGCCCGAAGTGGAAGACTCGCTACCAAAGGTAAAACTGCGCCCTTTCAGGGATTGCAGCCCATTGACATCGTTGATGGGAGCAATGCCACTGTTTTTATTTGCAATGAAAACACTGTGGAAATCGGCATCAATGTCCCGCTGGGCGATCGCCTCGGCTCCAGGCACTTGCAGTCGGGCCTGCACCCCTGTCAGCCCACCAAACCAAACCAGATCCAAATCTTCCACCTTAAAAGCCGTGACAGCCGCCGCGTAGTCGGTAACAGGCTTGTACTCAACAGGCACCCCTAATTCAGACTCCAGGTACTTCGCCAACTCACCATACAACCGCTGTAGTTTTTCGGGATCCTGGTCAGGAATGGCCCCCACTTCCAGAGGTTGGCTTGCTTCAGTTTGGGAACCGGTATTCTGACCAGCATCCTGGGTAGGTGCACAAGCGGCAATGGGCAGTAGTAGCGCTAATGCAGCGGATAGCAGAATTTTTTTCATTTCCCAACTCAATTTTTACGACGTAGGTGCCAGGAAATATTACCCCAGCGGCGATCGCCCTTGCTATCAAGCAGCTAATTTTCGCCATTTCCCTGGATCAACAGAAAGGGAAGCTTCTTAGAGAAGCTCCCCTCTTCAAAATCGCCTGATCAAAGAAGCGCCAGGTGCAAAGCCCATCCCACTGCTACTGGTCGTTCATGATCTGGGGCACGCGGAAGTACTCGCCATCCCGCTCTGGCGCACTATCAAGGATAGTTTCGCGATCGCTATAGGGCTTGAGCTGATCTTGACGAACAACATTAGCCACATCGATCGCCCGAGTCGTTGGCTCCACCTGACTCGTATCTAACTCACTCAACTGCTCAAAATATTCCAGAATGCTACTGAGCTGAGTACTAAACTGAGCTTCCTCCTCAGGAGTCAAAGCCAGTCGGGCAAGGTTAGCAACTTTGTGGACTTGTTCGCGATCGAGGGACATACGTAATGAGTAATAGGTAACAGGTAATGGGGATAAGACCGGAAGGACAAGGCAGAGGGCAAACAGAGCGAGATGAACGGCTCAAGCAATGAGAAGGCTCGGGTGTTCGCTCCTTCTGTCCTCCGCCTTACTCCTGTCATTGCCTTTAAAAGAAAATATCTGCCTTAGACCGCCCAGTTGTCTTCAGCCAGTTCTGAGCTTCGATGTAGTTGTTGGGAGCGAGGCGAATAGCGCGTTGCCAGTACTCCGCCGCTCTGTCGAAGTAGGCATCAGCATCGTCGTTGTTTCCAGCTTCCTGAGCTTGTTCGCCAAGGTAGTGATAGATGACCGCGACATTATTAAGGGCTTGGGGCATGCGAGGATTGAGTTCCAACGCTTCGTGATAGCGCTCAAGGGCTTTGTCGTGTTCGCCATTGCTGGCGTGGATGAGGCCCATGTTATAGATGATGAAGCTGCGATCGTACTCGTCTTCTTCCAGGGTCAGAGCTTCTTCGTAGTTGGCCATGGCTTCGGCGTATTCACCCTCAGCCTGAGCAGACATGCCATCTCGATAGTAAGCAAAGGCTTGCTTAGCAGTTCTTTTCGTCGGCATGGCCTTGAGGATGATGTCGGCCATGACCGTAAAGGATTTATCGATGAAGTTGTCGTTGCGTTGCGATCGCGGCATAGCTTAACCCGGTTTACCATCCAAGAATTTTATAGGCCCATACTAGCGAATGAAGCCGTTAGCTAACCAACGTCAGCCCATAGCGAGAGCCAATATACAGCCTATGGATACTTTAACGTGAATTGGGTTTTGTACTGGGCTACTCCTACTGAGATCTTGCAACTGTGATTTACCTCACACAGAACTTCAATCTGGATCAGGAGGGATGATGGACGGCCATCACCTCTACGTCGCCCGTGAGATCACGGGTTTATGAGGAATTGCATCACCAGAGAAGGCGGGGAGAGGGGAGATACTTAATAGCATCAAGAGAATTAACCCTGAGGGCTCAACAAATTATGACCAGAACATTACGTTCGTCTCAGGCATCTACGGGTTCCCAGTTCGTGAAGACCCTCCAACCAAATGTAGTAGTGTTCCCAGATGGTTCCGTGGTGTGGGAAGAACCCGAAGCGGTGGAGCCCTTACCCCTGCCCTATGCTGGATACGAATTACCGCCCCTCAAAGCTCACCAGCTATCAGGCATTCAACCCCAGACAAGCGCAAGGGAAACAGCATTGGAAATGAACACCCGCACCCGCTGGTTCATCGTTGGGGGAGCGATCGCCCTTCTCACCGCTGGCCTTGGAGTAACCCTCAACCACCTGGCGACCCTATCGACAGCAAACGCTGACGATTCCAATCACTCACCTTTGGGGCCGATTGAGATGCAATGGTACTCGACCAGCCCTACCCCGGCAGTGCTTCCCGGCCTGTAATCTTACTCCCAAGTAGCGATCAGGGTGTGTTTTTGGAGCGATCGATTTCTGTCCAGATCGGGGATCTCTATCAAATCCCCAAAAACTTTAACAGAGCCAAGTTGTCGAATTCCTGAAAAAATTCCTAGAGTGAAGGTAGCTCTACACTTAGGAATAGAACAAATGGTGCCCAACCGCGACATTATGCGGGCGGTGGAACAGCTTCATTATCGCGTCACCGCAGGCGACGTGGCCGCCCAGGCAGGAATGGATTTGCAACTGGCCGAGCAGGGATTGCTGACCCTGGCCTCCGAAGTCGGCGGGCATATGCAGGTGTCCGAAACCGGAGAGCTGGCCTATGTGTTTCCCCGAGGAATGCAGGGAATTCTGCAGGGCAAGTATTTTCGCCTGCGGCTGCAAAAGTGGTGGAGCCAAATTTGGCGGGTTTTGTTTTACCTGATCCGTGTCTCCTTTGGGGTGGTACTGATTGCCTCCCTGGTGCTGATTGTGCTGACGCTGATTATTATTGCGATCGCCCTCTCAGCCGCCAGTTCTCAAAATCGGGACAATGACCGAGGAGGGGGAGGGGGTTTCGGCCCAGTTTTCTTACCGCGTCTATGGATTGGCCCAGATTGGTTCTATCTATTCTCCCCCGGCTATGGACGGCGCAGTTACGAACGCCGTCAATTTAGAGGCCGAGATGGCCAGATGAGCTTTCTGGAATCCATCTTCTCGTTCCTGTTTGGGGACGGAAACCCCAATACCAACTTAGAGGAACGACGCTGGCAGGCGATCGCCACTACCATTCGCAATAACGGGGGCTCCGTCGTAGCCGAGCAAATTTCTCCGTATTTAGATAACCTCGGCAATGGCTCCAGCCGTGACCTGGAAGACTACATGTTACCGGTGCTAAGCCGCTTCAACGGCCGTCCTGAGGTAAGCCCAGAAGGAGATTTAATCTACCGCTTCCCAGAATTACAGGTCATGGCCGAGGAGCACCAGGCCACTCCAGTTCCCGCCTATTTGAAAGAAACTCCCTGGCAGTTTAGTGCAGCCAGTTCTACTCAAAAGATGTGGGCCATTAGCCTGGGGGGCATTAATTTAGTGGCGGCTTTAGCCCTGTGGCGGGCTTTGCAAGATAGAGAAGTCGTTAGCATTCTTGCCCAAATTATGGCTGAAGCAGGGTTTGCTGGCAGCGTCGTTAGCTTTACTACGGGGATCTTTGGCTTTTTGCTGGCCTATGGCGTTGCATTTTTGGGAATTCCTTTAGCTCGCTACTTCTGGATTCAGTGGCGCAACAAGCGCATTGAGGCCCGGAATGAGGAGCGGCAGGAGCGGGCGATCGCCCTCAATGAAGCCGATAATACCGTGCAACGCAAACTCACCTATGCCAGCGAGTTTGCCACTCGCACCATCGTTAGTGCCCGCGACCTGGCCTACACGACCGAAGAGGATCTCACCGAACAGGAGTTGGCCCAAAAAGACAAAATTGATGAGGATTGGCGACGACGATTGGAGAGCCATTAGATTGGGCACTGAGCTCATGACATCGTGGGTTGAAAGTGCGAGCGAGAATTGAAGGGCTTTCAACGTCAGGTGAGCATCATGTTGAACTGGCTGCTGATTTCGTAATTTGAATTGCACGAGAGAATTAGGAGTCGTGTTTGACTCCTCCACCTGTTTTCGCATATCGGAAGGGGGCGATCGCTCCACCACTTCCAACTTTTTTCTACCTCAATGACGGCCCACATCTACCCCCTTCCTCCCGATCTGGTGCAACGTATGGCCGCCGGAGAAGTCATCGACTCTCTGGCTGCTGTGGTACGCGAACTGGCAGAAAATGCCCTGGATGCCGGAGCCACTCGCATTACCATTGCCCTGTGGCCGGAGCAATGGCGGCTTCAGCTCGCCGATAACGGCAACGGCATGTTCCTCGAAGACTTGCAGCAAGCTGCCCTATCTCACCGCACCAGCAAATTAGCGCAAGACTGCGATCTCTGGGACATCCATAGCCTGGGCTTTCGTGGCGAAGCACTGCACAGCATCGCCCAACTCGCAGACTTACAAATTGGCAGCCGCGCCGCTGACTCGCCCGACGGATGGTGGGTTACTTATGACCATCAGGGCGATGTTGTAGAAACCGAAGTGGCCGCGATCGCTCCCGGTACCATTGTCCGTGTTGGCAACCTCTTCGCCGACTGGCTCCCCCGTCGCCAGAGCCTCCCCAGCCCCGCGCAACAACTCCGCACCATTCAGCTCACCCTGCACTACCTGGCCCTCTGTCACCCGACCGTCACCTGGCAGGTTTACCAGGGCGATCGCAGTTGGTTCTCCCTCTGGGGCACCCCTACTCCCCGCCAACTCATCCCTCAACTTCTCCCCACCCTCACTCCCCAAGACCTCCACGAAATCCGCTACGCTCCACCCACCCATCCACGCACTGCCTCTTCTAACCCTCGGCCCATCAGCCCCCCTTCCACTTCCATCCACCTCACCCTCGGCCTCCCCGATCGCTGCCACCGCCACAGGCCCGACTGGGTTAAGGTCGCGATCAATGGCCGTATGGTTCGCATTCCAGAGCTTGAGCAAACCATTCTGGCTGCATTTCGCCGCACTCTACCGCGCGATCGCCATCCCGTTTGCTTTGCCCATCTTCATCTACCCCCCGATCAAATTGATTGGAACCGTCACCCCGCCAAGGCCGAGATTTACATCAAGGCCCTGGATGAATGGCGATCGCACCTGCACAACGCCATCCAGCAAGCCCTTAGCGAAAGCACCGCTGAGCTAAAGGAAACGTTTTACACCGGGCGCATTAGTCAACTGGTGCATGCATCTGAAGAATCCGGTAGCTACCCCAGTCGTCAAGTTATGCCGCCGGTTGAAGGGGAAGATACGGTTCCAGCATCGGAGTTGCGGGCGATCGCCCAGTTGCATCAGATGTATATCGTTGCAGAGCACCCCACTGGCATCTGGCTGGTGGAGCAGCATATCGCCCATGAACGCGTGCTGTATGAGCGGTTGTGCGATCGCTGGAATCTCATGCCACTCGATCCCCCCCTCATCCTGGGTCAACTGAATCCATCACAGATTGCCCAACTTCAACGCCTTGGACTGGATGTGGATACCTTTGGCGAGGATCTGTGGGCCGTGCGTCAAATTCCAGAACCACTGCATCAGCGGAAGGACTGCGCCGACGCCATCCTGGAACTGAGTTTAGGAGGCGATCTGGATACGGCCTTGGTCGCAACCGCCTGCCGCACTGCTATTCGCAACGGGGCTCCCCTCACCCTTCCCGAAATGCAAACTCTGCTCAATCAGTGGCAAGCTACCCAAAATCCCCGTACTTGTCCGCACGGCCGCCCGATCGCCCTTCAACTTCAAGAATCCAGCCTTTCCCGCTTCTTCCGCCGCCACTGGGTGATTGGCAAAAGCCACGGTATTTAAGGCAGGAGGCAGAAGGTAGTTATCTAGCTACTCGCGGTTCCTGGATTTTCGCTGCATCCATAACTTCTGCCCTCTGCCCTCTACCGCCCCCAAGCCAATTCCCAAAACGCCCATAACTGGCATCCCTTAGTGTGGATTTTATCAATTGGCGGTAAAGTAATGAAAAATTCCATGCAGAGGGTAGGCTTTCATGCGAGTTCTCCTGGTGTATCCGCTTTTCCCGACCAGCTTCTGGTCTTTTGAACGAGCGCTGTCCCTGGTGGATCGGAAGGCACTGCTTCCTCCTCTGGGGCTGGTTACAGTAGCAGCACTCTTACCTCAAGATTGGGAATTTCGGCTGGTGGATCGCAATGTGCGAGACATCACCGAGGCTGAATGGGAGTGGGCTGACTTGGTCATGCTCTCTGCCATGATTGTGCAACGCGAGGATTTTGCTGCCCAGATTAAAGAAGCCAAACGGCGTGGAAAACCCGTTGCCGTAGGTGGCCCCTACCCCACCTCCATGCCCGAAGAGGCCGCAGCAACAGGAGCCGACTTCTTAATTCTGGATGAAGGCGAAATCACCCTACCCATGTTTGTAGAAGCATGGGAGCGAGGAGATACCAGCGGGACCTTCCGTACAGACGGGAAACCCGATGTGACGGCAACCCCAATTCCTCGCTTCGATCTCCTGGAAATGGATGCCTACGACAATATGTCGGTGCAGTTCTCGCGGGGATGCCCGTTTCAGTGCGAATTCTGCGACATTATTGTGCTGTATGGCCGCAAATCCCGTACCAAAACACCAGAGCAATTCCTGGCCGAACTTCAGCGGCTCTACGAGTTGGGCTGGCGGCGCAGCATTTTCCTGGTGGATGATAACTTTATCGGCAACAAGCGTAATGTAAAGCTGCTGTTGCGAGCACTTAAGGATTGGATGCAGGAGCACGAGTATCCCTTCTACTTGAACACAGAAGCCTCGGTAGACTTGGCCCAAGACGAAGAGATGCTGGAGTTAATGCAGGAATGCAACTTTAATGCCGTCTTTCTGGGCATTGAAACCCCCGACTCAGACAGTCTCTCTCTCACTCGAAAATTCCAGAACACCCGTGACCCCCTCTCGGAATCGGTTCAGAAAATCATGAGCTACGGTCTGCGAGTGACAGCCGGGTTCATTATTGGGTTTGATGGCGAGAAGCCTGGGGCGGGCGATCGCATCATCCAATTTGTTACAAACACATCTATTGCGATGGCCATGTTCAGCATGCTTCAGGCGTTGCCCAACACCGCTCTATGGGAACGGCTACAGAAGGAGGGACGGCTGTTAAAGGAAGGGGCCAACATTAACCAGACGACCCTGATGAACTTCGTGCCAACCCGGTCGATTGAGGCGATCGCTCGCGAATACATGCAAGCATTTTGGGTACTTTACGACCCACAAAACTATTTAGATCGGGTCTACAATCAGTTTCTTCTGATGGGTGAACCCAAGCATAAAACAGCATTGCGTACCCCCAGTTGGGCAGCTATTCGGGCTCTATTGACTATCTGCTGGCGACAAGGTATTCAGCGTAAAACCCGCTGGACTTTCTGGCGCTACCTGTTTCACATCATGCAGACCAAACCACGTCTGTGGCAACATTACTTATCAATCTGTGCTTTAGGCGAGCATTTCATTGCCTACCGTCAAGTTGTCTGCGATGAAATTGAAACCCAACTCCGCGATCATGTAGAAAGCCGCGAAACAGTTGCAGCTTAACTTTTATCGACCTAAATGTACACTACACTACTGCATTACAGAGCCAGTGTAGCGCTAAGCGCTACACTGGCTTTTCTTAACATTTAGGATACGACTTTATAGCGCTGTGCGGGTTGATTAAGTACGGTGGTGTGGGGCACTTCGTGCCCCACACCACCGTTGCTGTACTTAACGCACTTGCACATTGCTATAAGCTTGTAGAACTTCTACATGAATCGTTTTTTAAGAACATGAATCATTTGCGGCAAAACCTGGCAACAATTCATGCAGGAAGCCTGAGGGATAGAGTGCGATGGAAAGGCGATACAGTACGCCTGTGCCATACCCCATCTGCAAATTTGAAGCATCATTATTGCCTAATAAAACTTTATTTTTCCTAATACTTTAGGTCTCACACAAGTCCACCAGGTTTGGTGCATTGTTTTACATAGTGCGGTGTACAGAGCCCGCCACGCCACATACGCTGCGTCAGCCCTGTACTTATATCGTGCCTCGGAAGTCAAAAATCTTGGTTTTCGCTACTTCACAGCAAAAACCAAGATTTTTGGGTTTCTACTTTTTATGAAATACGGATGTAAGTATGGGTATACCTGCGTCTTTTCGCCCTATGGAAAAGGTAGTTAACAGACACATAGGCTCTTTCCGACAATTAGAAGATGTCTCCTAAAAATACGCCTAAAGATAGATAGAAGATCTATCCAGAGCATGGTGCTAGACACTCTAGATATTGAATTTCGGCCGTTTGGGACATCCTTAAAGCTTCGATGAATGCTGGAAAGAAAGGTTAACTTCTAATTAAGTATCGATTAATTTAAAGGCAGAGAACCTTAAAGAGGAATTAATCCAATTTAAGGCAGGGTTAGTACTAACCATCCTGACGACTCGTAAGCTTACTTCCCATCAGCTGGTAGACCCACCAGAAACGGTTGTCAAAGTAGCGAGGCGTTTATATGAGTTGACTTTCATTCACTGTTTTTGAGAGCTAAAAAAAATGGTCAGTTTCATTCCTTCCAAGCAATTAACTAATCCACAGACTGTCTTACCTGAGCAGCTCGTGGAAGCCTTGGCCCATGAAACCCCCTTAGCCTTTCAAAATGTTGAGCCCTTTCGCCGAAAATCTGCTTTGGCTGATGGCTCTCAAAAGTTCCTCCTCCGAAATCAGGAAGGTAAACCTGTTGCTGTTGCCCACTGGGCTTCGCCCTATGCTCCTCATTCCGTACGGGAGGCGATCGCGCGTGTCAATTCCGCAAAACAGGCCGTCGGAGCATCCCTGGCTCCCCACATTCTTGGTCCCGTCGGGCATGGCAACGTACAAGGTTCTAGTTTCGGAGTTTTTCAGTATCAATATCCGCTCTCAGAGAATAAGTTTTTCTGGCCAGTACAGCGAGCTCAAATCACGCCTCATCTGTTGCAATTCCTTCAGGAAGTTGCCCGTGTAACTCAGGTACCTGTTCCAACCTCTGAAATTGAAACCAAATTTGCAGCGCCATTACAGCACCTGAGCTTAATGGAAGAAGTGCCAGGAGAAATCCGTACGGCAGCGGCACAAGCCTTGTGCCGTCTAGAACGGGGTCTATGGGCTCCCCGGTATGTACTAATGCATGGGGATTTTTGGAAAGGAAATGTGTTGTTGACCCAAAAACAACCTCCAGAACCCAAGTTTGTTCTAATCGATTGGGCTGGTTCAAAGGTGCAAGGCTACGCTATCTTCGACCTGATTCGCATGGCTGCATCCTTTAAAGTAAAACCCAAACGCTTGGGCGAAAATGTAGCAGCTCACTGTCAGATCTTAGGTTGTGACATTCGTGATGCTAAGTCCTATCTGCTTGCAGCCGGAGGTCATTTTGCTCTCAACTTGGGATGCTTTCCTTTAGAAAGATTTGTCTGCATGATGCAAGCATCTGTAAAAGACTTGGATAAAGCGCTCGCAGCTACAGAAGTAAACTAGACTTCCTGCGTAAATTGTTGCGCGGCTTCGCTGGGCAACAATTTACGCCCTCAAAAACTAATTTATGCAGGAGATCTACTAGGTATAGTGAACTTGCGTAAATCCTATTGCGCTGGAATTAGATATTCTACCTCTAGACACCAAACTTGCTGTAATAGCTTGAGGCAAGCGAATAGTCACTCAACCAGGTATAGTCTTCCGGAGAATCCGATAACCACCGTTCAAGTAACTCACCTGCTTTAACTGGAATTTGAAGCTCTTTCCAAGCTGTGGCTGAGTTAAACGACAGCTTCTGGTAAAGCAGTGGATCTGAAAGAGTCTGCTTAATCTTTGCAGCTAAATCATCCGAATTACCGGATGAGAAAATGGTGGCGTTAACACCATGAATCAAACGGCTTTGGAACATAGGATGATCAGAAGCAACAATTGGAGTACGGGAACATAGCCCTTCATAAATGGTCATCGGTAACCCTTCAGGATAATCATGACGGCTAGGGACCAAAACTAGATCGGCTTGCCGCATCAGATTCAGTACCTCCTTGTTAGGAACTGTCCCCAAAAAATTCACCCATTCCTCGATTTCTAGTTCTTTAATCCGATCTTTGAATTGCTCAGTACCACAGCCACTTCCTACAAGTTGAAGCGATACCGGTAGTCCAGACAATCTCAGTTTTTTTAGTGCGTTCAGAACATCTCCTACTCCTTTAGCTTCAGAGATTTGCCCAACAAAGATAAGTGTGTAGGGATTCCTATGATCAGGTAATTCTTTTGGAGAGAAGTCTTCTGGAGTCGTCTGATGAGGCCAGTCCCAAGGGATGACTTTTTGGGGATTGACGCCTATTTGCTTCAACATAATCGAAGAATTCAGGCCATGGTTTCCTACCCACTCAACCCAACGATTATTTAACAGACGAGCTAAACGGAAATTTCGAATGCGATCGCGAAACCCATTCATTGTGAAAGAGTCTGCCAGCACAGCCATTGTTTTAACCTGATTTTTAATCGCCCACTTCAACAACCATCGGTCAGGCAGACAAACAACTAAATGTGTTGGATTTTGTTGCTCAATTAGAGTCTTCAACAGAGCTCGATCAAACTTATTTTCAGGCTTTAATCCAGCTCCGATCGCTCGTACACCGTTGTCTAATAACTCGCTATAGGGCTCATCAGTCATATAACAAAGATGAGCAATTGATTCTACACGACGGCTTAGCTCAGCAAATGTATCGACGGAGTAACGTTGGGCATAATAAGTCTCTTCACCACCCAAAGCGAACCGTTCTACCGCTTCGCGATAATCCCCTGCGTAAGAAATTTTAAGGAGACGAATTTTAGAGTTAGGCATTAGTGATAGACCCTATAGAGGAGAGTTCATAATTGAAAGAATTCGAACACCCTGACGTAGCTACATCTCCAAGTAAGGAGTTTACCCACGAAGTAACCTATTCAATAAGGGCAATCCTATATTTGATAGAAATAGGGCTCAGTCTAAAATTTCAATGCTTAAAAAGCCCCGACGAAGGGAATATCAGAACATTCTTCCTAAACATATTAAAAAGCTACAATAGCAGACAGATTACTTATTTCCAGGTCTCAATTAACACCTCAACTCCTTACAGAAGGGATATACCTTCCGTCTGAGTCATTTTTTCCTGTTTACTATTTAAAGAATTGCATTTTCAGCCCATTATATAGCGCTGTGAACGTTGATTCAGTACGGTGACAAGGAGCGCCCTGTGCATCGCTCGCTCTGTTTCCGTGCCTAACGCACTATATCGCAGCCAAATTATATCGAGTCTCGTTGAACAACCGTAACATGGAGTGGCACAGCATAAAGTGCCACTCCATGTTATAAATGGCTTACCCATTAGTGTTATGGATGGCCGTTTCAGTTGCCACTTATACCACTAATACAGCACTTTCCAAACTGGTGAGATACGAGAAATGGATGCGGGACAAAGTCCTACATCCATTTCTCGTATCTCACCAGTTTGGGAGACATCTAACCTTGCTACGGTTGTTCAGCCGCGTGTCTTGTCCCCAACGGAGCACTGTATATCTAAATAGCCCTTCCCATTTGAAGGGAGGGCTATTTAGATGGAAGGCAGTTTTAAGCTGTCATCAAAATAGAGGCAGCGGCAGCAACGCCAGCTCCTTTCTCAAACTGCTCGTAACCAAGCTCTAACAGGGTTGCTTCCAGGGCGCTAACAGCCGTGAGAATGTCGCGATCGCACACAAAACCCAAATGCCCTACCCGGAAAATCTGTCCCTTCAAGTGGTCCTGACCACCGGCCAGTAGAATGGCATAGCGCTTTTTCATGATGCTGCGAATTTGCTCAGCATCAACCCCAGCAGGAGCTACAGCAGTGATCGCCGGACTGGCCGCTGTATCCGCTGCAAAGAGAGGCAGCCCGATAGCACGCATAGCCGCACGGGTAGCATCCTTCTGGCGATGGTGACGAGCAAAGATATTCTCCAGGCCCTCTTTCTGCATCATGTCTAGAGCCACCTTCAGGCCATAGAACAGGTTCACCGGAGGAGTAAAAGGAGTCGTATTCTTGAGCTGATTTTTGTGGTACTTGCCCAGATCCAGGTAGAACTTCGGCAGAGTAGCTGTTTTGTAGGCTTCCCATGCTTTGTCACTCACCGCAACAAAGCCTAAGCCAGGAGGCAGCATATAGCCCTTTTGAGAACCCGAAGCAACAACATCCAAGCCCCACTCATCCATCGGAACACTGGTAGCACCCAGGCTGGTGACAGAGTCCACCATCATGAGTGCACCATGAGCTTTGACATAGCCGCTGATGGTTTGCAGGTCGTTCAATACTCCAGTAGACGTTTCGCTGTGAGTAACAACAACCGCTTTAATCTGCTTGTCGGTATCCGCTTCCAGACGGGTGCGGAATTCCTCAGGATTCAGAGGTTTGCCCCATTCAGCAGTCACTTGCTCTGCGGCCAGACCGTAGGCTTGGGCAACTTTGGCCCAGCGATCGCCAAACTTCCCGTTGTTACCAACGAGAATGCGATCGCCTGCGCTCAGAAAGTTGATGATTCCAGCTTCCATCGCGCCAGTACCACTGGAAGCCAACACCAAAACCTCGTTCTGAGTCTGGTGCAGCCACTTGAGTTGGTCACGCACCTCCGCTATTAGCGCTTCAAAATCTTTGCTGCGATGGCCGATGGGGTGCTTTGCCATGGCCAGTAGCACGGGTTCCGGTACCGGAGTGGGACCGGGAATCATCAGCATCAACTTACTATCCATTCGCTTTATCCTGCCTTCCGTCAAATGAGGGGTGTGTAAGCTTCGTCCGTGGGATTTTGTAGCGCTTGCAACACATCCTCCAGAATGCCATAAGAGGGGAGGCATTGCCGAAGGATGACGAACCGAAAGTCATCGGATCACAAAAATCAAATACAACCGAAATCGAACGAATGTGGGGAACTAGCCTGGTGGGCCAGTTCCCCACACTCGTCTGACCCGAGTTTCCTTTCATGATGAGTATGTTTTTTCCAGCGCAAAACCATCGGTTTCACACTCAAGAACATACCCTTTATTGGGTGTGGAGTGCGTACAAAACAGAATCGTTTTATTCTTTGATGAAGATCCCCTGACAAAAGGCATCACAATGAGATTTCCACGCATTTAGATTAGGGCGGATTACTTTGACAAGCCGTGTCCCGAGTGAATAGGCTCAGATCTTGCACTAAGGAGGTTTCTGCATAAGAATTTACCCAGGATGTTGGTGTTTTGCCCGCGAAGCGGCCAAAACACCAACATCCTGGGGGGTAATTTCATTGCTGGAAATCTCCTAAAACCCAGAAGGGAAATTTTTCTGCCACTTAGTCATAAAAAATCACCCTTCTCAGTTTTGGTTTTGAAGCCGTACAGGATGTGAGTAGGGCTATGAATATAGCGTCACTCTACCTTTGGAGGAGTACGGTAACTGCGGCGACGCAACAAAAAATCAGGCAACTCTAGTGCATTCAGCCGGGGCATGGGATAGGTCGTAAGGGCTTGGGAACCGTCTTCCCCGGGAAGCGCTGCAAACTCCACTACAGCTAACAACTCAGAGAACAGGGCACTCAAAGTTGGGGTATCCCGATCATTGGCTAAAAATTGCAGTTGCAATTCTTCGAGCAATTCTTGTAGGCGCAGAATTTGATGCTGGCTGGTCAGGTATTGGTCTTTCCAATGCTGAATGGTTGCTTCGTATTCCCCGATCTGACGAGCCTGGTAAAAGACCTGTTCCTGCAACTCGGCAGTCTGGCGTTCCAGGGAAGCTACCCGATGTTGATGGCGATCGCTCTCCCGTTCCACCTCCCGATGTCGCTGTTGCGACAAAGCCAGTTGTCGTAGTTGACGAGCCAGTTCAATTTCCAGTTCTTCGACTTTAATTTGGGCGCGGGCTAAGTCTTGCCCGAGGGTAGCGATCGCCCGATTCTGACGCATTAACGCTCGCTGCGAATTGGTACGGTTCGGACGCTCAGGCTGGATACTGTAAGCTTCCTTGAGCTGCCCCTGCAAGTCGACGATTACCGCCTCGTGCTGGTCAAAGGCAACAGAAAGTTCTTGAATCCGTTCATGAGCCAGCAGCAGTTGCTCCTGTAATCGATGGGCCAGTTCCCGGCTTTGCTCCGCCTGCTGCTGCACATCGGCCAGTCGACGGGGAAGATCATCAGGCTCAGTGGCCGTAATCCCCAAGATCCGGTCTTCCCGCAAACGTCGAGTACTGGCCTGAGCTTCACTCAGAGGTGGAATGGGGGAGGAGGGCGATGGTAAAGCCGTATGGGGTGAGGAGATGTCACGAGCAGCAGCCAGGTGACTCTCAATAAGACATTGCTGTTGTTGAACACGAAGCCGAAGGCGGGCGATCGCCTGCTGTTGCACACAGGCAAACTTTTCGGTGGCGGCTAACTGGGCCTCCAAAAATGTCTGCTCCTCCAGCTTCAGGCGCATCTCGCTAATGGAGGCCAAAGCTTGGTCCAAGGCTTGTTCTAATTCCTGGATCCGGGTGGTGCGATCGCGTTGTTGCCGCCGAGCCAGCTGCACTTCCCGCAAAAGCGCACGATACTCTGCCGCATCTACCGTCAGTTCCGAAGTACTGACACGATGGGTTTCCTCAGCTAAACCAGGGATGATCGCTGAAGTTAGAGGGGATGAATCGGGTTGCACCGCCAAGGTCTCCCGTATTTCAACTTTTACTCAGTCTATCGGATGTCTCTGATGGATGCTAAGCCCTAGAATCGAAGCTTCCCGGAGGAAATTCGCGGGAAATGGTTTTAATCTCCCTATTATGGATGCTGAAGCCAAAATTTAGATTACGTAAGGCTTACTCAAATTTGCTGTATCGAATGCATTCTTGTTGAGTGTGCCATGTTTCATACGGTTTGCTCAACAATATGGCGTCAGGCGTATTTGAGAAATTGCCTTTTTCATCGGAAATTACTGTATAGATTTTGAGATGTAATGAACGCAGCGCATCTTTCAAATCTATTTCAGAAATTATGCTAAGAACGCTTTATATCGTGAATGCTTCTGGGCCTCGCTTAAACCTTGAGAGGGGCCAGAGACCCCTCCTAAAGCGCTTGATAAAACCTTAAGCGGAGTGAGGCATATCTGTTGGGGCAGCAGGCAAACCACTCTCGTTTATAGACCAGCGGAAATCAATCGGAATGTGGGCCTGCTGACACGATTGTTCTAGGTACTTCTGTTGGCTGAGGGCCTTACGTAGCGTCACAATGAGTTCGTGTAACTGATCTTGTTGCCGGGGATGCTGGCGCACGGCCTGGCTCGTCTGACGTTCGAGTAATTGAAGCAACAACTCGTAATGGATGTGGGACGGAAGAGGGATGGGTTCCATTAAACCAGGTGACAACGGTATAGGGGGACGCAAGTGGGGGCCATTGACCAAGACAAACCCCAAAAAAGCATGTCCGACAATAGCCCCTTCTATTATTGTTCAGGAAGCTATGAAAAGCGTAGCGATCGCCGCACCTGGATCGGCCTGCTTCACCAAAGATTCACCAATCAACACGGCAGTGGCCCCAGCCTGTTGTACCCGCTGAAGATCAGCAGGGCTATGGAGTCCTGATTCGCTGACCGCGAGGATCTGGCGATCGCGTAACGTCTCCCCATACTGGTCCAGCAGGTCTTCAGTCGTTTTCAAGTCCACCGAAAAGTCTTCCAGATTGCGGTTGTTGATCCCCAATAGAGCAACCCCATCGAGGTGCAATACCCGCTCCAGTTCGGCAGCGGTATGCACCTCGATTAAGGCAGTCATACCCAGAGCTGCAGTGATTTTGAGGAAATATTGCAGGTCTTTGTCTGACAAAATAGCGGCAATCAACAGCACGGCATCTGCGCCATGCACCCGAGCCCGGTAGAGCTGGTAAGGATAGATGATGAAATCTTTACAGAGCAGGGGCACATCTGTGGCCTGACGGATTTGCAGCAAGTAATCCATGCTGCCCTGGAAAAACTCGCTGTCCGTTAGCACAGAGATACAGCTCGCACCACCAGCCTGGTAAGACTGGGCGATCGCCACCGGATCAAAGTTTTCACAGATGATCCCTTTGCTTGGGGAAGCTTTTTTCACCTCAGCAATCAAGGCGGGCTGAGTTTTACCTGCCTTCAGGGCAGCGGCAAAATCTCTTACCGGGGGAGCACTCGCCAGTTGCCCCTGAAGCTGTTGTAGAGGTTGGCGCTCCCGCAGTTGATCGACTTCCGCTTCCTTGTGCCAAACAATCTTCTCTAGAATGTGGCGCGGCTCAGCATCGGGCACTTTCACCTGATATCGCAACGTTTCTACCGCGACAGCGGGATTAGGAGGACGACGACGAATTTCCATAGATCGGGGATAAAGGGTGGATGAATAAGGGTGTAGCAAGGTAGATGCGTAAGGGAGTAGCTGGACAGAAGGGGAGAGAGGTAAGAATGCCAACGGTTGGTCGGCACTCATCCACTGCCCCACTCATTTATCCATCTACTCCCCCACCTACTCTGCTACTTAATGCACACCGGCTGCTTTCTTGAAGGCCTCATCCAGCACTTCAGAGAGAGTGGGATGGGTATGAACCATAAAGGATAGGTCGTGAACAGAGCGGCGTTGAGCGATCGCATTCGCCGCTTCCTGAATCAGATCCGAAGCGTGCAGGCCCAGGATATGAACCCCTAACACTTCCCCCGTATCCTCCCGGAAGATCACCTTCGCCAAACCTTCCGTCTCCCCTTCCGCCAGAGCCTTGGAGTTACCCTTGAAGTAAGAGCGGGAGCTGGCTACGGTAAAGCCTTCCTGCTTGCCCACCTCTTGAGCGGCGGGCTCCGTCATCCCTACAAAGCTCACCTCGGGATGGGTAAAGGCGGCAGCCGGGATGCTGCGATAATCAACTTCGCGCGATCGCCCACAGATGTTTTCTACAGCCACAATTCCCTGAGCCGATGCGGCATGGGCCAGCATCATCTTGCCGGTAGCATCCCCAATGGCCCACAGATGCGGCACGGGTTCTCCAGCAGCCAGCACGGCCATCTGGTCATTCACAGGAATGAAGCCACGGCGATCCAGTTCTGCACCGACCGTCTCCAAGCCCAAGTCTTTTGTGGCAGGAATGCGCCCAGTCGCGACTAAGCAGGCATCCACCTCAATAACGTCCACCACTTCCTTCGTCTTGGCATCGGCCAGCTCAATCCGTACGGGAGAACCCGGGATAACCTTCTTGGCCAACACACCCACACGAGTTTCCATATCTCGTGGTGCGATCAGAACCCGCTGGGCAATCTTGGCGATGTCAGGGTCAAATCCGGGCATCAGTTGGTCGAGAGCCTCGATCATCGTGACTTCGGATCCTAAAGCGGTGTAGACATCAGCAAACTCCAGGCCGATGTAGCCACTACCAATGACAGCCACCCAGTTGGGCACCCAGTCTAGCCGTACAGCATCATCGCTGGTAAATACAGTCCGTCCATCCAACTCAATACCCGGGGGCACAAAGGGAACAGACCCCGGAGACAGCATGATGTCTCTACCCGTAATAACCTTCTCACCCTCAGGAGTGGTAATGCTGACCTTTTGGGGAGCCGCCAGTTTCGCCCGCCCCTGAATCGTATCGACCCCCAGGCGTTTCAGACTATTGGTTAGGTCAGAACGAATTTTGCTCACCAAATTGAGAGCGTGGTTCGCGATCGCCTCCCGGTCATAGGACAAGTTCTGAAGCTGAATTCCCATCGCTTTCAGATGATGGGCATCCCGCAGTTCTCGTACGCGCCCGGAGGCAGCCAGTAGTGCCTTCGAGGGGATACAACCCCGATTCACACAGGTACCACCCATGTCACCTGCTTCAATGATGGCGGTCTTCAGCCCACAGCTAACCGCGTGGAGAGCGGCCCCATGGCCTCCCACTCCGGCCCCGATAATGATCAGATCGTAATCAAATCCTTCACTCACTTCCCCGCTCCCTCGACGTGTCGTTCACTCAAACAGTCAAAATTTCAGTCTAGTTACAATTTTCGGTGTTGAGGGGCTTTCAGACAACTGCACTGTTGAATTGCCGGTAGCCGATGGCATCCTACAGCACTTTTCAAGGGCTTAAAATCTGGTTGTTTTTACGAGAGCCGCGCTCCACACAGCTCTCACAAAAACAACCATGGCTGATTCAAGCGCAAAGCGCTATGAGTGGAGCAGGGTTACCTTGCCGAAGTAGCAGATTCCCCTCCTCATTTTTTTTAGAATAGTAAATCTTCCATACAAAAAGGCCCGAGAAAATTAATTACCGTCCCGATAGCGGCGACGGCAACCACTCAAAATGCCTGAATTTTGCGTAGAAACACTGGGATTGATCTGGCCAATTTGGCCGCCTATCACCTCTTACAGATGGGCTTTTGAAGAGGAGTTATTAAACTGTTAAAAAATCTCCGGGGTTTTGCCCTGTTTGATTAGAGAATAAGTTCCCTTTAATAAGGAATAGGAAGCGATCGGAAGATTTCTTTTTCTCTGGAATCAGTTGTTTCAAGAACGTTTCCCTTTTTAGGTTTTAGGTTCTATCCCCTCAGGCAAACCCAGGAGTTGCAGTTATGAAGCAAGCCCCAAGAGAGATACGGCGGGAAGCAGCACGCGCCTTTATGGAGTCGCTAAATGCCCTGGAAAACCGTCTGAGTAGTGAGCCCGGGGAAAGTACTCGTCCAGCTTCGACCAAGCCTGTTCAGCCAACATCATCTCCTCAGGTAAATGACATCCCAATCCTTGCAAAAGAGTTTGAGGAAGCTGTCGCTGATATTGAACAAAACAGCCAAAGCTGAGAGTCTTCTAAGCGTTTCACTTGAGGGAAACTTGGCCATTCGACCAGCACCTGAAGCCCAGGGAGTAAGACTATTTTTTAGTACCCATACGTACTAAAAAATATCACTTCCGCTACTTCTAGGATGAGAGATTCATAATTTTTGGAGTGGGGTTAAGTGTGGCAGATGACACTTATCACACCTAACATCACTCCAAAAATCCTGCTCCACCAGGATGTTGTGAGATGAAAAGCTGGTAGTCAGCCCTTAGATCCCGATAAACCTAGTAGGCTACGGCCTAAGTTCGTTGCCTATTTTTTGTGGTGGGGTGCGAAGCACCCCACCACAAAAAATAGGTTATACCCTTCTGACCCAGCCTACTAGTGAGACTTCAGCGATCGCTGACGCTGTGCTTCATATACGAGAAGGGCAGCGGCGATCGCCACATTCAGTGACTCTACCCCTGCTGCCAGAGGTATTTTGACCCCAACATCGGCCAGGGCGACTACGTCTGCTGACAATCCTGCCCCTTCATTGCCCAGCAGAAACAGAGAAGGTCGTGTCAGATCCACGTCCCAGTAAGTTGCGGTAGCTGTGGGTAGCGTTGCGATTACCTGCATCCCCAACGCTTGACATTGCCGCAATTGCCCTGGCAAATCCGCCGTTACAGCCATCGGCAGGCGGAACCACTGCCCTGCTGTGGATCGCAGCACCTTTGGGTTTTCCAGATCGACGCTGTCCTGGGTCAGCCACAGACTATCAACACCAGCCGCCGCAGCCGTACGAATGATGGTGCCCAGGTTTCCAGGGTCTTGCAAAGTTTCCAGGGCAAGCCCCAGGGTTGGGGCCGGTGGAATGGATTGGGGAGCCTGACGGGGCGCTGTGGCAACAATCCCATCGGGACTAACGGTCGTAGCGATCGCCTCCAGCACAGCCTCACTCACCAGTTCAAGGCGCTGAGCCTGGTGTTCCAGATAGGCCCAGAGGTCGGGATGGCGATCGCGCCACTCTGGGGTGCAGCATACCGTCTCTACAGAAAACCCTGCCGCCCGTGCTTCCTCCAACAGGTGTGTCCCCTCCAGCAAAAACAAACCCGTTTCCCGACGGGCTTTACTGCGATGCAGTTTCCGCATCTGCTTAACTAAGGGGTTTTGCAGGCTGGTTAACATGATCGATTGACAAAAGCGCAAGTCTACGCGACAGCAACACTAAAATTACTTTATCTAGAGAAAAGCTCAGACCAGGCGAGTTGATAATTCTGCTCTCGAAGCAATATCTCAGGTCAAGCACAAGCCTTACAACAATTTCAGCTAGCTAGAACAGTAAATATTAAGAAATTTGATATTTCTTTCAAAACTACCCAAAATGATAAGAGATTTCTCTACTTCGGCTTGTCGCAAAGTTCCGACTAGTACCCAGGCTGGAGAGAAACCTGCCAAAAAGAAATCCCCTAGACCATCAACTCGAAAGTTAAAGCCGGGGATTCTTTAAGGCAATGATTTATGCGGAACCCGGGACTTGAACCCGGAAGTCTTTGCAGACACTAGAACCTGAATCTAGCGCGTCTACCAATTCCGCCAGTTCCGCATGTGTTTTGCAGCACCGTTTGGCTTTGCATCACGATTTACCATTGTGCGGCATGAGCCCCTGCCTGTCAACAGGCAGTCGAAAGTTTTTTTTCCAGAATCGCCTGAGTCGCGCTAACCTGGCCTTGCAAGAGGCACAACTAAGCCTGGACAACCCAGGGGTTTCCGGTAGAATCAAAACCGTCGTGGGCGATAGCAGACGGCGTCATCCGGGATTACTTAGCCCTAGAGCCTGTTTACGCGAGTTTTGGAGGACAAACCTATCATTCGGCCTAACACTTCACTCAACCATTCTTCATCTGCCGAGGGTGCGGATGTCCTGCGAATCTGGGGGCAGCACCCCCTCTCCGGCGAAGTTCGTATTAGTGGTGCCAAAAACTCTGCGCTGGTTGTGATGGCCGGGGCTGTGCTGTGTCCTCAAGACTGTCGAATTCGCAATGTTCCGAATCTGATGGATGTAGCCCGGATGGGCGAGATTCTGGAATCTCTTGGAGTCAAGGTCAAGCGAACTGGCGACACTTTAGATATCGACGCCCGTCACATTGGTCAATCAAAAGCGCCTTATGAGCTGGTCAGCCAGCTGCGGGCCAGTTTCTTCGTGATTGGTCCATTGCTGGCGCGGCTCGGGGTTGCCCGAGTCCCCCTGCCAGGCGGCTGTGCAATCGGGGCACGGCCTGTGGACTTGCATGTGCGCGGCTTACAAAGCATGGGTGCCGAAATCCAGATCGATCAGGGCACGGTTTACGCCTGCATACCCGGATCTGGTGCCCGGCTGAAAGGAGCACGAATCTACATGGATTACCCCAGTGTAGGTGCTACAGAAACGCTGATGATGGCGGCTACCCTGGCTGATGGGGAAACTATCCTCGAAAATGCTGCCCAGGAACCTGAAGTCGTCGACCTGGCAAACTTCTGCCGAGCCATGGGGGCAAAAATTCGGGGTGCTGGCACCAACACCATCGTCATCTCAGGCGTCCCTAACCTACATTCGGTTGATTACTCCATCATTCCCGACCGGATTGAAGCCGGGACGTTTTTGGTTGCCGGTGCGATTACGCGATCGCCCATTACCATTACCCCCGTAGTACCCGACCATATTGCAGCGGTTGTCGCCAAACTACAGGCGATTGGTACCGAAGTCGTTGCCGAAGCTCCTAACCGCCTGCGGCTGGTGCCCGGAAATGAGCGTCGAGCTACGGATATCGAAACCCTACCCTATCCGGGTTTTCCGACCGATATGCAGGCCCAATTTACGGCACTCCTCGCGGTAAGCGAAGGCAACAGCGTGATCACCGAGACCGTATTTGAGAACCGTCTGCGTCATGTGGCAGAACTCAATCGTATGGGAGCTGACATTCGGGTGAAGGGCAGCAATGCCATCATCCGGGGTGTACCCTTCCTGACGGGTGTACCTGTGGATGCGAGTGACCTGCGAGCTTCCGCAGCCCTCGTCATTGCAGGCTTAGCAGCGCAGGGAATGACCACCATTCGCGGTCTGCACCATCTTGACCGGGGCTATGACAATCTGGAGGAAAAACTCCGCCGACTAGGAGCTAGAGTCCAACGGGTGCGGGATGATGTTCCGGTAGAAGAAGTGGTTTCCAACGCCTAGTTGCGCTATTCAGACTAGAAGTAGTGCGGTGCAAAGTACCGCACTGCTTTGTCATAGATCTACCCAGTTTGCGAATTATCCAAGGGGGGATAGGGCGCGATCGCCTCAAATGCAGGACAGTAGCCTTCAGGACTGACGCGGAAGCCATGGAGCGGTGATGCCTGGTTCCAACAGCGTTGGCCTCGGCAGTATTGGCAATTTTGGCAACACTCTGTGTCTGTGGGAAGCAGGCGATCGCGGTTGCGGTTCAGAACTTCTCGCTGGAGGACAGTGCGAATGACTAGTTCTTCGCCTTGCCAACGGGCTTCAACAACCCCTGTATCAGCGAACTGGGCCCAACGCGGATCAGCCATCAGGGTTTCGGGAAGCTGGATTTGTACACCGGTTTCCGTTTCCAGAAGTTCACCCTGGTAGTGGTTATCTGGCGGGGCCGGTTGGATAAAGGTTTCACCAACCGGCAGGTCTACGAGCGTGCCGACCGAAGGCGTATGGAGTTGGTAACGGTTTTGTAGTTCTTCTAGACTGGTGAGATCGGCCAGATACGTCGGCGGGCCATGGAAGAAGACAACGTGCTGAGGCCGCAGATTGTGAATGAGCTGGGTTGTGCTGGGGCCATCGCAGTGTTCGCTAAGCAGGTAGGTCTCCAGAGTAAGCTGACCACTCTGGAGAGCGGTTGGAAGGGAAGGCGATCGCGCCGTCCCAGTGGAGAGGATAGACTGAGTCGGGTCGAACTCTCCGGGCTGATGTGATAGCAGGAGCAACCAGGGAAAGGCACTCGCTTCCAGGTATGGTTCTAAAGCAGCCTCACGATGGCTTAAGACAATGCAGGGTTTCGACGATGAGAGGGCCTTGGACAAATTGGTATTGGGGAGTAGGCGACGTACGTGAGGCCGCACACGCTCGTCCCAAAATAAGGGTTGATGACGGGCAAAGTTTTGGACAGAGCTGGGCAGGTGGGGAAGCAGCGACAGGTACGCATCACACCCGGCAGCAATCATGGGATCGACCCAAATATCGATGTCGCGCCCAGTGAAATGGTGGTGGCTCCGCAGCAACATGAGCAACTCTTGGCCCAAGCCTAAAGTTGCCGTTGGCAGCAGGACAGAATGCTGGTGGGCGATCGCTCGATCAATCAACTCCGCCAGGTGGTTTTCCTGCTGACGGCGACGCGGGTGTCGGGCCGTGCCATAGGTCCCTTCAACAATCAGCACATCAGGACGTAAGCCCCGTAGTTCTTCTAAGGGCAAACCATTAACCAGACGTGCATTGGAAAGCAGAAAATCGCCTGAGTAGAAAACGGTATAGGAGCGGTCACGCCCCTCATAGGTCAGTTGCAATGCCGCGGCTCCTGGCAGATGGCCAGCAGGAAAAAGCTCGACGGTAAAGCCGGGCAGGAATTCGACAGGCGATCGCCACGGCAATGCCTGCCCCATAGATGCCCCAACCTCCGAATCATCCAACCAATTCAGCGGCAGGAGTTGAGTCGTGGCCTCGCTGGCGTAGATAGGTAGTTTTGGAAAAAGCCGATGTAACTCCAGCAGACCTCGGGCGTGATCTGCATGGGCATGGGAACAGAACACCGCATCCACTGGGGGCATCCCCCTGGCTGATGCCAGGAGCGGTGTCAGGTCGGTAAGGCCACAATCCAGCAAAATGCGATAGTTGCCCATCCGAACCATGAGGCAGACCCCCTCATGAAGGGAGTCGACCCCGTAGGGTAAACAGGCCAGTTCAGTCACTGTTCTCGGTGATGCGATCGCCTACAACTTGTAGCTCTGTTACAACATGGTGTCTTTCGCAGGTTGACCCGTGAAAAACGCACGGCTAAACCGAAGGCTTAGTGGGCTGAGCCGTTGCCATGGTAGTTGTCAGTGTCGTAGAACCCATTGCGGGTGCCGAAGAACAGGCAGGCCAGAATAAAGATAGGCGTCAGACCGAGCAAAATAACTTTAACGTCCATGTATTAACCTCGTTGTCTCGCCCGGAAGCGAGAGGGAAAACGGCTCATTTTGAAGGAGACTTTGATGTAACACGAAGGGAACATACTGTACCCTCCGTCATTACTATACAATCCCTTTTTTAGACCGCAGGAGCGTCAATACGCCAACTTCCGGTAAGTTTTGTGAAAGGATGACGCCGCTGGGCTTTTATACAATCTACCGATTGTTATTGCCTACAGACATCGTTCTATGGCTGCATTCATGTTGACAAATATCTCTACCCCGCTAGATCCAAACTCTCCCATCGACACGGAATGGTTGTCGCGCTGTGCGACTGACGTTGCTCCAGACCTGCTGGGGTGTGTCCTCGTACGGCAGTGGTCGGATGGTAGTTGCATCCGTGGATTGATTGTCGAAACCGAAGCTTATATCCCTGGAGACCCTGCTTGCCATGCTTACCGTCGTCGCACCACTCGAAACGCTGTCATGTTCGGCCCACCAGGCTTTTCCTACGTTTATCTAATTTATGGAATATACCATTGCCTCAATGTGGTGACTGACCAGGATGGCGTTCCAAGTGCCGTACTCATTCGCGCTCTTCAGTTTGATAGCCTCCCCCCAGAGGCTCCTGTCCGTCAGGAAAAACTGAGCCGAGTAGGAGCCGGACCGGGCAAGCTCTGCCGCGCCCTTGGCATTAATCTCAGCCTGACCGCTCAACCCCTCAAACCCGGCGAACCCCTCTGGCTAGAGCATCGATCGCCCCAATGGCAACAGGCTCAGGAGGCGGGGGCGATCGCCATCACCCAAACAACCCGCATCGGGCTCACCCAGGGCACGGATCTCCCCTGGCGTTGGTACGTTACCGATTCTCCCGCAGTCTCACGCCGCTAAAAAAGCATGGTTGCCGGGTTGTGTGAGCAAAGCTCACACAACCCGGCAACCATGGAATTATGAAAATGTGTTTAGAGCATCTTCGGCTTCATATAGACAATAGCCGTGCGCCAAACAATGGTGGGTTGGTCGTAATGATCCACCACACAGATGCAGTTAGTATCCTGCCAGCGCATTTTTCCTGTAATGAGATCATTCGTAATCAGCTTCAGCTCAACTTCCTGCCCATCACGAATCAAGGTTTGAATTTGCCGGATGCTTGGTAAGCCAGTTTCCAGTTCCGTAGCCATAGGGGCGATCGCTCAACAACGAAATGTTACTCGTTCAAACTATAGCCATTTCTGGAAAGAGTGGCATCTTTTGGGGGAGAGAGGGTAGAGGGCAGAGGGCAGGAGATTACGAGTAGGCAAGGAATTAGTTGCTCTGGCAAGCTTCTGTCTCTGCTCCCCATCTTCAGCCTAAATTTCCCTTCTGCCTCCTGCCTTCTGCCCTCTGCCTTCATTAGATAATAAGCAAAGTGACTTTCTGGAGTAGCTGGGAATGGAGTTCAAAAAGTACCACGGGCTGGGCAATGATTTTGTTTTGTTGGATAACCGCCATCAACCTGAGCCATTAATTACGCCGGAGGAAGCGGTGAAGTGGTGCGATCGCCACTTCGGCATCGGTGCCGATGGCGTCATTTTTGCCCTTCCCGGCCAGGATGGGACGGACTACACCATGCGAATTTTCAATTCCGATGGGTCAGAGCCAGAGATGTGCGGCAACGGTATTCGCTGTCTGGCCCGCTTCCTGGCAGATTTAGAAACCGCGGAGACAGGAACTTCGCGCCCGGTCTACAACGTGCATACTCTGGCAGGAACGATGGTGCTGCGGATGCAGGCCGATGGACAGGTGACAGTGGATATGGGTCTACCTCGATTACTGGCAGAGGAAATCCCTACAACACTGGGAGAGCCTGGTACCAAGGTGATTGACCAAACTCTGGAGGTCGCCGGGCAGAACTGGCAGGTTACCTGCGTCAGCATGGGTAATCCTCACTGCATCACGTTTGTAGATGATGTAGCCGCCATTCCTCTGGAGCAGATTGGACCTCAGTTTGAAAATCACTCTGTGTTCCCCAAACGCATCAATACAGAATTTATCGAAGTAGTGCGCCCAGATTACCTGAAGATGCGGGTGTGGGAGCGGGGCGCTGGTATTACCCTGGCTTGTGGCACAGGGGCCTGTGCATCCTTGGTAGCGGCTGTGTTGAATGGGAAGAGCGATCGCCGCGCCACCGTCGAACTCCCCGGCGGCCCTCTGCAAATTGAGTGGAATGAAACCGATCAGCATCTGTACATGACAGGGCCAGCAACCCTCGCATTTGCTGGACAGGTTGCATAGCTGCATTCCAAACACTGAGGGCAAAAGGCGCGTGGAGCATTACCCCACGCGCCTTTTGCCTTAGATAGCTTGAATCCACTCCATCACGGTGTATTCCGTCCAGATGCCATTTTTCCAGTAGGGATCGCCTTCTACGAGCGATCGCACGGTCGCTTCATCTGGTGCATCATAAATGGCAAAAACCTTTGTCACATCTTTAGTTGGGCCAATGGTCACTAACACCCCAGACTCTTTCTGCTGGGCTAGACCATCCAGATGAGCTTGCCGAAACGGTGCCCGCTTTTCTAACACATCCTCGCAATAGCTGCCCCACATTACATACTTTGGCATTGTCATCACTCCAGACCACTTCGACTCTTCACTATGCCATCAATCCTGGCCATCAATCCTAGTACTCTGCTCAGGAATTTTTGAGGGGTCTACAACCCCTCAAAAATTCCTTAAATTTAATTTTTAAGTGTGGGGTTACCCCATGCTTAAAAACTGACAGACCGCTAATACGCTGAGGCAGAAATCCATCACCTATGTTTTGTGTGGGGTGCTTCGCACTCCACACAAAACATAAGTTGCGAACTTAGGCCGCAGCCTACTAGTCATCACCCCTGGATTGTGTTGCAAATATGTGGATGATTGGGAGGGGCGGCCGTGCCTCCCCTCCCAATCATCCACAGAAATTTACACCTGGACAAAATTTTGATATTCAAGCGATTCAGTAGAAACATCCTGCTGAGCAACACATTCTTTGATAGATATAAATGTCTGTGACCTAAGATTGAGGCGAGATTTCCCACCGTTGGTTTTGCAGTGTTGGAGCCTATGAGATCGCAATTTTGTGCAGGATGGCAGTTCGGCCATAGACGTTCTGTCTGGAAGAAGCTTAAATACAGCGTTCTAATTCTATTAGCCGTGCTGACTACGTACCTGACGGGGTTGGGGGGAGCGATCGCCCAGCAAGTTCCCATTACCAATTTTCCAGAAGTTCCTGGTGCTGACTCAGTTCTGCCAGCCCCTACACCTATACCCACTCGCTCCTTTCAGGAAATTCGAGGGGTTTGGGTGACGACGAATGACATGGATATTTTGCGCGACTCCTTCCAGTTGCAGCAAGCCATGGCTCAGCTCTCGGCCCTTAACTTCAACACGGTCTACTCCGTCGTGTGGAATTCAGGTTACGTGTTGTATCCCAGCCCTGTCGCCCAGCGAGAAGGTATCCAACCCTTTGTATGGCGTGGCGTTGATGGGCAGGATATGTTGGCCGATTTGGTCAACCATGCCCATCGGCAGGGATTACTGGCCATCCCCTGGTTCGAGTTTGGCTTTATGGCTCCGCCCCTCTCGGAGCTGACCATGAACCATCCCAACTGGCTCACCCAGCGGCAGAATGGCACCAATACTTCCGTCAGCGGTGCCGGAGAAGTGAACTGGCTCAATCCCTTCAATCCGGAAGTGCAGCAATTCATTACCGACCTGGTACTGGAGGTCGTGACCCGCTACAATGTCGATGGGATTCAGTTTGACGACCACACCAGCCTGCCTGTGGAATTTGGCTATGACTCCTATACCATGGGCCTCTACGAGCAAGAAACCGGACAACCGCCCCCAGCCAATGCCCGCGATGCCGCCTGGATGCGCTGGCGTGCCGACAAGCTCACAGCTTTTATGACGCGGCTGCATGATGCCGTGAAAGCCCGCAAACCCAACATTATTTTCTCAGTGTCACCCAACCCCTACGACACAGCCTATAACAGCTACTTACAGGATTGGCTGACCTGGGTGCGTCAGGGTATTGTTGATGAGTTGCTGGTGCAGGTGTATCGCCCAGATATTGGCAGCTTTACGGACCAAATTAGCCGCCCAGAAATTCAAGAGGCGCGACAACTCATCCCTACGGCAGCCGGAATTCTCACGGGCTTACGGAATCAGCCTGTACCCATGCGGTTGATTCAGTCGAAGATTCAGGCCGCGCGATCGCGCGGATTAGGTGTCGCTTTCTTCTTCTACGAAAGCCTTTGGGACGAAGCCCCAGAGCCTCCAGCAGAACGGCAGTCTAGCTTCCAGGTGATGTTCCGGGCTCCGGCGGTACGAACACGGCTGGCGGCGGCTCCTGCACCGATGCCAGAGCCGACGTTGGATTGGTAATCGGTAAACCTCCTGCATGAATCGGTTTTTGAGGGTGTCAATTGTTGCGCGGCAAAGCTACGCAACAATTGACACAGGAAGTCTCGTAATCGGTCATCATTTATGGCGTGTGGGAAGGTGAGCACCTAATTTTGCAGCCGATGAGCTTAGATATCCAGATTCCTGGAGAATTTAGGGATCTGAGTAGCTTTGGTTCGAATAGTTTTTCTGAGACCCTTGATTTTGTGTACACGACACGCAAAATCAAGGGTTTTTAAGAAGAATGGTCCAGCCTATTGTCGGTGCCTGGAGGGAGTATGACTCGATTTTTGGATACGGGAAAATCTCTCGATGCTTTTCAGGATGAGGTTTTAGTGCGTTGTCCTAATTGCCAGGGCTGTGCAATGATCCGACTGGTTACCCCCAACGATACGAGTGGTTGGTTTGCGCCTCGTCGCCTAACGTGTTCAGCCTGCGGTACTGCCCAGGATTGGACGGACACGATGGTTCAGTTTAAAGCCAGTGAGCCGACGGATGCCTTTTTTCGGTATCCGTTGTGGCTGCAAACGCCCTGCTGTAATCAGATTTTATGGGCCAACAATCAAGAGCATCTGGATTTCCTGGAAAACTTTGTTCGGGCAACATTACGGGAGCGGCAACCGGACGATCGCTATGGCTGGTTCAATCAGAGCCTCGCATCACGCTTACCCAAGTGGATGCAGTCGCGCAAGCATCGTGATGAAGTATTGAGGGCGATCGCTAAACTCCGCACTAAGCTTCCTTCCTAAGGATCTGGATTTGGTAACCTGTAATGGTCCTTAGGTAAATGAGGAGGATGGGATGGGTACAGGTTGGTTGATTCCAGAACAGGGTTTCTTAAGTTTGGTAAGCTACCGCAGCATCCTCAGCATCGGTAGTGCCGGAAGTATTTTGAGTATTGGCAGCGTCGGTAGCATTCTGAGTATTGGCAGCGTCGGGAGTATTTTAAGTTTTGGAAGCGCCGGAAGCATCTTAAGCGCATTTAGTGCCGGAAGCATTTTATCTGTATTGAGCGTTAGCACAATTCTCAAAACCCTTCGCTTTACGATGGGAATTCCGATGGAGTAATACTGTTAGGCCTTACACATCTTTGTTGTGTGTTGTGCGGCGCACACCACACACAACAAAGTTTTTGTATTAGCTGTAACGTTTGTACAGCACTTTTCAAGCCTATGAGGTACAAGTTATTTTTGTGAGAGCCTCGCTCCGCGAGGCTCTCACAAAAATAGCTGCATTTTATTCAAGCGCAAAGCGCTGTATCTTTGCTTTCAGTTGCAAAACTTTGAAGATTTGTTCGAAGCCAAAACATTAGAAAAACTATAGAAATTCAAGGCATTATCCTACTTTAGAGTGGATTAAAGTGACATGCCTCACAAGAAGCCGGATCTCGCTATGAACCCTAAAAAGCTTGATGAGTTCGTAACATCCACCAACGGCAGCTCATTAATGGCTTCCCAAAAGAAGAAAAAATCTAAAAAGAAGAAATCTAAAGAGAAACAACTCAAAGAAAAACATTTAGAAGAAGCCAGTCCTCTACATTTAGAGAAACAAACAACCGAGGATGAAGGAAGTTCCAAACTCACCAATAAATACTACGAGAAAGAACTGGCGAAGCTACAGCTAGAGCTGGTCAAAATGCAGTATTGGGTAAAGTTTACCGGAGCCCGGATCATCATTGTGTTTGAAGGGCGGGATGCCGCCGGAAAAGGGGGCACCATCAAGCGCATTACTGAGCCAATGAATCCACGGGGATGTCAGATTGTGGCTTTGGGAACGCCGAGCGATCGCGAAAAGACCCAATGGTACTTCCAACGCTATGTGGCGCACCTGCCTGCTGCGGGCGAAATTGTCTGCTTCGATCGCAGTTGGTACAACCGGGCCGGGGTTGAATATGTGATGGGCTTTTGCTCTGCCGATGAGCATCGGGAGTTTCTACAAACCTGCCCTGAGTTTGAGCGGATGCTGGTGCGATCGGGCATCATCCTACTGAAATATTGGTTCTCCGTCAGTGATGAAGAACAGGAGCGCCGCTTCCAGGCTCGCATGACTGACCCCGCCCGCCGCTGGAAACTGAGCCCAATGGATTTAGAGTCGCGCGATCGCTGGGTCGAATACTCCAAAGCAAAAGACGTGATGTTTGCCCATACCAACATCCCTGAAGCTCCCTGGTTTACCGTCGAGGCCGATGATAAAAAGCGGGCTCGGCTCAACTGCATTCACCATATTCTGAGCAAAGTTCCCTATGTCGATATGACACCAGATCCTCTAGAACTGCCGCCACGAAAATCTGGTGGAGGGTATGTGCGACCTCCGCGAAACGAACAGTTTTTTGTACCAGAAGTTTACTAAACCTGAATTCAGGTTAAGGGCGTTTTCGAGTGCCGCGCGACGCGCGGCACTCGAAAACGCTCATTTTGGCGTAACTTCCGTTTAGCAACACAAAACAGATGCTGGCATCACTACTTTGCGATGTCAAAAGTTGAGGGGTTCTATATGGGGGGATTACAAGGAGCGTGTGTAGGCTTTGCCTCTATACGCTCCTTCAAGGAAAGGCTCACAGTCGCCCTACCCCGCAACAGCAAGTTCCCGTTCCTGGGAAGCGGGAGCTTCCCCAAGGGGATCGAAGCCAATTTGTTGGGTGATGCGTTCACGGGCTAAGGTGCGGTACTCCAGGAAGTGTTCCCCTGCGGCACAGAGGCCAATGTAGAGATTGAGGAATTGGGGTTTCTGGGTGGCGATCGCCCAAAACTGTTGCCAGAACTGCCGTCGGGCACCTTCTTGATAGATGCCTCGAATCCAAAAGAGCCGGGCCGTTAGATTCAGGCTTTTACCCAGGGGGAAGTGCACATTCTGGTGCAACCGAGGGTTGGCAGTAATGTTGAGACATTGCTCGAAGCAACGCCGCAGGTAATTTTTAGGTTCATAGAGGTACCACAGGGTGTGGGCATATTCTTGGGCAATTTCTACAAGGGGACGAGTAGGTACAAAGTTCATCAAGCAGTTTTGGTCCCCAACCTCTGTAATGCCTTGACTTTGCAACAGTCGCTCTTCCTTCTCTAGCCGCTGCCACAACGCAGTGTTTGGCAACGCCTGGAGAACGCCGAGCATGGGTTGAGGGATGCTCGTCGCTTCAACAAAGGCACGAATGCGATCGCCCGCCCCTGCCCGCTCGCCATCAAACCCAAGAATAAATCCGGCATAAATGAGCAAGCCCGCCTCGTTAATGGTGCGGCACGCTTCAATTAAAGGATTGCGAGTGTTCTGCTGCTTGCGGGTGACTTGCAGACTATCCTGATCCGGCGTTTCAATTCCCAAGAACACCCCGTAGAACCCTGCCTGAGCCATTAGATCCAGAAGTTCTGTATCCTCCGCCAGGTTTACCGACGCCTCGGTGAGGAAGGTAAATGGGTAATTGCGGGCTTCCATCCAGGGAATTAACTCTCGCAGCAACCGTTTGACATTGCGCTGATTACCGATGAAGTTGTCATCCACGATAAAGATTGAACCTCGCCAACCCAAATCGTAGAGGGATTGCAGTTCTGCCAGGGTCTGGCCAGGTTCTTTGGTGCGAGACTTACGCCCATAAAGGCTGATAATGTCGCAAAACTCGCAGTTGAACGGGCACCCCCGCGAAAACTGAATAGCCATCATCAAGTACTGGTCACGCTGAAGTAACTCAAAGCGTGGAATAGGACTGGTGGTAACGTCAGGTTTTTCACTCGTACGGAAAGTTCCCTGTTCCTGCCCCTGGGCGATCGCCTCCAAAAACATTGGAATCGTAATCTCCCCCTCATCCAAAATCAAATAATCTGCTCCGTTCTGTAGAGCAGGTTCAGGGACAGAGGTCGGGTAAGGACCACCCACAGCAACCTTTTTGCCAAAGCGATCGCCCTTCCGAATCAACTCATGAAAATCTTCTTTTTGGGCTAGCATTGCCGAGAGAATGACAATATCACACCATTCCCAATCTGCATCAGTTTCGGGGCTAACATTGCGGTCATAAAACCGAATTTCCCATTCTTTTGGAAGCAATGCAGCGACAGTCAGAATACCTAAGGGTGGAATGGTTGCCTTCAGCCCAGCCAGCTCCATGAAGCGATCGTAAGACCAAAATGTTTTTGGAAATTGAGGATAGAGCAATAATGCTTTCATAATCTTTCCTCTAATCAGCTTAAATTAAATCTGATTGATCCTCCCACAGGCAATCACGGCCTCCATTACCCCAAAGGGGTAGATTTAGAAAACCTATTTTGTGCGTTTGAACAAACGAATTAAAGCATTGTTATTAGATATACCGAACTCTACAAGGCAATCCCAATTCTATTTTATGCAGCATTGCTTTAAGAACATAAGTTTTTGACAGATATAGCGCCCAAAATCTGTGTAGCAAAACAGCTCCAGCAAACACGCAGATTGCATACATTTCAGAAAAAGTATACTTTCTTTAAGCAAGATTAACGTGTAACTCTTCCTGCTAGGGGGAGTGAGAGCCCTCATCATGTGATCCTTTTTTCAAACCCGTACCTTTATATAAATAACGTTAAGACTATTGAGTATTTCAGTTCGCCATAGCGTTTCTATATGATTTATGGAATACCTATTAAAAGATGAGTACATTCCATCTTTCAAAGGGTAGTTAGAACCTGCTTAAATCGGTTGATGTTTCGCACCGTTTAAAAACGGAGTATAAATCTCTTCAAAATTTTTTCACTTGCCGTTTTCTAAGTCGGCTTCAACGATGTAGAAATGGCACTTTCAGCCATTCCCTGAGATGTTATTTCTTATGCTGCAACATTATTTCAAATATCGTTCAGCAATACTCTGGACAGTTTTTCTGAAACCTTTGATTTTGCGTGCGCTTCGCGCACGCAAAATCAAAGGTTTCAGAAAAACTGTCCGAACTAATGTTCAGGAAACGTCTGAAAGTTGATGGTTTCAAAAACTTCAACAACCCACGGAAGCTTAGCAGGATTTGCTATGGTTTGGGCATCGCCAGGTAGGAGGGCGATCGCCAACCCCGTCCTGTAATCGATTGAATCAGCCTGGAATAGCTGACCGTTTCCCTGTAGTGGATCGGAGGCTTTGCTCACTTACTTAAGGCGATCGCCCCGTCATAAGCCCCTAACTGCAACGGTTTCCACCCATTTCACGACTCCCATTACGCCCCAAAAGGAGAAGGATTTCGATGGTTTTACGTCAACATACCTGCTTTGGTAAATGTACGTGTCAGTTCATTCCTCCCATTGTCACCAGCAACCTGTCCAAATCGGGAGTTGAAGCAGCACGGACAAGTTCTCTGGAAAGCCAACGGCAACGCGCCCGCCGCACCCAGAAGGACATTAGTGTAACCTTATTGGCTATGGCTCAGACCGGTCAAAGCCTACGGCAAGTGTATGACTGTCAAAGTAAGTGGGTACAACGGGTTAAACTCATTCGCGAAGAAGGGGCTGCTGCCATCACAGATCCCGTTGCCAACCAGGTTTATGACAGTGTTGGTATTGTTCGCGAATTCTTCAAAACAGTTTTAGGCCGAAATTCCATCGACAACTTGGGCCTAAATCTCGTCCTCAACGTCCATTTCGGCAAAAAGTATATGAATGCTTTTTGGGATGGGGATGAAATGACCTTTGGCGACGGTGATGGCAAAATCTTTACCAATTTTGCTCAATCCCTGGATGTCATTGCCCACGAATTAGCCCATGGCGTGACTCAGTACACAGCCAATTTGGAATACAAGAACCAATCGGGAGCCCTCAACGAAAGTTTCTCGGATGTATTTGGCAGTGCCATCACTCAATACGCTAAGGGTGAAACAGCCGATACAGCGGACTGGCTGATTGGAGACGAAATTATGGGGCCAGAGTTGTATGGCGAAGCACTGCGTTCCATGAAAGACCCTGGCACCGCCTATGACAACGCCCTCATGGGCAAAGATCCTCAGCCCGCCCATATGAAGGACTACTATACAGGAGCTGAAGATAATGGCGGGGTTCACATTAACAGCGGTATCCCCAACAAAGCCTTTTATTTAACAGCCATGGACATTGGCACCGACAAAGCGGTGCAAATTTGGTATGCCGGTCTATTACGCCTTACGGCTACTGCTGATTTCAATATGGCGGCCAGTGCTTTAGTGGAAGCAGCCCGGGTACTCGTCCGGGATGGCAAAGTTCCTGTCGGTTCCCCTCAAGTCGTGCGCAGTGCATTTCGAGCGGTGGGCATTCCAATCGTTTAAGAAGAGGATTGATTTTGCAGGGATGTCCCTGCAAAATCAGCCTCAAATCACCATGAAATATGATTTTGCACATCCAGACCGGATCTGACGCTGGTTCATGAAGTCATTGCTGCGCCAATATATCAGGGGTTTGCTCTTTCTGTTGGAGGAATGATGCTGATTCACTACAGCAGCTCAGGAGGCTTTGCCAATCTCCGCCTGACGTACTCTGTTGACACCACCAAATTACCCCAGGAACTCGCCCAAGAACTGGAGCGTCTGGTCAATCAAACAAAGTTTTTTACGTTACAAGCGGCACCTGCGATTTCCGCTGCAGGAGGGCTGCCGGACATGATGCAATACGAGATTTCAATCCAGCAGGGTGAGGAGCGGCGATCGCTCCACTACAACGATATGACCATGCCAGAACAACTGCGATCGCTCCAGGAGCGTCTTCAGGAATTGGCTCTGGAGCAGCGGTCCCAATCATAGCTCCACTCAATTCAGGCTCAAATACGAGCCAGGTTCTTTGATATGAAACATCCAAAATACGGATTATGGTTCCAGAGAACAGGTTTGATCGTCTCTCTGGCAGCACTGCTATTGGTGGGAGCCCAGCCCAATGCTGCATTTTCTTGCCAGCGGGTTCCAGGAAATCAGATTTCTGCTCGTCTGGATCAACCTTTTCAATTGGGGGTTCAACAACAGATCGTTATTGATGGGCTCACGATTCAATTCCTTGGTGTATCCGACGACTCCCGCTGCCCTAGCAATGTCCAGTGCATATGGGCCGGGCAGGTGAGTGCCCGGTTCCGGGTCAGCGCCAACGATGCCCCTGCTGAAGAGGTTGTGCTAACCAAAGGTGCAGGTGCCGATGCGCAATCCAGCACAACGGTGGGCCGCTATCACATTCAATTGAGTGAAGTAGCCCCTTATCCCAACACGCAACAACCCATTGAAGCAGGTGACTACACCGTAACGCTCACCATTACCTCCAATCCTCAGTAAAAGAGGGTGCATCTCAGTTTTGTGAATGTGGCAGACTTCGCCACATTCACAAAACCTGAGTTCGGGTTAAGGGTGTTTTCGAGTGCCGCGCGACGCACGGCACTCGAAAACGCTCATTTTGACGTGCGCAAAGCGCACGTCAAAATGAGCACTTCAGCTTATCCCGAACTGAGGTTGAATAGATAGCGATTATGAAGTTTGGGAAAACGCGATCGCATAACCATTCCCTCAACCGTTTTGACCCCAACTCATCGTACCCAGCCAGAGAGTATTACGGCGATGTCCAGCCTGACGCAATTTGGTTCGAAGAGTTATTTTTGAGAAGCCTTAGAACGCAAAAGAGGGGGCGATCGCCCCCTCTTTCTTCAAAAGCAAGCTCTCAGCCGATTAACCCAGCAAAGCTTTGGCTTTAGCAACCACGTTATCGACGGTGAAGCCAAACTTCTCCATACAAACGTTGCCAGGAGCCGATGCACCGAAGCGATCGATGCTCACAGTGTCGCCATCAGAGGTGACATACTTGTGCCAACCCATGCTGATACCGGCTTCCACCGCTAGACGCTTGGTCACAGCCTTAGGCAGTACGGACTCTTTGTAAGCTTCATCTTGCGCTTCAAACAGATCCCACGCAGGCATGGACACAACACGCACTTTCTTGCCTTCAGCAGTCAGCTGAGCAGCCGCATCCACGCAGAGGCTCACTTCGGAACCAGTCCCAATCAGAATCAGGTCAGGAGTACCGTCGCATTCCACAACGGTGTAAGCACCCTTCGCAACACCTTCAATGGAAGAACCAGCCAGGTTGGGCAGGTTTTGACGGGTCAATGCCAACAGGGTCGGCTTCTTCGCAACAGCATTCTCAATCGCCACCTTGTAGGCACCGGAGGTTTCGGTGCCATCAGCGGGACGCAGAACGGTCAGGTTGGGAATAGCACGTAGGGAAGCGATGGTTTCCACAGGCTGGTGAGTGGGGCCATCTTCACCCAGAGCAATGGAGTCGTGGGTCATCACCCAGATCACGCCTACCTGAGCCAGAGCCGACAGACGGATGGAAGCCCGCATGTAGTCGGTGAATACCAGGAAGGTCGCACCGTAGGGAATCAGGCCGGAGTTATGCAGGGAAATCCCATTACAGATAGCGCCCATACCATGCTCACGCACACCGAAGCGCAGGTTGCGATTCTCGTAAGCGCCCTTCTGGAAGCTGCCGCTGATCTTCAACTCCGTCAGGTTGGAGTGGGTCAGGTCAGCAGAACCACCAATCAGTTCAGGCAGGACGGGAGCCAGAGCATTCAAGCAGATCTCGGAGTGCTTCCGGCTGGCTAGAGCTTTGTCTTCGGGGGTATAAACGGGCAGAGCCTTATCCCAACCCTCGGGCAGTTTGCCACTCAGGAAGCGCTCGAACAGAGCCGCCTCTTCAGCGTACTTCGTCTTGTACTGAGCCCAGGTTTCGTTCCACTCAGCCTCCAGGCTGGCACCGCGATCAATCGCCTGGCGCATGTGGCTGAGAGCGTCATCGGGAATCACAAAGGGATCGTAAGTCCAACCCAGGTTATCGCGGGTCAGCTTGTTCTCATCAGCGCCCAAAGGTGAACCGTGAACACCGGCGGTGTTGTTCTTGTTGGGGGAACCGTAGCCGATGGTGGTGGTGACCTTAATCATGGTCGGCTTGTCGGTAACCGCTTTGGCTTCTGCGATCGCCTTCGCAATACCTTCCAGGTCGTTGTTTCCATCTTCGACGTGCAGCACGTGCCAGCCATAAGCTTCGAAACGCTTGCTGACATCTTCGGTGAAGGAGATTTCGGTGTTGCCGTCGATAGAAATGTGGTTGTCGTCATACAGAGCAATCAGCTTGCCCAGACCCAGGTGACCCGCCAGGGAGCAGGCTTCACCGGAAACCCCTTCCATGTTGCAGCCATCACCCAGGATGACGTAGGTGTAATGATCAACCAGCTTCAGATCATCTTTGTTGAAGCGGGCCGCCAGGTGGGCTTCAGCCATAGCCAAACCAACCGCGTTGGCAATCCCCTGACCCAGAGGGCCGGTAGTAACTTCTACACCAGGGGTCTCGAAGTTTTCGGGGTGACCGGGGGTTTTAGAGCCCCACTGACGGAAATTTTTGACATCATCCAGTGTCACGCTGTCGAAGCCAGCCAGGTACATCAGGGCATACTGCAACATGCACCCGTGACCCGCAGACAATACGAAGCGATCGCGATTGAACCACTGCGGATTTTTGGGATTGATCCGCAGAAATTGATCCCACAGCACAAAGGCCATCGGCGCTGCACCCATGGGCAGACCGGGGTGACCAGATTTGGCTTTTTCGACGGCATCAATCGCGAGAAAACGAATCGAATTTACGCAAAGCGCTTCAAGGGTTTGGGTGGTTGCAACAGCCATGACTTCCTCTATTCAAGTGGCGTGGACAGGGGTATGACGGGCAAATTTGGGCGATCGCACCAAACACTGCTTTTGGAAACAGTAAGCAACTATACCTATTGCCCTTTACTTGTAGTGTATACCACTGTGCTCCTAATCTATCCTGCCATCAAATGGCAGGAAGCAACGTTTCTGGAAAAGGAAGTTTGGGGAGAATTTATCACTCCTGTAGAGCTAGCTAACATTGCTTCAGGGCCAATACTTGGGTGGGATGGAAGGAGAACAATTCAGCTCACTCAACACTGGGCATTGCTCAATAAAGCTATGAAATGGGGTGTGGAATCGTAGTTCCACACCCCATTTCATAGCTTTATTGAGTAACGGGCAACAAGGAGCCTAGCGATCGAACCAGGCATCGTTGTCCTCCTCATCCCAGTCATCCCAATTGTCGACTGGAGGGGTAACGTCGTCGTCGGTAATAGCGATCGCCTTAACATCAACCACCACCCGATCCTCAGGTGTCAAAGTACGGTTGGCAGCGGCGACCATGTCGGCGAAGGTCAGCTCCTCAGGCTCAATAATAGGCTGCACAGGGGGCGGTTGGATGGGAGTTGGCAGATCGGGCGGTTCGTTCCAGTCCATATCCCAGTCTTCTGCTGAGCCGTTAGATACGGATTCTTCTGTGTCTTCTTCACCCCAATCCTCCTCCTGTAAGGATTCTGAGACATTTGGCATAGACAGATCGAGACCCTTTGCAGTGGCGATCGGCACGGGTGAGGGGAGTGCACCATCATCAACGACAGATTGGCGATCGGTTGGGCTGTCCTCCAGAACATCGTCCTCACGTTCGTCCTCCACAGACGCTGTTTCTCCAGCAGGCACAGCTCCGCCCCAGAGATCCTGGGTCATCGCCTCCCATTCGGTCTCTGGCTCATCGGTAGGAGACGTCGCGGGTGGAGCCATCAGCGCTTCGGATTCCTGCTCTATACCCGATAGATCGCCTGATGTAGACTCCGTCGGAAAAGCAATGCTATCGGACGTCCCTGATATTGTCTCAGCGAGTTCAGAGGTTTCATCGGCCTGATTTGTGGCTGTTTCCACTGGCTCTATTGAGGTCGGAATTGGGCTCTCTGGTGGAATATCGCTGATATCCTGTGGACCCGTTGGGAGTTCCAGGGCTGGAACCATCGTCTCTGTATTGACAATGTAAGATGGCTCGTCTGCAACGGTCGGGCTGGGTGACGGAGGAGCAATCTCCATGGGCGTCGTCGCGTCGAAAGACTCTTTGGGAGGAGCCGGAGTCACCTCTACGACATGAGCGACAGCGGTGGGCTCCGTGCCAGGGGGAGGGGTAAAGGGAATATCCGCTGCTGTTTCGGGCTCAGAACCTGTTTGGGGAGTGGAGGCGTCGCTGGGTGCGGGTGTCAGTTCCGAGGACGGAGTATCCACAACAGAAACAGACTCTGGCGTGAAATCCCTTTCGGGCGCGGGGGCCAGACGTTCAGCAGGAGGTTCTGAAACTGGGGCCGCACTTGTATAAGCCTGAGCCGTTTCTACCGGTGGCTCTGGATTTTGAGCCGACTCAGATGTGGGTTGAGGCGAGGCGATCGCCCTCTCCAGATCTGATGCTTCTATTGCTGAAGCTGATTTAGTACTTGAAGCATTCTCATTGTTCGACTCGGGCGTTGCGGTCGGTTCGTTGAGTGGTGGGGTTGAGGCGATCGCCACTTTCGTTTCAGGGGCAACTTCCGTTTGCGGAGCCTCTGTTTTACTGAGAGCTGCGTCAGGAGAGGTGGCAGATTGGGAAGCAGGAGTTTCTTGAGTTGTTTTCGGCTTTTTACGAACCTTACGCGGTTCAGCTTCCGCCCCCTCGGCTGTTTTCACGGGTGCTTGAGGAGCCATTTTGGGCTGGGGTTTTGCTTGTAAGTTGCCCACTGTACGGCCTACCTGGTCGGGTAAGCCTTTTAGAGGTGCAGGTAAGGGCAACTGCTCCCAGCGCTGTTTAAATTGGCTCCCAAGTTGAGTGGCATTCAGAAACAACACATCACCGATGGATTTACCAGAACTGGATACCCAAGTCTGTTGGTCGTAGGGGGTAAGTTGCCGCCGCATAGCAAGGGTTTGCCAGCCCAACCAGCCCAATACCACGACGCTGGCTACTTGGCCTAATAAGACGCCACCTGTAATCCGGCCAGAGTAAACCCACAGTGCCAGTGCATAGAAGAAAATGACGCCACTCCAGATGAAGTCGTTCTTGCGATGCACTTCTGGGAAGAAGAAGGCTGCCATGTAGAGAATGAAGCCGCTCAAGCCAACTAAAATCGCCAGAAGATGAGCCATTGTGCGTGCGTCCTGCCGTCAGGATTCCATAACCATTGTGCGTGATCACCATTGTGCGTGAGATTTTCACGTTTCAGCTAGGGAATTCCAGCACTCACGTAAAATTGCCGGGTGCATCCCACTTTTGTAGGTGAAGTGGGATGCACCCGCTTCACCTACAAAAGTGGGATGCACCCAAATTGACTGAATGTCGTTATCCATTGGGTACGAAATCATTTATTGAATGTCAAATCCGCTTAGTCCAGCCAGTACTTCTCATGGCGGAATCCAGCCCGAACGATCGCTTGAGGTGATTGTTCGGCTTTGAAGCTCACCATGAGAATTGCTGTATTCAAGCGGATCCCATATATGAGGGACGGAGTAGTGATACTATTCCAACCAGCCTGGTTCCACTGGGCTAAAATTTTCATCTCAAGATAAAGTCCAGGAAATTTTCCCTATGACTTCGGCCTTTAATGCCGTTTGGCAACAACTCACCTTTGCGAATGGGGCTCCCCAGGACTGGGTGAAGTACAGTTATCTGCACCGTTTGGTGGGAAGCTTGGCTTCCTGGCGGCAGGGAAGTTGGCTGATGCAGTGGGGCGATACCCTGGGCATGGGACTGGCGGCGATTCTGTTCTGTCTGGCCCCGTTCGTCTCGACGGCGCTGATTGGCGTCATGATGCTGGCCTGTGGTCTGTATTGGGCCATCCTGACCCTGTCAGATGAGGATGGAGCCGGGGTAACGCCCATTCACATGCTGGTGTTGCTGTACTGGTTCATTTCGCTGATTGCAACGGCGGCGTCTCCTGTTAAGGCCGGGGCGGCGGCGGTGGGGTTGATGAAGCTGACCCTGAATGTGCTGCTGTTTCTGTTGTTAGCACGGGTGTTGCGATCGCCCCGTCTCCGGTCTACCCTGATCACCCTTTACCTGATGACGGTTTCCATTGTCAGCGTTGTTGGAATGCGGCAATGGTTCTTTGGAGCCAATGCTCTCGCCACCTGGGTTGATACTGAATCCACTCTGGCGGGAACGACTCGGGTTTATAGCTTTTTAGGCAACCCAAACCTGTTAGCGAGTTATCTCATTCCGGCTTGCATTATGAGTGCAGCGGCGGTGTTTGCATGGCAGCGCTGGGTACCCAAGGCGCTCGCCGTTGGGTTGTGGGTCTTGAATTCGGCTTGCCTAGTGCTGACCTTTAGCCGGGGGGGTTGGATTGGCTTTGTCCTGTCGGGCTTTGCCCTTCTATTGCTGCTGGTGCATTGGTTTAGCGTTTATCTGCCCAGGTTCTGGCGGAAGTGGGCGTTACCGATTGTGCTTGGAGTGACTGCTGCTGTCGTTGTGGCGGCCGTGATTGCCGTTGATCCCTTACGCGATCGCGTTCTTAGTATGTTTGCCGGACGAGAAGACAGCAGTAACAACTACCGCATCAACGTGTGGGCCGCTGTCCGCCGCATGATTCGCGATCGCCCCATCCTGGGCATTGGCCCCGGTAATACGGCCTTTAACAAGGTTTATCCTAGCTATCAGCAGACGGGTTACACCGCTCTAAGTGCCTATTCCATCTACCTGGAAATCCTGGTGGAAACGGGCATCATCGGCTTTACCTGCTTCCTGTGGTTGCTCACCGTCACCTTCACGATGGGTTGGGAGCGCATTCAAACCTTGCGGGCAGCCGGCGATCGCAATGGTTTCTGGTTGATGGGGGCGATCGCGACGATGATTGGAGTCCTCAGCCACGGTCTTGTTGATACTGTTTGGTATCGGCCCCAGATCAGTAGCCTTTGGTGGCTGATGCTGGCTCTTGTGGCCAGTTATTACCTGCCCATTACCAACAGAAAGCCGACAGAAGCGAGTACGCCAAGCGAACTTTGACGAGTACTACGCAACTTCAGTTTTTCTAGTGAAGGTGGGGGGTGCTTCGCACCCCCCACCTTCTAGCTAAGTATATCTATGGTGGGGCGTAAAGCACTCCCATCCTCAAACATAGGTTGATTTCCGCCGCTTAGATTAAGGAGCACGATACAGAATATAGGGAAAGACTTCGTGGGCGATCGCCAAATCCAATCGATGCCAGGAGCGCGTCAGGAAATAGGGCGCGTCGTATTTCTCCATCAGGGCGATCGCCTCCTCTGTATCCAGGCTGGCAAATCTCTGCCGCAATTGTTGTCGAATCTCACGCCCGACGTTTGGGGTTCCCCGGAGCCATTCAATATTCTGGGACAACCGGGTGAAGGTGCCTGCGGTTAAATCATCTAGCCGGTGGTACCACTCCACAATTTCGTTGGGGGTCTGAGGCATGAACTTGTAGCCTGCCACAATGGGTCGCTCGGCCAGCCAGGTGAAGCTATCGCGATCCAACGGCATGATAATGAATTGTGCGTTTTGAGGCGTGTTTTGCCGCACCCAAGCGCACAGTTCAGACCAGGCCGGATTGACAACCTGGGGTTCGCTGGGAAAGTGGGCGATCGCCCCCAGTTGCGAGCTAAAGATGACTGTTTGCCCAACCGCAAAAATAACCAGTAACCCTGTGCTCACTCGTTCCCACAATCGGGGATGGTGACATAGCGCCTGCTCCAGCAAGCACGCTAACAGAAAGCAGGCACCCAACGGCAGCATCACGTCTCCCAGACGAAAAGGATAGTATTGCAACCATCGCCCCTCCGCATCGAGGAGAGCCAGCACCAGGCCCAACCCATAGGGCACCAGGCTACACAGCACCAGAGCTACCCAATCCCAACAAACCGCATACTGCTTTGCGGGAAAGAGGGAACGGTGCCGCCTCAACAGCACTACCAGAACGGCGAACACTGCCACAAATGCGGCCAACCGGGTCCAACACCAGAGCGGCCACGCGTAAGGATTTAAGTGGTGGGACAATCGCAAAAACACATAGACAAATGATGGGGAAATGTCTCCCAGGCTGGGAGAACTGAACACCTGTTTCAGAATTGCCGGAATGGCCAGGGCAGCTCCAGCAACGTACAACCCACCCCACAGCAATAGGTTGAGCCAGCGATCGCCCATCCTCTTAAAATCAGAAGCGCCGCCAATAGAACTAACCAGAGCCGGGTGCAATCGTAGCCTGGAACGCCAACCTAGACCCCATAACACGGTTGTCACCATGGCCCATCCACCCACCAGCACATGGAAGGACGTTGCCAGCCCCAGCAATAGCGCAACCTGCCAATAACAACCACTCAGAAGGGAGGCGATCGCCAACAACACGAATCCATACGCCACCGCCTTCGCCTCCAGGGACCCAACAATCCACTCTTCTGCCGCGACCCCCTGGTCAGAGGAGTTGTAAAGGAAGAGGGCGATCGCCAGTAACAAAAAGGGCAAGCTCAAATTCAACCGCCGCCCAATGCCCACCAACCCTAAAGACACCAGGGCATAGCACACCAGACGGCCGATAATAGAAGTCGCTAAAAATCCCCAGGCCGCCGCCATCCGGCCCACTACCTCTGAAAAAAGAAATCGATACCCAGCAGGCTGATTCAGATACCAGTCGCCGGGAATCCAATCAGGTTGAGCCAGTTGCCGAGCTAGCGGCAGGACATCGATCTCATTATTGAGCCCCATGTTTTCCTGTAACAACAACCCAAACGTGATGAATAGCATCACGGCCAGCCACTGCACCCAGAGGCGGTTAAGTTTTAAGTGGGAGAGTTGCTTCATAGAAAAATCTAATCGTGCCCTGTTGCATGGTGAGATTCACCCCCCCTAACAAAATACGATGGTAGGGTTCTAGAAACGTGGATGGGATGTGGTGAAAGGGTTACGAGATGCTCCTTTCACCACATCCCATCCACGTATTTGAAACATGACCAATCCGACTAACGGATATTCCACCGTCGCCGCCAACTAGACGTGGATTCCAGTGACGAGGCCGCTTGCTCTTGCTGATGGCGTTGGGCGATCGCCTCCGGACTCTCCTGCAACGTCAAATCTCGATAGGGAATCGCAGCACGAGTCTGCAAATGCTCCTGTTCCATTGGGGAAAGGGGAGGGAGGTCTACGACATCCAGGCTGGCAACAGTTCCCTGCGACCATTCATGGGGCAGTCCATCTCCCACAGGCAACGGCATGGAGCCAATGTGCAATCCAGCCAACTGCATGGCTCGCCGCACCGAAGCTGCACGAGAATAGGTGGCAAGAATGCCACCGGGGGCTAGACACTGGGCGACCTGAGCAAAAAACTCCACCGTCCACAATTGTGGACAGCGACGCGGAGAAAAGGGGTCGAAGAAAATGGCATCTGCTTGAAAGCCAGATTGGGCCAGTGGCTGGATCGTTTGCCGGGCATCCCCAATCAGCAAATGGGCCTCTAGCTCAGGGCGTTGGGATTGTTGAGCGTGGGCCAATTCCTGCAGGATGGAACGGAGGGGCGGTGTCCACACGTCAACCAGAGGTGGTTGAGTTGCTGCTTCAGGCACCGTGGGGTCGAGTTCTAGCCCATATACCGTGACACAACATTGGGGGTTTGTCGCCCAGACGGTTTCCAGAGCTGCCGCTGTGTTGTATCCCAACCCGTAGCAGACATCCAGCAATTGGAGGCGATCGCCCTTTGCTCGCTCCACCAGCTTTGTAGCCTCTGCGAACTTATCGAACGCCTCAGCTCTGGCTCCCCGAGAGCTATGGAACGCTTCGCCAAACTCTTCAGAAAAAAAAGTAAAAGAACCGTCATCGGTACGCTGAGGCGTCCAGCTTAAAGCCATAGAAATCACAAATAACAAAACAACCTGTCATTCTTTTTGTGGGAGTGCTGGCAAAACTACTACTCCCACAAAAAGAATGACAGGTTACTGGAGGCACGATCCATAGGATATTAGGGCGAGTTTTGAAACGAACGGGCAAAACTTATCCGCGCTTCGCATACAAAAAGAACTGGCAACAGAACCTAATCCACAACCATCTGAGACTCTGCCCGGCTTTCGAGGAGGGGTTCCGGCTGGCGAGCAACGATGGGAGTTGCCAGGGGAGCAGCCCCTTTCCCCAATTGTGGAGGTGGGGTGAGCAGATTCAAGTGCCGGGCCAGGGCCTGCTGAACGGTGGGGTCTGGTTCGTGGGCCAGCATAATGCGAAAGCAGTCTGCCAAGTCAGCCCGGATCTCGGCAGGCGTCTCAGAGGAACGGGCCAGGCGTGTGGTCTGACGAATGGCAAGCAACCGCTTCAGAGGGCTGGGATCTGCCAATTGCTCCAGGTAATGCTCCACGCCATCGGCCGCTACCGTTTCCGATGCCTCTGAACGCGTGTCAGGACGGCTGCTCAGCCAAAGCAAAAAGCCCAGCAGAAGAGAGCCTTCCAGCACCAACCCGATCGCCATTGCCGGATCAACAAACGGTTTGTTGAGGCTGAGGCCAGCATAGGTACTGAGAGTAGCAACAGATCCAGCCGCGATCGCCATCCCCCGGCTGCGAGTCAGCATCCCCACCATTTCTCGCCAGAAAGGCGGCAAGACCCACTGCTTCTGTGCCAGATAAAATACGGTTAAAGCGGCCCCAACTCCGGCCCCCGAGGCCAGCACAAAGCGGGTGTTGACCGATAACAGCACCAGAGCCAGCGTCGCACTCATCAACCAGGCTGGACGGGTATAGCGACGAATATAGCGCCGCCACACCTTATATTTCGGCTTCTCGGCAGCCTCTTCTAGCCAGCTCACGAGTTGCCAGAGCTGGTGCCAGAGTTGCGATGGATTGGAGTGGGGAGACATCTGGGATGACATGGTGTTCAACCTGAAATGCTTAACCTGAATGCTCAGACGGGAAATCAACCCATACTACCTGCATGGTACAGCAGGTTTTGCTGGGGAATTGAGGATTATCGTCCTTGCCAGCTGGGTAGAAAAGAGGCGTCGTTGAAGTTTAGCCATAGGATCGTGCATTTAGTGGGGGAGTGACAGGTCCGCTGCCACTCCCACAAAAAGAAGTTCCTCTTTTTCCTACAGGCCGGCGACAGTTTTCGTGAAAGCAAGCCAGTTCTGGATGTGGATGCGCTAGGCTAAAAATTGAACTCCATTTAATGGATCACCCATATTACACGGGAACTTGGCATGAGTCAGACGGTTACTCCACCCCCCGGAAACCTGGAATCGGCCCTGAAGCCTGCGGGCCGGGCAGCGGCGATCGCCCCTCAATCCCCCGGGTTAAATGAGTTTATCCAGGAAACCGCCGCCCTCACGCGACGGCTCTTTATCCAGTTGCAGCGACGCCCTTCAACGCTAATTGCTGGGTTAATCCAGCCCATCATGTGGTTAATTCTTTTTGGCGCTCTGTTTCAGAACGTCCCCCCTGGTCTGTTCGGGGATAGTGCCAATTACGGTCAGTTTTTGGGAGCCGGGGTGATGGTCTTCACCGCTTTTGGTGGAGCACTGAATGCCGGTTTACCGGTGATGTTTGACCGGGAATTCGGCTTTCTGAATCGGTTATTGGTCGCGCCGCTGGTATCGCGGTTCTCCATCGTACTGGCTTCAGCCTTGTTCATTGCTACCCTCAGCCTCTTGCAAACCATCGCCATCATCGTCATGGGTGCAGTTTTGGGGACGGGCATTCCCGATGCGGCCGGCTTGGCTTTAGTCATTGGCATCGTGATGACGCTTGTACTGGGTGTGACCGCCCTCAGCCTGGGCCTGGCCTTTGCCCTACCCGGTCATATTGAACTGATTGCCGTCATTTTCGTCACTAACCTACCTCTGCTGTTTGCGAGCACAGCTCTCGCGCCCCTCAGCTTCATGCCAAGTTGGCTACAGGTTGTTGCGAGCCTCAACCCCCTGAGCTACGCTATCGAGCCCATCCGTTATGTGTATCTGCATAGCAGCTGGTCCCTCAGCAGCGTTGTCATGCAGACTCCCTTTGGGGCTGTCACTCTGGGAGTTGCGTTGCTGGTGCTGTTAGGGTTCGATGCGATCGCCCTCTTGGGAGTGCGTGGATTGCTCCGACGCAACTTTGCTTAAGCTCATACAGGAAAATCTGGTGGGATCGCACGGCTTCCCATCAGATTTTGCGCAACATCGACCGGAGAAATTGCGTCTATGATAGGGGGATTGGTTTCGAGCCCCCTTTATTTTTTGGGAGACCCTTACCATGGTGGAAAAAATGTCGCATTCGTTTGTGCGCCTGGGTTTGATTGGTGGTGGAATGGCGATCGCCCTCTCCACGCTGGCCTGGCTGAGCCCATCGGCATCAGCCCAGGTTACTGCCAATCCCGATGATGGATTCAGCAATCCTGAAGAAGCCCGTGATGTCTTTTCTGATAACGCCGATATGGGAGACGTGATGGATATGATCCATCGCGCTAACTTCAGCAACTCTCGCACCAATGCAGAAATCCAGCTCGATCGGCGCAACAACATCCAAAATGCGGCAGAGCTTTTCCGTCAACAACAGCGCAATCGCTTGCAACAGCCACAACAGCAGCAACCCCAGCCTGAACCTCCTACAACCTCCGTACCTGATGGTCTGTGAGCGGGGTCGAGGCTGTTCTGAATTTCTGGTTTGGCACTCCAGGCTCTGAGGATACATCCTATGCTGGGCGTCGCAAGCTTTGGTTTGGCAAAAGCTCAGAAGTGGATGAATACATCCGCACCGCATTCTATACGCTGTATACCCAGGCCGCGTTAGGGGAACTGGATGGATGGCAAGCCCAGCCAGAGTCATGTTTGGCCCTGATTCTGCTGTTAGATCAGTTTCCGCGTAACCTCTTCCGTCAGAAGCCCCAAGCCTTTGCTACTGATGAGCAGGCGCTAAGAGTGGCAAAATGGGCGATCGCCCATGGTTTTGACCAACAATTAAACCCACTGCAACGGCTATTTATTTACCTGCCGCTAGAACATAGCGAAGTTCTGGAAGACCAGCACAAAGCCGTTGCGCTCATTGAGGCACTCGTGCAGGAAGACCCCGCCCTGGCAGACCCCTACGACTATGCCTTACGCCATCGTGATGTTATTGCACGGTTTAGCCGATTTCCTCATCGCAATGAGATTTTAGGCCGGATATCCACTCCCGAAGAGGAAGTGTTTCTCAAGCAACCTGGCTCACGATTTTAAGTCACAGTCACAGTTATGGAGGAACGGTGGGTGCGTTGCACCCACCGTTCCTCCATAACTGTGACTGTAAACCCTGCTCTTACAAACGAAAGAGGAGGGTGGGCACTTTGAGCCCACCCTCCTCTTCAATTTGACGGGTACTTCAGGCCATTTCTTTAGAATTACGCAGGCGAATTAGTTGACGGCGCATTTTAGGAGAGGCCAGAACCTCAGAAATTTCCTGGGCGTTCACTTCAACCTGAATGTGTTCCAGGTATTCGTCAGCGCCGCAGGCAAAGGCATCCAGGAGGGTTTCGAGGAGTTGCTCGCGATCGCCCAAAACTGCTTTTTCTTCAATTAAACGAAACTTGAGATGAATTTCGCAATCGTAAACACCGATTTCTGAGGCATCTGAGGCAGACTGTTGCTTTGCAGGTTTAGGGTTCATCGTCTGAAAAATCTGTAGCGTATGGGACCAGAAGAGGTTCAACGAAACTTCGAAAATTACCCAGCCTATTACTGAACTTGCCAGTGCCTATCGGCCCAAAATGACGCCAAGAAAAACTGTTTTCAATTTAGTTTTCCCTGAACCATGAAGGGTGATACATAGCACTCATCAAAAGTCTTTATCTTTCTTAATTGAAACGAATTTAACGTTTGGTCAAAACAATAATGATGGCAGTTGATATTCTGAACATAACATTTCCACCTTGACTCTAATAGACTGAAACAGTGAAGTATCTGTGAGGAATTTGATCCTCCTTTACGACGGCTTCAAGAAACCTTGAATAATTCTCAATTCAGTACTTACACGGAATCCTCAATCACTTCAAAAGGCAATTTTTGTTCTCATTCCGGATAGTTCTTAAGAAGCTGGAAATCCTTGCGAGGCAACCAACAGAGAAGTTTTAACCCAAAATCATTCAATCGTAATAGGGGTTATGTACTGTGTTTCGAAAGGCACATAATCAGCATTTAAACTGTCTAAGGAAATTTACTAATCCCTCTAAAATAAAATTATTTCTTGCGAGCTTTAAATAGCACATAGTTACTTCAAGGTCTTCATACACATCAGGTTAGAAAACTTGAAATTCTTGTAAAGTACTGACAGTCTTTTTATAAAGTTTGAAAAATAGCCCAGTAAAACTACTTTTAAGCCTGCGGGTAGTAATACTGGTTTTAATGCACTTCAGACTCATTCTTCAGTGTTAAATAGCTCCGTACAATTCAATAGCAAGAGTAGCTTTTATACCCTCAAGAATACTGAAGCAAGAAAACAACATACTTTAATAGAAAACCTGTAGTGCTGTTCTTGTGGGCACTACAGGCTACCAGGTTTTATTGGTATTAATTTATGCTAGTGCTCGAAGTAAGGCCTGTAATTTTAAGTTGACCTCGGCCTGTTCCCGCTGGGGGTCAGATCCTGAAACAATTCCTGCTCCCGCGAACAGGCGAGCATGGTGCCCTGTTAGCAGGGCTGAGCGAATCCCTACAATAAATTCTGCATTACCAGCCGCATCCACCCAGCCGATAGGAGCCGCATAGAGCGATCGCCCAAAGGACTCATGCTTCTGGATCAACTCCATCGCTGTCTGCGGAGGAATTCCCGCAACTGCCGGAGTTGGATGCAGGGTTGCCAGGATATCCATGGCATGTAGATCAGCAGGCATGGAGCCATAAAGGGGGGTATGTAGGTGCTGGATATTAGAGAGTTTTAGTAATTCAGGCGTAGGGCGGCCCTGAGGCGTGATAGTGAGTTGGGTCAGGCGATCGCTCAAAAAATCCACCACAATCTGATGCTCATGGCGTTCCTTCGGACTGTGCAGCAGTTGTTGCCCTAGAGCTGCATCTTCAATAAGGGTACGCCCTCGGGCAGCAGAACCAGCCAGTGCATCAGTCATCAGCCGCCCTTCACGAATGCGTACCAAGGTTTCAGGACTGGCCCCCAGAAATGTCGTACTCCCCCCGTGGTTTACGGAGAACACCCGGCAGTCGGGATGCAACTGCCGCAAATTTTGCAACGACTGCACAGCATCAAACGGGATGGGAGAAAACACATCCAAGGCATGGGCCAACACCAACTTATGTACCTGGTTCTGCTGGATTGCCTGGAGAGCTGACACGACAGCGCTGGGGAAGCTCTGCAATTCATCCGTCTGCCAGAACTGACTTAGAGGCGCAATACCAGGAGTCAGGCTGGGCCGTAACTCGGCCTGAATGATAGTTTGAAACTGATGCCAGAGCGTTTCGGTCAGCGGTTCCAGGTTGCCATAGGCCGGTTGAGGCAAGTGGGCGATCGCCTGGTACTGATTCTGCCGCCGAATAACCTGCCACTGGGGCAAGACCAGTTCCCCTGGCAGAAACCCATACTCTGGCGCGTCATTCTGATCAAAAAAAGTAAAACTGCCCAGGAAATATTGATGCTTTAAAGCCTCGGGCGATCGCACTGCTGCATTCCAGGCAGTTAACTGGCGTTGTATGGTTCGGAAACGCTGAGGACCGTCAGCCGTTATCCGGTGGGCAACCCCAAAACTGGCGATCGCCTCATGGGTAGATGGTTTTTCTAGATAGAAGTGAGCCGTACCATTTTGAATCGCAGTTTGGATCACCGCCAGGGGGTCGACCGGGTCAATGTCAAACACGACCGTTGTAATCGCTGGGGTATCAGTACTGAATCGTGATTGCTGAAACTCAGAAAGGAAACAATGGAGCGTTTTAAGGTCTTTGAAAGGATGTGTTTTATTGGGGAGAACTGGCATGAGTCCGTTGCTGGGTCAGGGATGCAGATCCCAGAATGGGGTACGACAACTGCGCTCAGCATTACCTTTTTGGAAAGGGCATGATCCAAACGTAGAAGCCACACAGCCATTCCGACGCGAATCTGTCTCTTACAGGTAACACAATTTCCCAGGTGCCCGGATCCATTCCCAATTGGAAGGGTCACAAGTCTTTACACTCCAGCCCGCAGAAAGCACCTGAGAGCGCTTCCATAAGCCTTAGAATGATGGGGTTTCAGTCTTTTATTATGGTTCTTTACTTCCACCGGGATGACCATTAAGCCGATTCGATCCCTCGCGTCTCCGGCCAAAGGGGAGGTGCGATTCTTTCAGAAAGAGGCTACGCCACCGCGCTCCAAAAAACTCTGGATGGCTGCCATTAAGCCGCCGATGTATAGCGTGGCTATCATGCCCATCGCCCTGGGCACAGCGATCGCCTTTTATCAAACCGAAGCGCTTCATCTTCCGATTTTTCTACTCTTTCTTGTCTCGGCCATTCTGATTTTGGCCTGGGAAAATATCACAAACGATGTGTTCGATTCGGACACAGGAATTGATAAAAATAAGCACCACTCCCTGGTCAACTTGACGGGTAACCGTCGCCTGGTTTTCATGATTGGCAATCTGTGCCTGACCCTGGGAGTTTTAGGGATTGGAGCGATCGCGCTGCTGCAACGGGATACGACCGTCTTGCAACTGATTCTGGCCTGTTGTGCCCTGGGCTATCTCTACCAGGGGCCACCCTTCCGCTTAGGATACCTGGGACTGGGCGAAGTTCTCTGCTTCTTTGCCTTCGGCCCCCTGGCAGTACAAGCAGCTTACTACAGCCAGGCTCAGCACTTCTCAGGCATGGCTCTGGCCGCCTCGGTGATTCTGGGCATTACCACCAGCCTGGTGCTGTTCTGTTCCCACTTTCATCAGGTGAACGACGATATTGCAGCCGGGAAGCGATCGCCCATTGTTCGTCTAGGTACTCAGCGTGGTGCAGCCCTGCTCCCCTGGATTTGCAGTAGTGTTTTCTTCCTGGCGGGCCTGTTTCTGGGATTTCAAATCTTCCCGTTGTGGACGCTGCTGATTTTGCTCAGTACGCCTCCAGCGGTGCAGTTGTGTAAGCATGTGTGGCGCTTCCACAACCATCCTGACAAAGTGAGCAACTGCAAATTTATTGCCGTAGCATTTCACTTTTGGAGTGGGGTACTGTTATGTGCGGGGTTTGCGATCGCGGCTCTCTCTACCTAACTCCCTCTGTAAAGACCTGCTGGATAAATCGTTTTTTGAGGGCGTAAATCGCTGCGAGCCAGGCAACAATTTACACAGAAGAACTAAAAGAGGCACGGTGCATTACACCGTGCCTCTTCTGTTTATCGAGTTCTCATTAACGACGAACAGGAACGGTGTTGGAAATCGCTTCTACCAGGCTCCGCACAGCGGCGATCATCGCCACTTCGCTGTTGAGTTGGTTGATAGCAGAACCAACACCGATGCCTGCGGCTCCAGCGGCGATCGCCATGGGAGCCGTGACGCTGGAGAGACCCGACGCACAAAGCACGGGAACGGAAACGGCCCGAGAAATTTCAGAAGCGGCTGCCAGAGTAGGAGCGGCTTTCTCGATCAGGCCCAGGGTGCCAGGGTGAGTGGGCTGACTGCTGGTGCCACCTTCGGTTTGAATAACATCTGCACCGGCTTCTACTAGAGCCTGGGCCAGGTCAACTTGCTGATCCAGGGTGAGGATGTGGGGCACGGTCACCGACAGGGTGATGTTGGGTAGCAGCGCGCGGGTTTCGCGGGTCAGAGCCAGTACTTCCTCGGCTTCAAAGCGACGGCCCTGAGCGTAGAACGCATCAAAGTTACCAATTTCAATCAGGTCAGCTCCAGCGTTAACGCAGATCACAAATCCCTGAGGGTCGACCGCCGAAACGCAAATGGGCAGAGTAGTCAGTTGTTTAGCCCGGTGCACCAGTTCAGGACGAGCAGCAATGTCTACAAAGGTTGCACCACCGCGATCGGCAGCCAGAACGACAGCAGCCACGCGCTCGATATCGTAATTGGTCAAACCGCTGATAACTTTGAGGGCGTTGCGCTTGTGGAAGGCACTGTGAAGCGTCGGATGCATGGTCATGAATGTCCTCGTTAATGACTCAAGTGAGGGGCGATCGCGATTGAAAGCTACCAGAACGGCACCCCAAAGACTCTAGAGCGAATCATGATTTGCCTCTAGCGCAGGGATTGTACCGTACGGGCTTTTCAAACGAACACCAGGTTGCAGAGAATAAGATTCGCAAACCGTAGGGATTATTGTGCCACACTCCATGCTTGCCCACCGTGTTTGAGCATTGATTCTAGTCTCGTTCAGTTTTGCTGCGATCGCAGCAAAACTGAACACAGCAAAAGAGAGTGGGATTGGCCCACTCTCTTTTGCAAAGATTGGCGACTAGACCGCAACTTCATCGGCAAAGCGTGTACGGGCTACAAAGTGGAACGGCCCCGCGACAGAACCCCATACCAGTTCATCGGTTTCTGGATCACGGCCCCGATCGTAGCTAATGAGGGTTTCACCATCCGCTTCAAAGGCGTTGTCCAGATAGGTGGTTTTATCCTTCCGCACGACTATACAGCCTTTACCAATCACCTGCCCCCGAAAACACTTGCCGGTCCACTCTACATTCATGTCGCAGCCGGACATTTTTTCGAGGCGATCGCCCGTCAATTTCTCCAACCGGGTGCGATCGCGGGAGGCTCCAAAGAATTCCGCTTCATCCTTAACTTTGTAGTTTTCTAAAAGGATGCGCCCGTCCTCCACCAACATTTTCAGCACCCGCACTCGATAGGGCTGATCGAGCGCCATGTCGTAAGCTTGCTCCAAAAATAATGCCGGGGTACCCAACAAATCTGTTGGTAAGGGACGCATGCACACCCGTATGTGGGCGAAGAAGGGAGGATTTTCAAAAGCCTGCTCTTGATTGCTGTAGTCCGCTGCCATCCAGCGCATCAGGGTGGCAACATCCGTCGCATGGGTCATGGGTATAAGGAGGTTTTCGTTAGAGTTTTGTGACAGTCATTATGATAAGGCAGAAGGCAGAGGGCAGGAGGCGGAAGGTGGGAGGGAAAATGGTGAAGTTGAGGGCTGTGGGAGAGGGAAGCAGAGATGGGAGTAGCCTATGAGCTGGGTCAGGAGTCATCAGGTGTTTTCTTGTTGGGTCATGCGTATGGAGTGGACATCACCCAACAAGAAAACACCTGATGCTTTTTAAGACCACGGCTTAGCGGGGAGCGGTAAATTAGAACTAGGGCAACTTGTTGAGAAAGAAGGGTTTAGCTTCTTAAGTAGAGGAATCAGAAACCTTTTGCTGGAGATTTTGCATGAATACTTTTGAGCGTTCAGCATGAGTGCCTAAGAGCTCCAACGCTAACCGCTAATAGCCCTATGTACGAGGGCAGCGTGCGGATCAACAAGCTCCTTGGAATAAGGAGCAGAAGCATTTCCCATCCAGGCCCTCTGGCGAACCTGTCTTTCCTTCGGCTCCTGCCCTTCATCCTTTGCTCTATCCCGATGTCTTTAACAACACCTCCATTCCTCAAAACCTTTTGGGATGATTTCACTAACGCAGTAGGGGCCGCACGATGACGACAACCGCGAAGGCAACACAAGAAAATATTAATCTCAGTAATCCGGCTTACTATCTCAACCGAGAGTTGAGCTGGTTGGAGTTTAACCGTCGGGTTTTGCATGAGGCGTTTGATCCTCGTACCCCATTGCTAGAGCGGTTGAAGTTTACAGCTATCTTTAGCTCCAATCTGGATGAGTTTTTTATGGTGCGGGTCGCCATCCTGAAAGAGCAGGTCGAGGCGCAGGTGAGTCGCTTAACACCGGATGGGCGATCGCCCAAACAGCAACTCATTGAAATCTGTCAACAACTGCGACCCATGGTGGTTGAACAGCATCGATTTTTTGAGCAAACCTTGCGGCCTCAGCTTGAAACCCATGGCATTTATTTACTGAATTACATCGACCTCAACCAGGAACAGCGGCTTTATCTGCAACAGTACTTTGAGAAGCGCATTTTCCCGGTTCTCACTCCTCTGGCAATCGACCCAGCCCACCCATTCCCCCACATTTCCAACCTGAGTCTGAACCTCGCCGTACTCGTCAAAGATCCACAAACCGATAATGAGCGGTTCGCTCGGGTGAAAGTCCCCAACAGCTTGCCCCGGTTCATTACCCTACCCGAGAACTTACAAGTATTTGACAAGGATGGTCACGCTATGGTGTGGGCAGGGATACCGCTGGAACAGGTGGTTGCGCACAATCTAGACGTGTTGTTCCCAGGTATGGCGATTCAGGAGTATTATCCTTTTCGCATTACGCGTGATGCAGACTTTGAGGTGAGTGAAGATGAAGCGGACGACCTGCTGCTGGCGATCGAGCAAGAATTGCGGCGGCGGCGGTTTGGCGGCTCGGTCGTCAGGATGGAGGTCTACCCCTCTATGCCGGAGAACATACGGCAGACCCTGATGGAGGAAATGGAGCTGGTTGAAGGCGACATTTACGAAGTGGAAGGGTTACTGAATCTCAAAGACTTATTTGCATTAGCTGGATTGCCACTGCCAGAACTGAAGGATGAACCCTGGCCTCCGGTGCTTCCCGCACGGTTGCGATCGCCCAACGACGAGCAAGAAGCACCGGATATGTTTACAGTGATTCGCAATGGCGACTTGCTCGTGCATCATCCTTATGAATCGTTCAGCGCTACGGTAGAACAATTCATCTACCAGGCAGCTCACGACTCCCATGTGCTGGCCATTAAGATGACCCTGTACCGCACATCGGGAGACTCGCCCATCGTTAACGCTCTGATTGCCGCTGCTCAGAACGGTAAACAGGTCGCGGCTCTGGTAGAACTGAAAGCCCGTTTTGATGAGGAAAACAACATCACCTGGGCACGCAAGCTAGAAGATGCGGGGGTGCATGTCGTGTATGGCGTTGTGGGTCTGAAAACCCACACCAAAGTAGTTCTGGTGGTACGCCAGGAAAATGAGGAAATTCGCCGTTATGTGCACATTGGCACGGGCAACTATAATTCCAAAACAGCACGGCTATACACGGATTTGGGATTGCTCAGCTGCCGGGATGAGTTGGGAGCTGACCTGACGGATTTGTTCAATTACCTGACGGGGTATTCGCGTCAGCATGCCTATCGGAAGCTGCTCGTCGCTCCGGTCAATTTGCGCGATCGCATGTCTGCCCTGATCCGTCGCGAAATCGACCATGCCCGTGATGGCCGCGATGGTCGTATCATTGCCAAGATGAATTCGCTGGTAGACGCCAAAATTATTGTTCTACTCTACGAAGCTTCCCAGGCTGGGGTAAAAATTGACCTGATTATTCGAGGTATCTGCTGCCTCCGCCCTGGCATTGAGGGGGTTAGCGAGAATATCCGCGTCATCAGCATTATTGGGCGGCTCCTGGAGCATTCCCGTATCTTTTACTTCGGCAATGGTGGGGAGGAGGAAGTCTATATCGGCAGTGCCGATTGGATGCCCCGCAACCTGGATCGACGGGTAGAAGCCATTACCCCCGTAGAAGACCCCGCTCTGATGGCGGATTTGAAGGAACAGCTTGATATTTTTATGGACGACAATCGCCAGTGCTGGGATTTACATGCCGATGGCACCTACACCCAGCGCCGTCCTGATAACGGCACTGTTTTAAACGCTCAGGAGTTTTTAATGCAGCGCGCGGTAGAAGCCAGCCAGATTCGATAAATTTAGGTTGATGGGGGTCTGTAGACACTCCAATCAACCCAAAAGCAAGAATCGTGAACGAGGCATGGTGGTGTACAACGCACACAACCATGCCTCAGTTCTGGTTAAAACAAAGAGCGGCCCTCCTGAAGCAACTCATAGGCTTTACCGGCGGGAAGCCCTCGGGAAAACAGGTAGCCCTGCCCCATTTCACAACCCATAGCCTGAATTTGGGCCAGTTGTTGGAGGGTCTCAATCCCTTCGGCGATCGCCTCCAATCCCAACTGATGGCTGAGGGCAATGATGGTGGCAGCAATCTGACAGTTTTTGCTGTCTTCTTGCATCTGCAATACAAAAGAACGGTCAATTTTGAGAGCATCAACGGGCAGCCGATGCAGATAGTTGAGCGAAGAATACCCTGTTCCAAAATCATCAATGCTGATATGTACACCTCGGACCTGAATTTGTGTCAGCACTTCAATCGTGGTTGTAATGTCTGCAATCAGCATGCTTTCGGTAATTTCCAGCGTCAGACAGCGGCTGGGAATTTGCGTCTCTGCCAGAATTGCATCGATATGATCGAGCAACAGAGGATTGTAGAGATCCTGAGCGGAAAGGTTTACGCTCATACGGAGGGCTGACCACTGGGGAAATTTCTGTTGCCAGACGGCGAGTTGCCGACAGGCTTCGCCCATCACCCAAATGTCGAGGGGCACAATCAAGCCGGTTTCTTCTAGCAATGGAATAAATGCGGCTGGCCCGGTAAATCCTTGAACGGGATGATTCCAATGCACGAGGGCTTCAAAGCCTACAAGATGGCCGGTGGCGACTTTGACAATGGGTTGATAGTGCAATACAAATTCTTGCCGCTCTAGAGCTTTACGCAAGTCATTTTCCAGTTGCATTTGTTTTAGCATCTGGGCATGCATAGCCGCATCAAATATGACATAGCGGGACTTGCCCTGAGCTTTTGCGCGATACATTGCAATATCTGCATCACGCAATAAATCAGATGCCTCAATGTATTGCGACGAGCCAATCACAATGCCAATGCTGGCACTCAACACCACCTCTCGACTTTCCATCGCCAGGGGCGATCGCAATGCGGCCAAAATCCGCTCTGCTACATCCACAATCGTCGAGTTCTGAGCCACATCATCCAGCAAAATTACGAACTCATCCCCGCCTAAGCGGGCTGCCAGATCCACCGGGCGCAGAATTTGCTGCAAGGTCTGAGCAACCGAAATCAGCAGTTCATCCCCGACCAGATGTCCCAGACTGTCGTTGATAACTTTGAAGCGATCGAGATCCAAAAACAGCACGGCAAAGCAATAGTCTGCGTTCATCCGTTGGCGCTGAATAGCTAGCTCTAACCGTTGCATTAGCAGAGCCCGATTGGGCAAATCGGTCAGGGCATCGTGCAGGGCGTTGTAGATGAGTTGGTGCTCGGCTTGTTTGCGATCGCTAATATCCTGAAAAGCAGCGATCGCATACTGCACTGCTCCTTTGTCATCAAGAATCGGAGTTGCCCATAGTGCTAAAGGGATAACGCTGCGATCTGGACGGTGAATTTCTAGATCTTCAGCCCAGGCAAATTCTCCGGCGATCGCCCGCACATTAGGCAGCTCATCATTTGGGTAAAGCTCCTGGGTGTTCTCTCGAAACACGCGCATGCGGTAGTTCAACCCCTCCATCCCCGTCGCCGCTGTATCCTGGAGTCCCAACAAATCTTTGCCAATCTGGTTAAGGTAAGCCAGCTTACCCGTTGGGTCATGTACAGCGACACCAACGGGCAACGCTTCCAGAAATTGCGTCAGGCGGTTTTCGCTATCCGTGAGAGCCTGGTTCAAAGACCGGAGCTGTTTGAACGATGACTGAAGCTGAAAAGCCATCTGGTTAAAAGACGCTGCCAGTTCATCCACCTCGCGGATGGGGCCTGCCGGCACTGTCGCTTGCAAGTCTCCCTGGGCAATGGCATGGGCTGCCTGATTGAGTTGTAGCAGCGGGCGAGTCAACCGTTGTGTTGTCATCACTCCCGAATAGGTTGCTAACCCCAGAGCTGCCAAACATAGCAAAATCGTGTTGCGGTTATTGGCCTGAATCTGCGACATAAAGTCAGACTCTGGCACGACCACGACCACCAACCAATCCAACCCCCATTTGTCCTGGTAGGGCAGCACATCCACCATGTGGGGCTTGCCATGGATGGACAGTCTCAGGTTTTGGGTCGTTTGAACGGCATCAAAAGATTGAAATTGTTGCAGCAGGGCCAGGGATGTGTCCCGTAACAGCTCATTGTCGCTTTTTATGGCCTGGATGCGTTCTGTCTTACCATCGGGTGCGACCACAAAGGGCTGAGGTAACGCAGAACTAGCTACCAAGTTGCCATTCCGCTCCAGGATAAAAATTTGTCCCGTATGCCCAATTTCAATTTGTTGCAGAAACTTACTGATCGCCCCCAGCCCCAAATTATTCCCGACCACCCCTTGCACTTCCCCCGTGTGATCAATGATCGGAACACTGGCAGGCAGATCGATGCGGGGGGTTATTTGCAGGGGAAAGATATCGCCCCAGGTAAATGTACGCTGCCGTAATGCCTCGGTGTACCAGGGCCGCTGTCGAATATCAATGAAATTGGGAAGAATCCGTTGAAACGCGCCCCATTCTCCATCGGGCCCCGACTCAAAAATGCGATTGGGGCCCGGAACTTTCTCCCGTATAGCCAGCACGATTGTATCGGGCTCAAGCCGCTGAGCGGCGACAAACTGTCCGGCTGGATTGCCATAGTAAATGACCCCAATCGAGGGGTAGCTCTTGAGCTGATGCCAGAAGTACGTACCTAAAAACTTCAGATCCTGATTAGACCAGTGATTGGCAATGAGCTCTAAATTGCTCTGATTGATGAGTTGGGCCGTTTCTAGCTGGTAATCTAAATACTCTTGAACTCGAGCCAGGCTCTCGGAGCGCACATGAGAGGAAAGCTCCTGCACAGTTTTTGCACTGTTTTGGAAGGAGAGCCAGCCTGTAATGCCGACAGCGATCGCCATTTGCGTCACGAACGGCACAATCAGCACCCATCGCAGGGGAGCTTTTTGCCGAGAAGATTTCAGGCTTGCATCAGCACTGTTAGACTGCATACTGCGTCGAGGAAGATCCGAAAAGGCAACAGCTCCAAAGACAGGAGGGTAGAACACAAGGTGAAGTTCTGGACAAGGCGAAACAATGGAATGTGGCGGGAAAGTCAGAAGAGCCTGGAGTCAGAAGTATTCCTGCTATCACACCATTGTGCCCGCATCATCGCAGGATCTTGCCCTGCTACCCCTTAAAGGCTGAACCCGATTAAGCCTGCTTCATTAACTAACTATAAGCAGAGGGGGATGCCGGGTTTCTCTTTTTGTATCCTTAAATAACGGCAGGGCAAGCAATCTTGCCTTTTGCCTATTGAAAAAATTTTATTAGGAAGACGACCAACTTACTTCGTCTGAATGCATGAGGGTAGAACCTCTAACCGGGCGAGAGGGCTATCCCCTAGAACGGATCGTCATCCTTTCAACCTTTTTCAACTCACAATCAATACTCAGGAGTAACAGGTCTGAAGGTTATGGCACAGGGCGAAAGTCAAACAGATGGTACCTTGACAGTGGAGCGGGCGATCGCCAACCTGCGCGGAGACGACTTGGGGCTTCGGGTCTATGCCGCCTGGTGGTTGGGTCGTTTTCGAGTGAATGAACCCGAAGCGGTAACGGTACTCATTGAGGCGTTATCGGATGAAGCTGATCGAACGGAAGCAGGTGGCTATCCACTGCGCCGGAATGCAGCCCGAGCGTTAGGGAAACTGGGCGATCGCCGCGCTGTCTCCCCCCTTACCGAGTCTTTAAAGTGCACCGACTTCTATGTACGCGAAGCCGCGGCCCAATCCCTGGAAATGTTAGGCGACCCGGTCTGTGTACCCGCCCTGGTAGCGCTGCTACAGGACGAAGTACCCGGAACCCTACCGTCTCCAGAACAGCCAGACTTCATCCAACCCTACGACTCCCTTCTGGAAGCACTGGGTACTCTACAGGCGGCTGATGCAATCCCCCTGATCAAGTCATTTTTAGAGCACCCCATTGAGCGGGTACGCTATGCAGCAGCCCGCGCGCTGTACCAGCTCACCCCTGATCCGAATGAGGCGAGCCAATATGGCGATGTGCTGGTGCAGGCCCTGTCAGGACGCGACTTGCAACTGCGACGGGCGGCCCTGGCAGATTTGGGGGCTATCGGTTACTTAGGAGCAGCGGATGCGATCGCTGAAACCTTGGCCGAAAATAGCCTCAAGCTGATTGCCCTGAAAGGTTTACTGGAACACGCCATGCAGCAAAGTGAGGGCGATACACTTCCGCCAGAAGCCGTACGCGTGATGCAATTGATGGATGCTTTGCTGTAGTCACCTCTACAGCATCTTCCAAGCCGGTTATAGGAGAAGGATATGAGGCAAAGTTTATATCCTTCTCTCACAACAGAGCGGAAAGGGATACAAAAAACTTTAGTCCGAGTTAAGGGACGTTTCGCACTCACCAACCGGAGAGCCCGGAAAAATCAGGCATCGTTTTTCGCGGACTCAAGAAGAAACGTTCCAGGGGTTTTGTAACGAAATCATTGAGATAGCGATCGCATCGAAAAGCGTCTAATCGTTGCATTTTGTCACATATTTGAAATTGATCCCTATCCGCCCCACAATCAAATATAGAGATTCTATAAACACCCCGTTCGATTCAATTTAAAGGCGACGCAGTTTCAAGTTCGAGTGCTTTTCCATCTCGGTGGATCTCAGTGCTCCTCTGGCTCGATGACCCTGTTTTTATTCCATTAACAAATTAAATTACGCATCATGACGAATACCCAACCTCAGGTTTTAATTCGTGCGGTTCAAGATGCTGACTCTCCTCTTAAGCTGATCAAGGCGGTTAATGCTCTCGCTGAGGCCCATCACCCCGAAGCCATTCCAACCTTATTGGAAGTGCTGGGCTACAACAACCCGGGTGCCGCTGTAGCCGCTGTAGACGGGCTTGTGCAATTAGGAGATATGGCGGTAGAGCCCCTCCTGAAGCACCTGGATGGGCACAACTACACGGCTCGGGCCTGGGGCGTTCGTGCTCTGGCTGGGATCGGCCATCCCAGCGGTCTAGAAACCTTACTGACAACCCTCAAAACCGACTTTGCCATGAGCGTGCGTCGGGCCGCTGCCCGAGGTTTGGGCAACATTCGCTGGCAAGAAATGCCTGAAAGCGATCGCCCCGCTGCGCAAGCTGCCGCCATGGAGACCCTTCTGGTTGCCAGCCAGGATGGAGAGTGGATTGTGCGGTATGCGGCGATCGCGGCATTACATGCCCTGGCAACCGCCCTCTCTGACCCTAAAGCGATCGCACACATTCAAGCCGGTTGGCAGCAGCAGCTTCAGGTAGAAGAGACGCTGGCCGTGCAGGCGCGCATCCGTTTGGCTCAGCAGAGCCTTCACAGCCACACTCCCAGCGATGGCACTCCCGAAGGCGACTGGTACGCGACCCTGGAGCGGCTCTACCACCGCAAATCAGAAGAGCGTCCTATGGCCGAAGGCGACCCACGCAAATTCCGGGAAGTGGCTGCCTCCCTGAGCGCTCGCTACAACGCTGAATAAACTCTTCTCTGGTATCCCGCCATGTAGCCGAAACGTTGATTTTTCGTGGGTAAATCCACGAAAAATCAACCTCAGCTAGCATAAACATTCTTGAGGAGCCGAAGAGCTCCGCAAAAATTCTTGACAGACAGTGAGTTGGCGAAGATTCCAGGAAATATTACGGTAGACTGTTGAAATTTCAAGCCTTTCTGACATTTGCAGTTTGACATATCACCGTTCACAGCCAAATCCTAGTGATCCGTCTGGGCACAATAACCCACATTCTGACGGGGTACCACCTTCCTCAGAAGGGCGGTCAGGATCTTTTGAGCATCCTATGGCTGCGCTTCTGGCAGGAGACGGTGACTCCTTGGAAGTGGGCAACCTGGCCCTCACAGTTGACTACCTTAAAAACGAATCGACGTTTCTGGATGCCATCACCATTCAGCTTTACCAGAAGCTGCTGGAACGCTATGGCGAAGAACTCGATCAGGAAATCACCAGCGACACCATCTTCACGAACATCAAGGACTTAGCCGACGACTGGCTGGAGCAACAGCATCGCTGGCCACAATTGGTGCAAGAGTTGCGCTCGAATCTTGTCATGCGCGCCTTACAAGATATGGAGCGAGACCTGGGGGATGCGGTGCTGCAATCCCTTGACTGGGAAGCGTTTAATCGGATGCTGTTGCAGTATTTGGGGAATGGCGATCGCGATCGTCTCAACGCCCGTTTGGCCCAGTTAGAATCCTTTCACGGTCAGCGGATTGCAGAGCAGATTGTCCAATCCCTCAATTTAGAGCAACAGCCCTTCTCAACTATAAAACGGATGCTACGGCTGGGCACGGAGGCTCCCCGCATTGTCTCCACCCCCGAAGTCGAGGAAGTGGGAACCGGGCCGATCGCAGAAATCCCCAGTGAGTTTCCTGTAGTCAGTCAGGAAGATGCAGAGGGCGTTCTTTATTTTTCCGATCGGCTACAGACTGATCTGTGGGATGCCGATCTGCGTAACGTTGCCTTCCTGCGATACCAGTCGCGACATAACCGCAATGCTTATCTGGAGCACTATGTCACCAATCCATCCGATCTGATCTACTTGCCCTGGGAAATGACCGAGCAGCTCCTGCAAAAGTTTGGCCTCAGTGCTACACGCCTGCATTTGCTGTTCTGCGCCTTTGCGATGCAGCATGAACAGACCTGGCACGGTAGTTTTCAGCTCGATATGGATGACATCCTGCCGCTTTTGGATGGCACCCGTCCTCCCCGAATGGGCCGCGCTACCCGGCAAAACCAGATCGCAGGCTTAGCCTATGCACTGTCATGTCTGCTGGTGAAAATGATTTGGGGAGAAACGGCGACCCCGCTGATTCAAACCCCCGTTGCCAAACTTTGGGACATTCTGATTGAACCCCAGGGCAACCTGGATTGGAGCAGTGGCCGCATTGAACAACCGGAAGCGATTCATGTATTAGTACGCCCTGGCCTCTGGGTTGAGGGCATTGCCCAGCGGTCAGAGGGCCGATTGGGAACAGCACTGCAACACTTTGGACGAATGGCTGTCCTTCTGTTACAACGGCAGGCCTTTACCAATGATCTGGCACTACGACTCCTGATTTATTTGATGCTCGATACCCGGCTGCAAGCCAGCTCGTCCAATCCCCATGAGTACGAGGTGCGGCGACTGCTGTCGATCGGTCTATCAAGCACTGAACCCATCGATGACCTCAGCTTAAGTGAAGCTCAGGGACTCTTTGATCAGTGGCATCAAACCCTCTCCATCTTTGCAGCATTGGGCTGGCAACCCCGCCCCAGTGGCACGGGGGCCGTGACTAAGACAGTGCTCAACCCCAGCCACTTCTACCGTAGCCCCTACCCCCGTTGGCTCGACCCCACTCAGGAAATCCGCAAACCGAAGGGTTGGGTCGGTAACTGGCTGGATCAACGGCTGGCCCTGTATCCACCGTTGGAGGCGACCGCCCTGGGCGGCAACCGACTCGAAGTATCTTAAGGGAATCTTTAACTCAACTTCGGGTTCAGGCCTTTTTCGAAGGGATTGCTTCGCATTTCCCTTGAAAAAGCCCTTTTCGGCGCGCTTCGGCTTATCCCAACCTGAGGCAGCATCTTTCCCCGCCGTTATGCAAGAGACAATAAGCCCGGAAGCAGACTCCCAATCCCGACCAGAATAAATTTGACGCCAAAAGCCGCTAGAATCAGGCCGCTGATACGAGTCACAATGCTTAAGCCGTCATTGCCTAACTGCGTCGCCAGGGTTGGGGAGAAGTGGTAGGACAAGTAAATAATGAACGTGGCGATCGCAATAATCACTGCCATCAACAGCCACTGCACCGGATTCCGGTAAAGGCTGGCGTAGACAATGAGTGTACTAATAACCCCCGGTCCCGTAGTAACGGGCAAAGCCAGGGGAACGACGGCGATCGACTCTCCCCGATCATCCACAGGTTGATGCTTCTGGTTACGTCCCTGGGCCATGCTCAACCCCATGTTGAGGAGCAACAGCCCACCGGCGATCTGGAAGGCGTGAATGTCGATACCCAGAAATGCCAGCAGTGTATTGCCTAACAGAAATGACACCAGCATGATGATGCCAGAAGCGATCGCCCCCTGAATAGCCACCTCCTGGCACCGCCTGGGGCTTTCCCCTGCCGTCAAACTCACAAAAATCGGTGCAATGGCAACGGGATTAATAATCACCACCAACCCCACCAGTAAATTCAAAAACTCCGTTGGACCTGCCATAGCCGCCCCTGATTCAGCTGGATACGTTCAACTTCAGTCTATTCCTTTGCCTTCTGCCACCCATCATAGGCAGATAATGATAGCGTTAGGAAGCACAGTTATTCCTTACGGCAATGGCTGAATCCCTTCAACAGACACCGCTCTACCCTCTGGAACTGGAACTAAAAGCCCGTATGACTCCCTTTGCCGGGTGGGAAATGCCAGTTCAATTTAGCGGCATCACCCAGGAGCACCAGGCGGTACGGCAACAGGCCGGCATGTTCGACATCTCACACATGGGTAAGTTTGCCTTACGGGGAAAAGGTGTCCTGGCCCTGTTGCAAACCCTCGTCCCTTCAGATCTCAGCCGTTTACAATCCGGGCAGGCGCAATACACCGTATTTCTAAACCCCCAGGGTGGAATTATTGACGACCTGATCGTGTACTTTCAGGGCACCGACCGCAACGGGGATGAGCGGGTACAACTGATCGTCAACGCTGCCACGACCCAGAAAGATCGCGATTGGGTTTTGGGAAATGTAGGCCACGCCATTCAGTTTGAGGACCAATCCCTCTCTCAGGCCCTGCTGGCTGTGCAGGGGCCTGCTGCTGTTGCCACCTTGCAAAAGTTTGTACAGGAAGATCTCTCAGTCATTCCCCGATTTGGACATCTGGAAGGAACGGTACTTGGTCAACGCAGCTTTTTAGCTCGCACCGGATATACCGGGGAGGATGGCTTTGAAGTGATGGTGGCACCAGAAGTAGCGCAGGAGTTGTGGCGATCGCTCCTCGCAGCAGGCGTTACCCCCTGTGGTTTGGGGTGCCGTGACACTCTCCGCTTAGAAGCCGCCATGGCCCTTTACGGCCAGGATATCGACGATACCACCACTCCCCTGGAAGCCGGGTTGAACTGGCTGGTGCATCTGGACAGCACACCGGAATTTATAGGGCGAGCCGTACTGGAAGCGCAAAAGCGCGAAGGTGTCGCTCGACGGTTGGTGGGGCTACAACTGGAGGGCCGAAACATTGCGCGCCATGACTATCCGGTGCTGTATAACGGGGAAGTCGTGGGTAAGATTACCAGCGGCACCCTATCGCCAACTCTGGGTTACCCAGTCGCGTTGGCCTATGTGCCCGTGGCTCTTAGTAAAGTGGGACAAGTCGTGGAAGTTAGTATTCGGGGCAAAACCTTTCCGGCAACGGTGGTTAAGCGTCCTTTTTATCGAAGCGCATTGTGAGATAGAAATACCCGACGGAAAAGTGCTGAAGGAATTCAAAAACCTAGAGGTCAGAATTCCTAGAAATAGCGCAAAATCGGTTTGAGCGATTTTCGTTGGGTCGGCAACGCCGCATACCCTCCCATCGTGTCTACAGCAGTGCTTGTTACAAGGAATATCGAATTATGTCCTTTGACTACCCCGAAGACCTGAAATATACAGATACCCATGAGTACGCTCGCGTCGAAGGCGAAATCGCCACGATTGGCATTACAGCTTTTGCCATTGATCAACTGGGCGACATCGTATTCCTGGAATTGCCGGATGTAGGCGCAGCCCTTGAGAAAGGTGAAAATTTTGGTACCGTCGAGTCTGTAAAGGCGGTCGAAGACCTCAAATCCCCAGTAACAGGGACCGTCATTGAACGCAATGATGCGGTAGTCGATGCCCCCGAACAACTGGCCGATGATCCGTATGGCGAAGCCTGGTTACTCAAGGTGCGTCTGGATGCACTGGATGAAATGGAAGATGCGATGTCAGCCCCCGAGTATCGTGCCCTGGTAGAAGGCGAGTAGGACGCTACCTAGGCAGAGGTGTGCGATGCAAGATGCCGCACACCTCCGCTAATTGGATAACCCTGGGCAATCTGCCAGGGTTGCGAAGGCATGTATTGAACAGTTCTCCACACAAGGACAAAGAGGTGCCAAAGATATTACACAACCAAATCTAATTGATAGCGTGTGGAATCATAAGCAGATCCTCCGACACTGATGTAGTAAACACCTGGCGTTAATGCTTGAACCAGACTCACACTTGTTCCGGTTCGTGCTATCAGTTGCTCACCATAATCAATCACTGCATTATTATTTGTGTCTCGATACAGCGTTACTGTAGCACTATCATCCAAACCGATCAGTGTTGCAGTAAAGCTCCGATTACTATCTACCTGAAAGCGATAGTAATCTACCTCATCGAATTTACCCACGTAATCTTTCAACGTTATGGATTGAGAGAGGAGCCCTAAATCACGACCAGTATTTGCCTGACTACCCGGATCAGAAGAAGTCGTGTAATCAGGGTAGGCTGTTGCGTTTAACGTGAGATCATAGCGGGTTGAATCATAGATATAGCGTTTAACACTCAGGTAATAAACTCCAGGTGTTAGCCATTCGCTAAAGCTTTCCGTCACACCACTCTTACTCACAACCGACTCACCACTATCAATCACACTGTTATTGTTGATGTCTTTATAAAGGGCAGTGTTAATCCTACCTTCTAAACCATTAAAAACGGCACTAAAACTGCTTACAGAATCGACTTGGAAGCGATAGTAATCTATATCATCGAGATCACCAACATAGTTTTGCAAAGTTGTTGTGGTAGACAGTGCATTTAAGTTTTGCGCCAGGTAAGCCTGATTACCCGGATCAGGCGTCGAGACATACCCTGGATAGGTTGTTGAGTTTAGAGTGAGGCTATAACGGGTTGAGCTCGACAAATATTGTTGAACACTAATGTAATAACTACCGGGTGTTAACAAGGCACTGAAGCTGCTACTCGTACCAGCACTGCCGTTCGCAACGTTTTCGTTACTATCAATCACACGGTTATTGTTCAGGTCCTTGTACAATCGCGTCCATGTACTGCCATCCAAACTTTCCGTAATGGCATTAAACTGCGTGACCTCATCAACTTGAAATTGATAATAGTCAACATCATCTAAAGCACCCACATAGTCTTTGAAAACAGCGTTAGCGGGCAGAGACCCAAGCAGGCGTGCTGTGTTGGCCTGATTTCCTGGATCAAGACTTAGCGTATAGCCTGGATAGTTAATTGAACTGAGATTGAGGGTGTAGCCTGCAGAACTATAATATGAACCCTCAACCCTCAAGAAGTAGAATCCAGTGGGCAGTAAATTGCTGAAACTAATGCTACTGCCATAACGACTCGTAACCAGTTCATTGTTGTCAATCGCCCGATTATTGTTAATATCCCGATACAGGTAAGTGCTCAAACTTCCGCTGGGACTACTGATGTTAACACCAACATTGCTCAAGGCACTTCCTTGAAAGCGATAGTAGTCTGCCGCATCCGTGCCCCCGACAGACTCTCGGAGTGTGAGGCTTCCGGGCAAAATTCCTAAATTGCGGGCTGAAGATGGAGTATTTCCTGGTTCCGGTTGCACGACCAAGGCATTGAGTTTTAGCGTGTATGAAGTATTGCCGCTAATTCTGCCAACCCGGATGTAATAGAGACCGGTATTGAGGGTGCGAGTGATCGCCTGCCCCTGCCCAGCAGGAGGTTGGTTAAATTGGGTAATTAGAGTACCTGACCGATTCAGCAATTTCAAGTTGGTTGATTGCTGCAATTGATTTAGAGAAAACGTCAGACGGCTACGAGTTCCTAATTGAAACTTCACATAATTAACTCGATCCAGGCTTGTGAGGGAATCTTGCAGGCTACGGAGACCCGAAAGTGTACCGAGATTTCGAGCTGTGTTGAGGGTATTATCCTGCGTTGAACTCATGTGTATAGAAGCAATGCACAGGTGCAGCGAGACATTTTGCCGCTAGGATTATCTCTAACTTTCAGGTCTTAAAGCCTCAGCACTCCTCCGGAATTACCGTTAGAAATTCGAGTTTTTTTGCGTACTATTCAGGTCGGCACTTTGTTGTGCGATCGCCATTTGTATGCAGACAACTATAAACATTAGTTCGGACAGTTTTTCTGAAACCGTTGATTTTGCGTGCGCTTCGCGCACGCAAAATCAACGGTTTCAGAAAAACTGTCCAGAGTATTGTATAAAGAAGCTATGAAGATGAATTATTACCCAGGCTACTTTGTTCTTTCAGAAACAGCTACTTGATGGTACACAGGTAATATAACCACATCTCTACATTCGCATCTAATTCAAGCTGGTTTTTAATTTCTAATCCAGTACTCCAAGAATAGATTTGAATATCGTAGAAGTTTTCGGCAAGTTGTTTTAATTGATCAGCGGGGTTGATGTAATAGGTTTTTAGACGAAAGTTATGGGATTCGTCTTTGATAATGGCGTGATCTAATTGTTGTAGTTGAGCCAACGTGAGCGATCGGTTCGCCAAGCGCAGAATCGCCAGCATAACTAAATTCACGTAAGTTTTAAGGGGATTAAAACTGAATTTGTTTTGTAGTTTAAATTCCCGTATCATCCCCTGAAGGCTATGAGTTGAGAAGAAGAAATACCCTCCTGACTTTCCCACCCTGGAAATTTCTTGTAATGCCTTTAAGCGCTCTTCGTGAGAAATATAATCAATCCCATTAAAGCTAAATAAAATAAAATCAAATGTGTTGTCGGCGAACTGGCTCAGGTCACGGACATCGCAAACCTGAAAGTGCATTTGTGATGTACTCGGGAAGCGCCGTTTACAGGCAGCAATCATATCGGCAGAGTAATCAATTCCCACATATTCTGATACCAGTGGGGCAAAATGCTGGGTTGTTCGCCCACCGCCTACACCAATATCTAAGAGTTTGATTTGCGGCCATTCAGGCTTGAAGCGGCGCAAAATAGTAGCTTCTGCGGGCTGGAGCTGACGTAATTGGGCATAGTATGACACAACATCCGAGGCTGTGTAGGTTTTCTGATTGCGGTTCGCGATCACTCAAACTTCTCGCCACTAACAATAAACATCGGATCGAGGGCTGCAAAGATTTGATTAATACCTCGAGTTTCTAAACGGTTGAGAGCTGATTGAACCACTTCAATGTTTCGCATTCGCAATTCTGAAAGGCACTCAGAAATTGCATAAAGTGACTCAAAATTAGTCGCGGTTGCAACGACACGTCCTCCACTTTTCAACCGCTTCCAAGTTGCCTGCAAAATATCTTTGATAGAACGGCCTCCCTCAATGCAAACGCAATCCGGAGCTTGTTTCAAATCCACCAAGCACTCCGGAGCACTCCCTTCAATAACCGTGACATTGGTGACAGAGAAGCGATCGCAATTCCGCCGAATCAAGCTTGCCACTTCTTCATCTCGCTCAATGGCAAAAATCTGCCCTCGCGGGCAGAGAAGTCCCACTTCCACCGGAATTGTCCCCGTTCCTGCGCCGATGTCCCACAAAATTGCATTCGATTGAAGCCGCAGTTGTGACACCAGCAGTACACGAATTTCGCGCTTGGTGAGGGGAATACCGGGGAGCTGTTCGAAGAGTTCGTCAGGTATGCCGGGGGTGCTGTAGGGCCAGAGGGAGGGGGACATGGGGGAGGGGTGAATGAGTGGGGGCAGGCACGTTGTTTATAACACCCTACACTAGACCTCCTGCATGAATCGTTTTTTCAGGGCGTGAATCGTTGCGTAGCTCCGCCACGCAACGATTCACGCAGGAAGTCTACTGTAGAATTCTCCGAGTGCCAAGGGATGACTATTGAATCACACGGAATTTTTCCAGGGTGGGATCGGTGCTGCCAGTCAGGATGCCGCCAGCAGACTGGATGCCCTGGAGGTAGGCGATCGCTTCTTCCGTGACGATTTCGCCAGGTACCAGCACGGGAATACCGGGAGGATAAGGGCAGATGAGGTCGGCAGCGATATGGCCGGGAGCCTGCTCGACTGGAATGAGGTTGGTATCCGCAAAGAAAGCATCACGGGGGGTGAGGGCAAGGGGAGAGTGGGGTGGGGTAGGGGTGGGGGAAAAGGGAGACAGGGAGGGAGAGGGATGGTGTTGATTTAACAAAGTCTTAAAAGCGTTAATGAGTTGCTGAATGTCGGTTTCGGTGGTGCCCAGGGTGAGGACGAAGGTGAGGCTGTGCAGACCCGGAAGTTCGCAAGTGACCTTGTACTCCTCGTGGAGAATTTCGTCAGCTTCGAAGCCTGTAAGCCCAAGCTCACGAATGTCCACAGTCAAGCGGGTACGGTCAAAAAAGACTGAATCTACGACGTCTTGCAGTTGTAGATCTGGCAAATCTAAGACTTTGAGACCGGGAATAGAGGAAAGGCGATCGCGCGCCATCTGAGCCAAGGCCAACGTCCGTTCCATTAAGACAAAACCAGATTCCGCCATTTGCAGGCGGGCAGCATCCAGCGAGGCTAGCAGCAAGTAGCTGGGGCTGGTAGATTGCACAAGGGCTAGGGCTTTTTGAATACGATTGGGGGAAACACGATCGCCCTGGGCGTGGAGCATTGCTGACTGGGTTAGGGCTCCCAGGGTCTTGTGGGTGGACTGCACAACCACATCTGCTCCGGCGGTCAAGGCAGGAGTTGGCAGGTCGGGATGGAAGGCGAAGTGGGCTCCATGCGCCTCATCTACTAAAAGGGGAATGTTGTGTTGATGGGTCAGGTGCGCGATCGCCTTCACATCGCTGCATACGCCGTAGTAGGTCGGAGACACCAGCATCACAGCCTTGGCATCCGGATGCTGCTGCAACGCCTCTGCAATTCGTTGAGGGGGAACACCATGGGCAATCCCCCAATGGGGATCTAATTCAGGGGTGACGAAGATGGGGACTACTCCCGAAAGGATCAGGGCGGCGATCGCAGACTGATGGCAGTTACGCGGCAGAATAAGCTTGTCTCCGGGGCGGCAGGTGGCCAGCACCATTGCCTCAATGCCCGATGTAGACCCGTTTGCCAAAAACCAGGTGCGATCGGCTCCAAAGGTTTGAGCCGCTAACTCCTGTGCTTCACGAATAACCCCTTCAGGAGCAAATAAATTATCGAGATCGGGCAGTTCCGGCAGGTCGACCCGGAAGACGTGCTCTCCCAAGAGTTCGGCCAGTTCTGGATGGACGCCGTGACCGCACTTGTGCCCCGGCACGTAGAAAGGAGCGTGGGGGCGATCGCGTAACGAGCGAAGTGTTTGCAGTAAAGGAGCCAGAACGTCAGGAATAGAAGGTGGCATGGATGAGGGGTTATACGATCTCCAGTTAAAGAACGATGAATATGCAGTGGTACGGCCCAACGCGCCACCGCATATCATCGTTCTTTAACCGGATCTGATATGAGTTGACCGCTCCTACTTTAACCTGAGTTCGGGTTAAGGGCGTTTTCGAGTGCCGCGCGTTGCGCGGCACTCGAAAACGCTCATTTTGGCGTGCGCAAAGCGCACGCCAAAATGAGAACTTCGGCTTATCCCGAAGTGAGGTTACTTTACATTACACTCAGCAAACACAGGCTTTTGGGAAGCAGTTTTAGGAGATTTCTGCATAAGAATTTACCCAGGATGTTGGTGTTTTGCCCGCGAAGCGGGCAAAACACCAACATCCTGGGGGGCAATTTCATTGCTGGAAATCTCCTTAATCCCTACTAGCCGATGGCTCAGTGTCATTTCCGGGTTCGTGACCAAGCTTGAAAAATGAATCAATAGCTTACAAATGTAGCGGTTCTGAAACGATCTGCCGTTCTTCACGAAGTAATTTGAAGCTCTAATACAGTCTGTAATCAAAGCTCGTCAGCTCAATTTTGCTTCGGTACTCTAGAAGTAGAGTTAAGTATAAGTACTCATGAATGAATTCGAACTGGCTCTGTTCTCTCTACTTCAAGTTCTTCCTTAAATTCTCTCTGATCATCCCTGTAGCCTCTAGGAACTCGTCCAGGAATCTGCCAGGCAGTTACGTCAACCCATTCAAGAAGTTCTGGCTCCATTTACCGAAGCACTCCATACGCTATCCCAAGCAGGCACCGTTCATTACGATCGCCAGCACAATCAGGTTTACTTGTAGAGGTTGCCCATCACCTGAAAGGGTAGACAAGCACAGATTCATGGCGACAAGACTGAGCCATAGATTATGGAATTTAGCCTCCTCTGGGCGATCGCAAATCCATAATCATCTCCATACACAAACCGAGGCAGATTTTGTGAAATTGATTTTACAAACGCTTCAAATCAAAAGAATTAATTCCTTCACAAAGTCTGCCTAAAATAATGATAACGAGCTTGTTTCAACTATCCCCTACTGAATGGCCTCTGTAATTCGCCTCCCTAAAATCAAACCTTCCTCAAAAATCATTCAAAGTATTGTTACTCTAGTTATCGGTTTCGCAATGGTACTGATGCTAAATAGTTGCAATGCTTTAGTCACCAATCAACTTCCCAATACATTGACCCTGCCCTCTATCATCAACCACCACATGGTGCTTCAGCAGCAAGCGAATGTGGCGGTTTGGGGATGGGATCGGCCAGGTACCACTGTGCAGGTTGAGTTTCGTGACCACCAGCAATCTGCTCAGGCAGGATTGGATGGCCAGTGGATGGTGCAAATTCCCAGTGGCCCTGCAGGAGGTGCATTTTCCCTCAGCGTTCGTGGCACCCAAACCATTGTCTTAGAAGATGTGTGGGTTGGGGAAGTGTGGGTTGCAGGTGGGCAAAGCAATATGTGGTGGGCGGTACAGGCCAGTTGGAATGCCGAGCGAACCATCCCGGCTGCCACCAACTCGGCCATCCGCATCTGGGACGCGAACACGGGCGATCGTGCTCTGGGCTGGAGTTCGGATACCCCTCAAAAAACGGTACCTACAGAATGGAAAATAACTACCCCTGAAAGCGTTGGGGCATTTCCTGCAACACCCTACTTCTTTGCCCAGGAGCTTTATCAGGCTCTCAAAGTGCCCATTGGGATCGTTCATCTGGCCGTACCCGGACAGGACATCGAAGCATTTCTCAGCCGCGAATTTATGACGGCCCACGTACCGCCGATGGTTGAAGCGGCCGGCTCTAAAAAAGAGGTGCGGTCCAGTGGCTTATTCAACGGCATGGTTTACCCCGCAGCTCCTTTTACGACCCGTGGTTTTCTGTGGTGGCAGGGTGAAGCGAATGCCGATCGCGCCCTCCAATACCGGGTTTTATTTCCTGGATTAATCGAGGAGTGGCGACACCTGTGGCACCAGGAAGATGCGCCATTTCTCTTTGTCGAGTTAGCCAACTTCCTTCAGCCCCAAACCTTCCCCGTTGAGGATGCTCCCTGGCCTGCACTGCGCGACGCTCAGAAGGAAGCCTTGCGTTTACCCAACACAGCCATGGTTTCCACAATTGATATTCTGCTACCCGGGGAAGACACCACCGGACATCCCAGCAATAAACAGTTGGCTGGGCATCGGTTATACCTGGCCGCGATCGCCCAGGTCTACAACCAATCAGATCAGGAGTGGAGCGGGCCAGTGTTTAAATCGGTGGAATTTCGAGGCAAGGAGGTGATCGCGACCTTTGATCACGTTGCCGAGAGGTTAGTCACTCAGGATGGTCAGCCCCTCAGAGGCTTTGCCCTGGCAGGGACAGATCAGCGCTTCTTCTGGGCAAAGGGACGCACCGTAAACAATACCGTTGTGCTGAGCAGTCCATCGGTCGAACAACCAGTTGCTGTGCGCTACGGTTGGGCCAATAACCCCATTGGCAATCTCTATAACTCTGCGGGGTTACCAGCCTTTCCATTCCGGAGTGATAACTGGGTACTACGAGTCAGAAAGTTGCAGCTTCAACAAATGGACTGGCGCACATTAGCGACAACCATCGATCGCGAACTCATACCTCAGCAATCTACCTTGCGCGATCGCTGGAACCTGATCTATACAACTCTGGCCCAGCGCCCTCAGGTCGTCAAACCTCTGATTGAGCAACTGCTGCAGCAACCGATGGAAGAAGAAATACTGCCGAACGCATTGCTTGCACTTCTTAAAAAACTAGAGTCCTGATTGCCCATTAGCGAAGTCACGCGTTCCGGCTGCGTTGCATGCAAAGGTCCAGTGTTTCCCAAAACACTGGACCTCTAAAGTTTCAGCCTCTCTGCGTCCTGTTCACAACTCTCCCGGCCAGGGAAACCTAGACCATGAGTTCCTGGCAACACAATGGCTTCTAAGTCTTCTAACGCTTCAGCCTGTTCCTCATCCCAACCGATGACTGACCGCACCCAGGCAACCCGCCGCCTCACTATTTTTTATGTGTCGTCGTTGAGTGCGATCGCCGGTCTTTCCATTCTGGGTCAATTGCTCATTCAAAATGCACTGAAACAGCAGGAACTCGACATTCAAGTCATTAGCGAAGCTCAACAGCAAAAAATGCTGATTCCGCAGATGACGCGAACCGCAATGCTGATGCAGATGAGCAGCGATAGTACAACAAAAACCCAGTATCAGGAGGAAATGGAGGAGGCAATCGCTAACGCGAATTCCTGGGAACAAACCATGGGTACGTTGGCACGAGACGGACGGCTGTCTCAGTCCCGACGGCAGCAAATTCAACAAATGGTCGATCAGCTTGCACCCACGCATCAACAGTTGATTACGACAGCGCAGCAAGCGATGACAGGGCAGAAGGGGCAAGGAGGGCAGGACAGAGGAGCTGGGGGGCAAGAAGCTGAGCCAGGTGGAAACAGCCGAGGTGCGGTTCCGCTGCCGGGACAGAGACAGCCACCACCCTTGGGACAGCGTCCTGGCCAAGACCCACAGGCTCAAGCTGGGCAGCAACCTCCTCCTCCAAGGGGACAGCAACAGCCACCAGCACCTGAACAACGTTCTGGGCAGAGGCAGCCACCCGGAGCGGGAGGGCAGCAGGGGGGTGATCCCATGGAATTGGAACACAGATTTATGCGGGATTTGGATCAGTTGATTCTGACCTACAACCAGCAGGTGGCCGCCAGTACCCAGTATCTCAAGCAGTTGGAGTTGGGGCTTTTGGTGGTGACGTTAGGGGTGCTAGCCATGGAGGGCCTGGTGGTATTTCGCCCGGCTGTCAACAAAATTCGTGAAACCATGAGGGCACTGGCAGAGTCCTTGCAAAAAACTCAAGCCATGGCTAAACGGCTAGAACAGGAGCAGAAGAAATCGGAAAAACTGTTGCTGAATATCTTGCCTCGGCCTGTAGCCCATCGGCTGAAAGAGAGCCAGCAGGCGATCGCCGATGGCTTTGCAGAAGTCTCTGTTCTATTCGCTGACATTGTAGGCTTCACACAACTCTCCACCACCATGCCGCCCCAACAACTGGTGGGGTTACTCAACGAGATCTTCTCTACCTTTGACGAACTGGCAGAACGACACGGCCTGGAGAAAATCAAAACCATTGGCGATGCGTATATGGTGGTGGGAGGCTTGCCCACGCCCCGGGCCGATCATGCAGAGGCGATTGTAGCGATGGCGATCGATATGCAGAAGGCGATCGCCACCTTTAATCAGAAAAACAAGCAATCTGTTCAGATTCGTATTGGCATCAACTCTGGCCCCGTCGTTGCTGGAGTGATCGGCATCAAAAAGTTTATCTACGATCTCTGGGGTGACACGGTCAATACAGCTAGCCGGATGGAAGCCTATGGCGTTCCGGGTGGCATCCACATTACAGACAGTACGTATCAACGGATCAAGCACAAGTACCAGGCCGAGTCTCAGGGCATTATGCCCATCAAAGGAAAAGGAGATATGGAAACCTACTTAATCGTCGGCCCTAACAGCGACGTGAAGATTCCTACAACCAGTGCACGAAGGGTTCAGCGTCCCTAAACAGATCCTCAAGAGCGCGTATCAAATCTTCTGAGCATGGACCAAAACCAGAAGGCTATTTTTCTGTCACTTCGCGGCAGAGCATAGCCTTCTGTTTTGGTCGGCCAGATGCTTATAAAAGCCAACCAAAATGCCATCCAACTAATGAACCGCAACCTCCCCTAACTGCTGAATTTGTTCATCCTCATAGCCAGCAGCCTGAAGGGGACCAACCACATCCATAGCCATGTCTGGCACATAGCAAACGACCAGGCTCGCCTCCCCTTGAGGCACAATTTGTACTTGCCCGATCGCCGCAGGCAAGATACAGGACTCTCCGGGAGGCAAAGATTCAGTACCGCCCGCGAACTGTAGCTCTACAGCATGATCACCTACATTCGTCAGCGTGGAGCAACGGTGGGGGTGGGAAGGTTCGGTGTGAGGTGCCGTCAGCGTCCAGCGTTCCATGGCGAAGTAGGGACCAGCACAGCAGAGAACACGACGGTTAGGTTCGCTCTCCAACACCAGGCCTGGGTTTGGGCGGGGATGATAATGATTCTTTAGCTCATCCAACGTCCCATTGATGTTGGCGTGCCATTGCTCGGTTGAGAGCGGTTGGCCATACAGGTCGTGAGGCATGACAAATTGCCCTAAGTCAGAGGTTTGCTGCACCTCAAATACCAGGGCATCTGGGCCAAAGGAGTGGATAATTCCCCCTGGCACATATATTGTGTCTCCAGCCTGGATGGGATAACGGTGAATGACGGCATCGTAGTCTTTATTAACGAATGCTTCGAACAATTCTTCCCGGCTGAAGTCGCCTTTTAATCCAGCCAAAATGGTTGCACCGGGTGCGGCCCAGAGAATGTGCCAGGCTTCTGTTTTACCGTTGGGTTCGTTGTATACCCGGGCTGCAATTTCGTCATCGGCATGGAGATGGACGGGGAGCATGTGGGAGGCGTCTAGAAACTTTTCTAGCAGTGGGAAGTGGGGCCCGCGCCAACCCTGTCCGACCAGTTCATCGGGGTCACTCTGAATGAGGTCGTGGAGGGTTTTTCCGGCGAAGGAGCCGTTGGTGACGGTGCCGGTGGTATCGCGGTAGTCGCTAATTTCCCAGGTTTCAGCGATGATGCCTTCGGGCATGTTCTGCTTGTGAAGGCGATCGGGGATGAGACGTTCACCGAAGGCATAGTGACGAACGTGGGCGGTGAGTTTGATGGGATACCAGTTCATATAAGCTCGTCCTTATTAACTCTGTGTGACAACTTTAAGGGTTGTTTTTTAGTTGCAAAGCGCCTAAAAAACAACCCTGGAAATATATTCGTCAAAGATGGAGATATTTGGCGAAGACCTGGCTTGGGGGCACGTCTGGGGTACATATTAGGGGAGTTGTTTTTGGCTCCTAGGAGCCAAAAACAACAAAAGAAAAAGCCTAGCGGGCGGCGGAGCGGGTGCGGAGGCGGTCGATGGCGACGGCGATGATGATGACCAGGCCTTTGACTACTAACTGCCAGAAGAAGGACACGTTTAATAGGGTAAGACCATTGTTCAACAGGGCAATGATTAATGCACCGAGGAGGGTACCCCAGATGGTGCCGATGCCGCCGGAGAAACTGGTGCCGCCTAAGATGACGGCAGCGATCGCATCCAATTCATACCCCTGGCCCAACATACCGGTGGCGCTGTAGAGGCGGCTGGCGCTCATTACCCCAGCCAGGCCGGAGAGTAAGCCGCTCATGCCATAGACAAACAGCAACACCCAACTGACTTTAATACCAGTCAAGCGGGCGGCTCGGGCGTTACCTCCCACAGCATAGATATAGGTTCCTAACACGGTGCGCCTGAGGATGAACCAGCAGACGGCGATCGTGATTAGGGCAATGATAACCAGGGTGGGAATGCCGGCGATACGGCTGTTGCCAACCCAGGCGAAGTTGATGTCTGGGTTAATGACAGTCGTACCATTAGCCAGGAGGTAGGCCAGCCCTCGCAAGCCCGTGTAAGAACCCAGAGTCACGATAAAGGGGGGCAAATCCAGGTACGCAATGAGCGAACCGTTCAACAGTCCTAAGCCCAGGCCTGCTAACAATGCCACTGGGATCGAAAGGGCACCCAACGGCGATAGCGACGTCAGCATCCCCACCACCGCTGTGACTCCGAGGATTGACCCCACCGATAGGTCAATCCCTCCGGTCAGAATCACGAAGGTCATCCCCGCTGCCAGCACGATATTAATGGAAGCTTGCCGAACAACGTTGATCAGGTTGCTAGCGGTAAGAAAGTTGGGCGTGAGAACCGTGAATAGAATGCAGATAATCAGCAGGATGGGAAGGATACCTGCTACTTGAAAGAAGGTTCGTAAGGACTCCCGCCGATCCGCTTTGCGGCGATCGCCCCCCTGCTTCCGCGTGGTATGGGTCTGTAGTTGGCTCATGCTAAGTTCATCTCCCTTGCGCCCGTGGCGTAAACCATAATGTTTTCCTGGGTAATCGCTTCACCCGTAGTGCCGCCCACTTCGCCGACCAGGCGGCCCTCGCGCATGACTAGAACGCGATCGCTCATACCAATCACCTCCGGCAGTTCACTCGAAATCATTAAGATCCCGACTCCCTGAGCCGCTAAGTCGCTGATGATGCGATAAATTTCACTTTTCGCGCCGATGTCTACACCTCGGGTCGGTTCATCTAGCAGCAACACTTTGGGTTTAATCGCCAGCCAACGAGCCAGCAGTAACTTTTGTTGGTTGCCACCGGATAAATCCACCGCCCGCGTATTGGGGCTGGCAAGACGAATGCCCAACTGCTCAATGGCATCGGCAGCAATGTTTTTGAGGAACCCCAGGTTCATTACTCCAGCTTTCGCTCGCTGCCCCAACACGTTCATAGTGATGTTGTTGTGCGAACTCATTTCCAGGAACAACCCCTGGTCTTTGCGATCCTCTGGAACGTAAGCAATCCCAACGCGTAAAGCATCGACCGGGCTGTCAATATGCAGCCTGCGCCCTTGCAAGTAAACCTCGCCCCCCGATCTCGGGTCTGCTCCAAAGATGAGGCGCGCCAGTTCTGTACGGCCCGCCCCTACCAATCCAGCCAACCCGAGGATTTCTCCGGCATAGAGATTGAAGCTGGCTGGCCCAATTTCCCGACCATCGGTCAGATCAACGACTTGCAAGAGCGGTGCCTCATCGGCAGCCATTGATGCATGGGATTCATGCTCATAAAAGTCTTGAAGTGGGCGACCTACCATCATTTGTACCAGGCGATCGGCGGAAATAGTTTGATGCTCCAGGCTGCCTACATATTCGCCATCTCGCAACACACTGACGCGATCGGCAAGGGCGTACACTTCCTCCATGCGGTGGCTGATGTAGATGATTGCGATGCCATCATCCCGCAGCCGCCGGATCAGACCAAACAGCCGCTCTGTCTCCCGATCAGACAGAGCGGCTGTCGGCTCATCCATGACCAAAATGCGGCTCTTATCTTTAAGGGCTCGTGCAATCTCAATTTGCTGCTGCTCGGCAATGGAAAGGGTCGAGACGGTCGTTTTAGGGGAGAAACTGGCTCCCAAACTCTCTAGAATCGCCTCTGCCTCCTGATACATTTGATCCCGCTGCAAAAACAACCCTGCCCGAGTTCTTTCCTGCCCCATGAAAATGTTTTCGGCAACGGTCAGGTTAGGGGCGACATTCAACTCCTGATAAATCAGGGTGATGCCCGCTGCCCGTGCCTCGCTTGGGTGCGTAATCTTGGTGGGTTGCCCGTTAATGAGAATTTCACCGGAATCTGCACTATAGGCCCCGGCCAAAATCTTCATCAAGGTACTCTTGCCCGCACCGTTTTCCCCCATCAAGGCATGGACCTCGCCAGGATACACAGTCAGATTGACATTGCGGAGGGCGGAGAAACCAAAAAACTGTTTACTAATACCCCGCATCTCCAACACAGGAGCCGTGGAGCCGAGGTGAGTTGCATCGGTCATAGTGTTTTAGATAGCTCATTAGAAGGAATTGATATTGGATGCGTCCTGCGCACCCAATATCAGCGTCTCAAACTGGAATTAAAACCCTACTTACCACTGTCACTGGTCCAGCCCTTGTACTCGTTCACGTTCTCCTGAGTAATCAGTTGAACCGGAACTAGCACTCGGTCTTCAGCGGGTGGATTGCCCTGCAAAATGTTATTGCCCACATCAACAGCAGTTTCAGCCATCTTGAAGGGATCTTGGGCTGCCGTGGCAATGAACAAACTATCAGGACGCCTCAGCACTTCCACCGCTTCTGGTGCGCCGTCTACACCGACAATGAAGAAATTACTGCGTCCTGCTTGTTTCGCCGCCAGCTCGGCTCCAATCGCAGTGGGGTCATTGATCGAAAACACCGCATCAATGTCTGGGAAGGAGGTGAGCAAATCTCCCATCACCCGCAGGCCACCCTCGCGGCTACCCTCAGCATTCTGGTCACGCGAAAGAACATTGATGCCTGGATTCTTCTCAAACACACTTTCGCAACCATTCACCCGGTCAATGACGGCAGACACTGGAGGGCCGTTAATAATTACCACATTGCCCTGACCGTTGAGCCGTTCAACAATGAACTGGCACGCCAATTCTCCCGCCTGTATGTTGTTCGATGTCACCGTGGCATCCACACCACCTTCAGCATCGACGTCAACCGCTACAACAGTTACCCCAGCCTCTTTAGCCGCTCGTACTGCCGGAGCAATACCTTTAGAATCTGCAGCATTGAGCAGAATCAGGTTGACCCCAGAGGAAATAAAGTTTTCCATCTGGTTAATTTGTTGGTTCAGGTCGTAGCCACTCGACACAACGGTTGCTTTAATGGCACCCCCACCCAAGCGCTGGGCAGCAGCTTTAGCCCCTTCCCCAACTTGAACGAAGAAGGGGTTGCCTAAATCCCCAACAGTAACGCCCACAGCCTTCAGCTCTTTTGCCTCACCATTTCCACCAGCTGTCGTTCCAGCCTGGGGATTGTTAGCCTGACCTGAATTCTCCATCGTGCAGGATCCCAGAGTCCCACCGATAAGCCCAAATAGGCCAAGTGCGATCGCTAACTTTCTCACAACGTATCTCCTTTCCTACAGTTCGGATCAAGCGGAGGAGCAGGAAACAAACCATCTCGACATCGCAAAGCTGGAGCTCGGCTTAACCAGGCTCTAACCTAACCAACTGAAGTAACTCTCGGTTTCCTTAACTTTTTTGCGCTAGCTCTGTTTTGACGTCAAGGTGCTTTGCTATTGATTGCTGCGGTAGCGAGCAAAGCTTGTTCATCCAAAATACAAAGCTGAGATGTTCCTACAGTGTTGTGTTTGCTTAAACGGATTTAGCCCAACATATTAAAAGCAAAACGCGTCAATGGTTAGGAACCAAAAACACTTTGAAAAACTAGGGTTATTCACAGTAAACACCCATGAGGAACATAAAACCAATGGCAATTCGTCAAGAAACCCATGAAGCTCGGGTCTTCAATCAGCGTTTTATTTGCTCTCCATTTTCTAATCCTATACGAGGCGTTTTTTTCACTCTCCTCCGAATAGCGTACGACCAAAGAAATAGGTATTTTTACAGCTCAAAATAAAAGGCTTACCAATCAAGCATTTTCAGCCTTAACAAAGCATTTATTACACTATAAGTTTTTAATAAAAAGTAACCTTTCAAAGATATACTTCCATTGATCTTTATTCGGATACTTAATGTTCTCAGTTAAATCAGAGTAATTTGTATTTTTGTAAAAGAGAACGCACGGCAACTAATATCTTTTTAACCTTACAGCGCTTTTCAAACGCTTAAAACTTGGTTGTTTTTGTGAGAGCCGCATGGAGCGCGGCTCTCACAAAAACAACCGTGGCTGATTCAAGCGCAAAGCGCTGTAGTACAGGACAAAACCTTCAGAACCCAGATTTTTTCAAGGTTAATAGACCAGAACAGGCACTCGTTTGTAGGCGGGAGTACGCGATCGCTCATCCACCTGCGCTGTCATCAACACATTCGCCTCGGGGTAAAACATCAATGCCGCACCCCGGCGCACCGCCCCACAAATAATCTCAATCTGCTCCAGCTTGCCTGCATCGCCCTGTACCGTAACCAGCTGGTGATCCACAAAGCCACCTTCGCGCACATCCTCCGGGTTCATCAAAATGCAGTGACGGTGAGGCATCCCACGGTATTTGTCAGCAGTACGATAAACGACCGTATTGTGCTGAGTATAGCTACGCCCCGTCATGAGAGCTACGACAATCCCCTTGGAGGCACCAAAATCTGCTGGAGTCGGTAGGGTGAGCTGTGGGAGCGGTGTTTTCTGCATCTGCGCTTTGCCGGACGGGGTGTTGAATCGGGGTGTCGTGAAGATGCGCCCGGATATGGTAAATTCCGCTTCCGTTTCGTCGATTTGCCCGATTTTTTCGTAACCAGGAATCGTCTGGGCAATCAACTGACGAACGTAGCGGGTGTCTTGCAACCGACGCCAATTAACAGGTGTGTCGCCGTGAATGCGATGGGCCAGTTCTGTTATGAATTCCACTTCAGAAACCAAATCACCTTCCGTCAGGTGGGTTTTGCCTTCGTCGTTCAGCCGCACAAAATTATTACCCGACTCTGTCGTCGTCTTATGGGGATTCTCGAAGCGGTTCAGAACCGGAAGAATCAGTGTTTCCTGCCGTCCCAAGCCGTGGAAATGGCCGAGATTCGGCTTGGTTGAGAGGTAAATAACCGTATCAATATTACCCAGGGCACGTTTAGCCTGGGTTAAGTCAGGATTAGCCGCATAGAGATTGCCTCCTAAACACAGCAAGGTGTCCACCTTACCGGCATCAGCGGCATCAATGAGCGATCGCGCATCATACCCCGGCACCCGGTTGAGCGATCGCCCCAAAAGCTTTTCCAACGACTTCTGCAATTCCTGACCCAACACATTCGACACCCCCATCGAGCCAAATCCCTGCACATTGGAGTGCCCCCGAATGGGCATCAACCCGGCACCCACTTTACCGACATTACCGGTCATCAATGCGGTATTGGCAATGCTGAAAATGGTTTCGACACCGTTGAGCTGCTGAGTTACACCCATAGCCCAGGCAAAGACAATGCGCTGCGATCGACTTATCAGAGCTGCCGCAAGCTCAATCTCTTCCTGAGATACGCCGCAGGTTTCTACAATGTCTTCCCAGGATGTAGCATTGGCCTGTCGAATCACCGCTTCCCAGTTTTCCGTATAAGCCTTGAGAAAATCGATCTGAACCAGACCTCGCTCAAGTAAGAATTTTTGAATACCAACAAAAATAGCTAAGTCGCTACCCGGATGAGGCTGAAGGAATAAAGACGAAATATCAGAACCAGGCAGCAGCGATTTCAATGGAAACGCCGGAGAACCGAATTTGATTAACCCAATTTCTTGAACAGGATTGATCACGATGACAGTACCACCGCGATCGCGCAATTTAATCAAATCATTCATCAAACGCGGATGATTCGCAGGCGCATTTGAGCCAATTAAAACAACACAATCTGCCTGGTGTAAACTCTCCAAACTCACGAGAGATGTCCCGGTACCAAACACCGTTTTTAATGCCACAGAAGATGCACGATGACAGAGGTCTGAACAATCAGCGAGATTGTTCGATCCCATCGCACGAATCATCAGTTGCAACAAAAATGCTGCTTCATTGGACGATCGCCCGGAGCTATAAGATGCAACCCGTTCTGCAGGCCGACGAAAAGCCGTTTCTACCCGGTCATAAACTTCAGCCCAGGAAATCCGTTCGTAGTAAGACTGCCCTGTCCGTAGAATAACCGGGAAACTCAGCCGTCCCAGCCGATCGGCTTCTAGAGAGGTGAGTTGTTGTAATTCTCCAATACTGCGATGGTCGAAAAAGTGGGATTTAATGCCCGGTTGGAGTTCGGCGGCGATCGCCTCTACACTTTTCGCGCACCGTTGCAGCGTTTCCCCCAGTTCGTTGCTAAAGCCACCTTTTTGCCCTCCCGTTCCCCAGGCACAAGACAGACAGGCGCTCTTATGAAACAACGTCTTCCAGAGGTGTGGCCCTTCTGGGGTAAGCGTGTGGCTGACCCATTGCTCAATCACAGGCAGCCCGCCCCCAATGGAATGACCGAGATGGGGCAACGGCTCCCGCTCAAGCTCCGGCTGTACGTCTGAATGCGTCGGTTCCATAGCGCTACCCAAGGAATAATAAAGCCGTTCTCTAGCACACAAGGACAAGAAGCAACGTCCTTACTGTTCTATGGTGCCACTTCTTATCGGGTTACAGGGGGTTATGTTTCAAACTGTGGAGGGGATGTGGAAGAGGCATTTCGTGTCCCTTCCATATCTTTGCTGGGATGCTCAAGAAATAAGGTGCGCGAGCCAACAGCCGTTCCCAAAATTGTTATTGTGTTGGTTGCTATCACTTGAAATCCCAAAGATTCATAAAGCTTCTGAGCCCTGGGATTATGAATATCAACACTGATATAAATAGGACGTGAAGCCACTACAGCATCGTTGATGCATTGCGAGAGTAACTGACGACCAATTCCTTGATTACGATACTCGGCAGCAACAGCAAGGTTGCCGACATAAAAGCTTCCCGGCGGGTAATCCCGATGCAAAACATGCCGCAAAATGAGCCGATCTAATAGTTTTAACCAGAGCCGCTGCCCCCGGCTGAGGACGGCAGGACCGTCTGTATCATCGTCTGGATGAAGCACAGGCAGCAGGGTTACAATGCCCACAACCCGCTGAGCTTTTTCGGCAACACGGATATATTGATGGCCGAATCGATTGTGCGATCGCTCTACAAACTTCGTCAAACATGAAATTGCCCACGGCCCATACACTACAGTAAATAGCTCTGGGGCTGACTCATAAATTAACGCGGCAACCTCACGGGAACTGTGATGCGCGAGGGACAATGGGATAAACCGAATGTCATCGTGTATTGAGCTGTTATCACTAACCATCTACACATTCACCCTGCTGAGGAGATTTGCACCCATACTCACATCCTATTTTCCCTCCTGGTTGAGGAGTCAGTTGAGAAGTTATTGAAAAGGTTGATTTTTTGTGACCTTGGAGCACAAAAAATCAACCTTTTCAGACCAGTTCTTGTTTGCAATCTTAATGCTCCCGCATTCCACATCTGCAAAGTGGCAAAATTCAAATGCTTCACATGAACCGACAAGCTGATTGTGTTTTAGTGGGCATCCCACAAACTTTCCTCTCTCTACAGGAATAAGTTAAAGGATCGAATTGCGCTTACTGGATTGGGGAATCCCATATCATCCTTAAACGCCCTGAAGGATAACAGAATTCTATCTACAATGCAGTTATTTGGTGCAGCATGACATCTTCATGTTGCCTTAACTATACGTCAGTTCGGGTTAAGGGCTTTTTCGAGTGCCGCGCTTCGCGCGGCACTCGAAAAAGCCCATTATTGTGTGCGCGTCGCGCACGCAATAATGGGCGGTTCGGCTTATCCCGAACTGACGTTAACTATGGACCTTCCAAGTGATTTTCTCTGGGGAGCCGCTACCGCCTCCTATCAAGTTGAGGGGGCTTATCAACAGGATGGGAAAGGGCTATCTATCTGGGACGTCTATTCCCATCTACCGGGCCCAACTTATCAGGGCATCAATGGAGACATCGCTGCCGAGACGTTGCTGATGCGTTTGCTGGTTATGCCAGAACTTGTTTTGAACAGTTTGGCGATCGCGTCAAATATTGGATCACCTTCAATGAAGTGATTCATTTCATCATGCGCGGCTATCGAGATGGCATTCATCCACTCGAAGTCAAGGATGAACGGAGAGCCGTTGAAGTCTCTCATATTGTCAATGTTGCCCATGCGAAGGCGATCGCTGAGTATAGACAATTAGTCCAAGAGGGCGACATTCTGGAGGGGAAGATTGGCATTGCCCCATATCCTGTTACCTGGCTTTCCAATCAATGATCAGAAGGTATTTTAGACTGATGTTCAGGAATGGTTTGCGATCGCATCGGCACGCTCAACCTGGCGAATAAAATCAAGCATCGTTGACGTAAATTTTTCGGGGTACCAGAGCGCCCATTCGTGGAAACCTTCTTCTACAATCGTTAGGCTAGAATTTGGAATTATTGCAGCCATTTCCCGAGCAGCCGTTAGTGGTGTCGTCAAGTCTTTTTCTGACCATAACAACAGACAAGAAGCCTGAATTTCAGGTAACAAATGTTTTAGATCTACCTGTAATGCAAGTAGTAATGCTTGAATAACGTTTCCTGTATTGAACAAAAGATTAGAAGAAAAGATCTGAGGAATATCAACCAATTTTAATCTCAGCCCTGGAAGTAGAAGCTGAGCAGTCATTTCAAGAGCCCGACGAGGTAAGAGTTCTGGAATAGATACACAGGGAAGGCCTGTACTATCCACTAAAATCAGACTTCTTACTCGATGTGGAGCAAGAGCAGACAAAGCAATTGCAATGCCTCCACCAAATGAGTGCCCAATTAAATGCACGTGTTGGAGATTGAGTGTGTCCAGAGACGAAAGCAGAAATTTAGCATAGCTGTCGTAGTCTGGAATCAGTTTGGAGTAGGACGAGCGGGCAAAACTGGGTAGGTCAGGAGCCAGCACACGATGCTGCTGTGCCAGGAGTTTCAGGATTTTATGGTAAGGCTCAGCAGAAATTCCCCAACCATGTAGAAAGAGAATAGGCGTTGAGTCTGACTCTGACCCAGTTTGCGTGTAAAAAATACTGCAATCCCCCAGATCAACACAACAGTAATTCATGTGGGATTGCGATGTTGAAACCCGCTCAGAACTCATGTGCTTATCATCCTGACCTACTCTGCAACTGTAACGAATCTTAATAACTAATGAGATACTCTAAAGAGAGATACAGCATTTTCCAACCCGATGAAGTACGAAGCTCTGTTTTAAGGGTTATTTTTTCGCGTACAAAGCACGCGAAAAAATAACCCTTTCAGCAAGCTTTAAAGCAAGCCCTAGTATACATTTGTGATGATTAAGATAGGCGGGAAGAGTTGCTACGATCAGGAGGCATTTGAGCAGTTCTCTCATGTCAAAACAATCGTTTGATATTGATCTGGCAATTAGCAAATTACGGGAAGCGGTACATCCGTTTCCTAAAGCAGCCATGTTTGCTTTGGCAGAAGAGGGTCATCGATCGCTCTTTGAACAGCTCATTGCCTGCATCCTATCCATTCGCACCCGTGATGAAACCTCGCTACCCGTTGCCAAAAAGCTGTTTCAGCGTGCGAATACCCCAGAAACGATGAGGCAGCTATCGGTAGCCGAAATCGAACAGTTGATTCAAGCATCAACCTTTGCCGACGCCAAAGCCAAACAGATTTGGGAGATTAGCGATCGCATCCTGCACGAGTTTGCGGGAGAACTTCCGTGTGATCTCGAAACACTCACTTCGTTTAAAGGAGTGGGCCCCAAATGTGCGAATTTATCTCTAGGTATTGCCTGTGATTACCCATGCATCAGTGTAGATGTGCATGTTCACCGGGTAACGAATCGTTGGGGCTATGTGCAGACTCGCACTCCAGAGAAAACGATGGCAGCCCTGGAGGCCAAATTACCGAAGGAGTACTGGATCGAAATTAACGCTCTCCTGGTTCCGTTTGGAAAGCATATCTGTACTGGCGAAATGCCCCATTGTTCCACCTGTCCTCTCTTGGAAATGTGCCAACAGGTCGGGGTTAGTGAGCATCGATAAACAGCCTGAGTACAACGTGGAAGGCGATGATCTCTGAGAATCCGTTTGCAAAGCCCCGGAAAGGGGTAATGCTGTGTATGCAGCTCCAACCCTTTCCGGGGCTTTGCAAACCAGTTCCGAAGATGAGGATGAGTTTGAGGGGAGCGATCGCAAACCCCTCAAACTCAAGTGAACCGCTGCCTGCGCTGATGCCAAATAGTAAGGCCGTGGTGTTGAGTTCGGTGGAGTCTCGAAACTCCTAACTTCTCACTTGTTTAGGGAACCCGTTCACCCCTAGCTGCTGTAAACATTGCGTACCACTCTTCCCGTGTCAGGGCGACTTCATCTGCTAAAGCGCACGCTGCAATCCGTTCTGGTTTCGTTGACCCCACAATGGGTTGAATGCCCGCAGGGTGGCGCAACAGCCAAGCAAGAACAATGGCCTCAGAAGTTGTCTGCTTTTCCTCAGCCAACTGACTCACTAGCTGAGCCGTCTTGCCCAATGCCGTATCTGCTTCTACATTAGGCTTAAAAAGCTTGCCACCGGCCAGTGGAGCCCATGCCTGTATCAGGATTTTGTGGTTACGGCAGTAGTCCAGCGTTCCTGTTGCCAGGGCTGAGCTAACGCCAGGTATGTTAGCAACAATGCCCTCATCAATCAAATACGGGTGCAGCAGGCTCAGCTCTACCTGATTGATCAGTAGTCCTTGCCTCAAGCTCTTTTGCAATAGCTCAATCTGCCTTGCGGTATGATTGCTGACACCGAAATAGCGCACCTTGCCCACTGAATGCAATGCATCAAAGGCTCGCGCTACCTCTTCGGGTTCTGCCAGTGGGTCAGGGCGATGCAGCAGCAGAATGTCGAGGTAGTCGGTTTGCAGTCTTCGCAAACTGCCCTCCACTGATGCAATGATGTGCTCATAGCTGAAGTCATAGCGCTGCGGGTCGCCAGGTTGAGGCTCTCCCGCAAAACGAATACCGCACTTTGACTGAAGCACCATTTGCTCACGCAAACCTGGCGAGGCTTTAAGCACATTACCAAACACCTGCTCTGATTTGCCGCGTGTGTAAATATCGGCATGGTCAAACAGGGTAATGCCTGTTTCTAAGGCTACCTGAATGGCCCGAGATGCGGTTTCCTGCACATCTGTAGAAAGCGGTGCATCATCCCAGGTGCCACCAATATTCATGCAGCCATAGGCAATTCGCGAAACCCTCAAATCAGTGCCCGGCAGCGTGTAGGTATGCATCAGCGTCTAGAGCTAGGTGGAGTGATGATGAAGCTGGAAGGGACAGCTCAAGCTTCGTTTGTATTGCTTAGGTTGTATAGATTTGGGCGATCGCCCCCTTACCAACAACTGCCAAATGCCTCATTCCCAATACCGAATTTTCTACACAAACTTCCAATGCTGGCAGTTCACACGTCCTGAATTATATACACGAAGAACCTAACTCAGACACAGGTGAAGCTAGTCTCATAAGCACTCTGAACGAATTTGAAGGGGATGGTTGACCACTTTAATGACTTGTTAGCGAGCGGTTGTGTTCTGTTGCAACCATTCTAAAAATGCCTCGCGTCTTAGTTCACCCGATGTAATCGCCAACACCAGATGTTCTTGTTCATCCACAGAGGCGTTAATTTCCATTCCATTCAAGACAAGAAAAGTTTCTGTCGCAGCATGACCTGTACGTTTGTTACCATCCACAAATGAATGATTCATGATGATAGAAAATCCTAATGCGACTGCCTTCTCAAGCAATCCTGGGTACAAATTTTCTCCACCAAACGTCATTCGGGGCTGAGCGATTGCTGCCTCTAGCAACCCAATATCTCGGATACCTAATGCTCCACCGGATTGCTCAAGAATTCTGCGATGCAGTTCTAATACCTCAATGAGCGTCAAATAGCGGATCATGCCAAACGTCGATACAGTTCAGCATTCTTGTTCAGCACATAATCAGCTGCACTAACAAAACCACCTTTCTGCAGATTGAGCCAATCCTCCAGGCTTGCTTTCAAGAGCACCTCAATTGCAATGCCGTGTACCTTTGCTAAATCTTGTAGCTGTTGGAATTGGCTATCTGAAAGATCAATGGTGATAGAAGCCACAGCGATCGCTCTCCTCATATTTCTGAGTAAAGTCTAACACCCACAACTGACCAACAAGTTTGCTGTGCAGTCGCAACCAAGAAACAAAGCTAGCTAACAGCAGTTTTCAGGGTCTCTCCTGCACAGCAAGCGGCTTCGGGGAATCCGCTGTACCAGGAACGTTAGCGACTCCCAATCTTCCCAAATTTGACTAGCCAGGGATTTGCAGCGATCTCCCTCATATCCCTGGCTTCCCTCGGCAGCGATCGCCTCCTCTTGGTCACGCAAGCGAGCGCCCCCTTTCCCTCAGCATAAGCTTTGGAGAAACCTCTCTATAAGAGAATTGACATTGCTCTCTTGCAAAGGCTTATTCGATTTCATCTACTATGTTCAGGATTTGATTGTATAAAGCTTTGGATACTCTGAAATCGGAAGTTGCTATTAATGCATCCATTAAGGGTTTAACCGCAGGGATAACATTCTTTTGCTTGGCTTCGACCAGGATACCTAACAGCCCAGTAATTTTGACTCCGAGGCGGTTTGCTTCTGCTCTTCCGCGACGCTCATCGATCAAGAGTAAGTCTGCGTTGAGTTCAAGAGAGAGGGCGATCGCCTCAGATTCTCCAGGATCTAACCTCACTTCATTCTGGAGGCGTTCAACAACCTCTCGATGCGTAACTTGTCTAATTCCCAACCAGGAAGCAGTTTGAACTTCAAGGGTTCCCGGAACAGGCGGATCAAGATCTGTAAGTTCTCGGTATACCGCTTCTGGGATGATGACTTGTTGATAAAGCTCGGGCAGGAGTTGCAGATATTGAATGGCTGCCAGATTTGTAATCGCTGATGTGTCGCTAATGACGATCACAACCGTCCTAACTCCCGCAGGTTTTTCAAGTCCAGTTCAAAGTCTTCAACATCGTAGGAGTAAAGGGGGATGTTGCGCTGCTTCAGGAGTTGGCGAAAGGCGTTCAATGGCATGTCGGCTAGCTTACTGGCATAGCCTACGGTCAAGCGGCCTGTTTGGAATAGGTGCAGCGCAATTTCCTGGCGAAACTCGCTGGGTGTGAGCTGGGATGCTTGCAAAATCTCGTCTGAGATAACAACACTCATAACGACGTTACCGACAGTTACTCTTTGAGGATAACCTAAAAAACATAAGGCTTTCTTGGGGCGATCCCCTCCTCTTGCTCACTCAAGCGATCGCCCCCTTCTTTTAACCCAAGCGATCGCCCCCTCTTCCTCAGTAAAAGCGATCGCCCTCATAGCCCCGGTTCTCCTTAGCAGCGATCGCCTTCTCTTGGTCTTACAAGCGAGCGCTCAATCCAAAATTTTGGTGAAGGCGATTCTTTCACCCTAAAAGTTCGTGAATTTATCTTTTATGCTTTGCCAAAACTACTAGGAACTCATCAACTACTTCTCTTGGTGAACTATAACATCGTTCAGCAGAGTAGTGCTGAATACATAGAATACCTGATTTCTTAAACCATATATCCTTCTCAGAATCCTTCTCATATCTACCTGGATGATACGAAACTTCTAAAATACCCCAGACACAATCCTGGCAAATGAGAAAATCTACCTCGCGATGATCATTGTAGAAATTCCCTGTATCCGCACGAACTCCTAAAGGAAGAGGAAAGAATAAAACTCTTCGTACCTCTAATTCCTGAGCGATTCTAACCTCAGAATGAGAAGCAAACTTCATTTCATTGTAAATATAAATTTGCCTTTCCTTCTTTAAAGCTACTTTCTCGCTTATCAAAGCCTGATTAGAGCTTTGTGCATTGACAATTAAATTTTTAACAATGTTTTTCCAGTCATTCTCTATTTCTAAGAGACGAACTCGGTAGACGAAAGGCAAATCTTCTACTAGAACATCGTTGTTATCATAAATATATCCTTGACTAACAGTTTGCATTGCACGTTCCATAACCTTTTTTATCCGCTCGTCATTTTTTATATAGACATAAGCAGAAGTTGAAACATCAAATGCAATAGCTTCAGGGTTATAGCCACTATATACAAAAGATACTTCGGTTTCTATGGCAATTGCTGCAATCTCTTTGTAATCATTATCAACGAGAAGCTGAACCCAAGTGCGATGCAGTTTTGCTTCAAACTCATTCATTGTAAGCCCTAACTTCCCAAGAATACTTGTCTCTTGAATCGCTGCTGCCTCTAGAAAGTTTTTGTTAGACTTATTCCATTAAGCTTAAGTTGCTTGTATAGGTTTACCATTTTACTCAATTCGGTTTTGAATGAATCGCTCAAACCTAATTCCTTCATAACCTCAGCAAAATCGAGAGATTGAAGTATTGGGGCATGAATTAAAAATTGCATATTCATTTCAGCCGTTTTTGTTCCATCACCTTGCGCTTTCGCGAGTTCAATCCTTGCTCGGATGGATTCAAGAATGGCTTTTTGCTCATCTGTCATATCTTCACCAAAACTCGATACAGTAGTTTGGAGCAAATCTTTAGAGATGCTAGTCTGATAAAAGCTACACTTCTACCAGCCTGATAGAAGGAAAACTGATCCTAACTTGTTTTCTTTATAACACTTCTAATTAGTTGACCCACAAGAATTTCTCTAAAGATTATTTGGAGCCAAATGAATTTCTGAAAAGCTTAAGTATTTGCGAATCTTATATGGTGAAGCAAGGCAAAAAGCCGGGGAATCATTACCTATAACACGCTAAGTGTTCTTAATATTTTTAGTTTATACGGAAAGAGAATATTAAAGCTGGAAGAGACAGTTCCAGCTTCGTTTGTATGGTTTATGTTGCCAGGGCTGGGGCGATCGCCCCCTCACCCACAATCTCTGGATGCGTCGTCCCCAACGCCGGATTACCCACATAAATCCCTAGACCACGGGCGGTTTGCACCAGGAAGCCAGTGGGGTCTACCAGGCGAGGGCTTTGGGAGAGGACGTATTCCAGGGGATGCACCTTCACCTGGGCACCTTGCCAGGTCACCATGTGGTCAAAGCGACCCTGAGCAACGAGGTCTACCGCTGTAGTCCCAAAGGCAGCGGCGACCAGGCGATCGAGGGCTGAAGGCATACCGCCTCGCTGGACATGACCCAGGACGGTGACGCGGGTTTCCACCGGGACGGAGCGGAGGAGGGCGATTTGATCCGCGATGTATTGACCCATCCCACAACTGGGTTTGTCATCTTCGGTCGTACAGATGGGAGCACCGGGAACCGCCTGGATGCCTTCGGCAACGACGACGATCGCAAACTTACGGCCCCAGCGATCGCGCATATTATCCAGGTGATTGCACACTTCCTGAATGGAGTAGGGAATTTCGGGAAGCAGAATCACATCCGCACCCCCTGCAATCCCTGCATTCAGGGCCAGGTGTCCGGCTTCACGGCCCATTACTTCGACCACCATGACGCGATCGTGGCTAGCTGCTGTGAAGGTAAGGCGGCTAATGGCATCGATCACCGTATTGATAGCCGTGTCGAAACCAATAGAGCGTTCCGTTACACCGACATCGTTATCAATGGTTTTGGGGATAGCAACCATATTCCAGTTACCCTGGTGAGCCAGTTGGCGCAGAATGCCAAGACTCCCGTCGCCTCCGATGGCAATCAGGGCATCCAGAGCCAGGTCGTGATAGCTGGCGATGATTTCCTGGGCCTCTGCCAGGGTGTTGCCCCGGTTAATGGTGCCCAGGATGGTGCCACCCATCGTCAGCAACGGGTCCATGCCTCGTAGAGCCGTCTCGTAAAGGGTGAGGGGGATGGTTTTGCGTTCTAATAAGCCCTGTGTCGCATAGGGTATGCCAACTACCTCCCAGCCATACTGGAGGGTAGCGTGGTGGACGACCGCCCGGATAACGCCATTTAGGCCCGGGCAATCCCCCCCGCTGGTCATAATGCCAATGCGCTTTTGTTTGCTCATATAGTGCTCCCGCGATAGAGGTTTATGAAGCCGAGTGCAAATCCAGGTCGGCTCTGACCACGGATGGATCGGCAGTGCGATGAATACTGAAGCCTAACTTTTCGCAGACCCGCTGCATGGGAATGTTATCCGAGAGGATGTCTGCGGTGATGGTATCAAGCTTTTCATCGACGCCGACCTGCACCAGACGGCGGAGCAGAGCGGTACCAAGGCCGTGGCATTGGTAGCGATCGCTCACCATCATGGAAAACTCTGCTGAGTTTGTCCCGTGCAGTCTGCTCAACCGTCCGGCGGCCATTATTTCAGACTCGCCTGTGGCTGGATCTTGGCGCTCTGCCACGAAGGCCATTTCCCGGTCGTAATCGACATAACAAATTCGGGTAAGGCGTTCGTGCGTTGTGCGCTGGCTCAGTTTCATCATGTGGAAGTAGCGCATATATACGCTTTGTTCCGACAGGGTTTCGTGGAAGCGCACCATCAGGGGTTCGTCTTCGGGGCGAATGGGGCGCAGTACAACAGGGGTGTCCTCATAGAACCAGTCGGTAATGTACTGGCTGGGATAGGGACAGATCGCGGTTTTGGGTAGTTTCTCAAGCGGTGTTTCCGGAGGATGCAGCACAACCCGTGCATCCAGAGCCACCAGACCCGTGTTCGTCCCCGCCTGAACGGGAGAGGCCACTAATGGGTTAATGTCCAGTTCCTTAATCCAGGGCTGCTCCACAATGAGTTGGCTGAAGCGGGTGAGCAGTTGCTCCAATCCAGCCAGGTCTACGGCAGCACGACCGCGCACTCCTTGCAGGGCTTTGTAAATCTTGGTGCGTTCCATCAAACGCCGAGCCAGTGTGCTGTTCAGGGGCGGCAGACCGATCGCCCGATCCTGATACACTTCCACCAATTGACCACCCGAACCAAAGAGTAACACCGGGCCAAATTGTGGATCTAAGCTACTACCGAGAATGAGTTCGTAACCTTCTAATTTCAACATCGGTTGAACGGTTACGCCCAGAAAATCATCAGGGTTGGAAATGGCTTGGGCGATCGCCGCATACGCATTCCGCACCGCTTCTGCATTCTCTAAATTCAACTTCACACCACCCACATCCGTTTTGTGAGTAATAGTTTTGGAATGCAATTTGAGGACAATTGGATATCCAATCGCATCTGCATAACGAACAGCTTCGTCAACGCTGGTAGCAACGTGTGTTTCAACGGTGGGAATATCATAGGCCGTTAATAACTGCTTGGATTCCGCTTCCGTCAGAAGTGTACGCCCTTCCTTGAGCGCTGTTTGGATGAGGGATTCGACTAGAGTGCGATCGGGTGCTTTGTCCCCTCGGGAAGGCAACACTGGCGTTTCATACAATCCCCGTAGGGCATCACTATAACGCCACATATTACTGAACACCCGCGCCGCTGTATCGGGGTAGCGGTAGGTGGGAATCCCTGCATCATTCAGCAAATTTTCCCCCGGAGTGACATCGTCGCCGCCCATCCAACTCGCAATGATGGGCTTGGCGTTGCGAGAGGCAAACGGCCTCGCTTGAGCGGCCTCAACATACTGCTTCAGTTGAGCAGCAGTTGCCGTGGGGTTGGTCATCGCCTGGGGTGTCAGGATGACTAACAAACCATCACTGTTGGGATCTTTTGCCGCCACTTCCAACGCTTTTGCATAACGTTCAGGTTCGGCATCCCCAAGGATGTCGATAGGATTCGCATGGCTCCAGTGGGTGGGCAGAAACTCGCTCATTGCATCCACAGTTTCCTGGGGCAATTCTGCTAATTTGCCGCCTGTCGCGATCAGGGTATCCGTTGCTAATACACCAGGCCCACCGGCATTGGTAATGATGGTCAGTTTCGGGCCTTTGGGTCGCGGCTGTTTCGCCAGAACTTCCGCCAGATCGAACAGGTCAGAAATGCGGTTAACGCTGAGGACGCCGCAGCGACGGAATGCGGCTTCTAAGACCGCTTCACTACCTGCTAATGCGCCTGTGTGAGATGCAGCAGCTTTCGCAGCGGCTTCGGTACGACCCGCCTTCAATACAATGATGGGCTTGGTAAGCGCCACTTCCCGCGCCGCCGAGAGGAACGATCGCGCATCCCCAATGGATTCCATGTAGATGACAATGCTTTCCGTGTTGGGATCATTCCCCAAGTAATGGATCAGGTCGCCCCAACTCACATCCAGCATAGAACCGATGGAGACAAATGCACTAAACCCCACATTCTCCCGGAAACTCCAGTCGAGAATGGCAGTACACAACGCGCCACTCTGGCTGATAAATCCCACGGTACCAGGCCGAGCCATACTACTGGCAAACGTCGCATTTAGCCCACTGATCGGATTCATCACGCCGAGGCAGTTGGGGCCAATCAGCCGCATCTTGTAACGGCGGATTTGCTCCATCACCTGCCGTTCCAACTCAATCCCTGCTGCTCCCGTTTCCTTAAAACCAGCGGAAATAATGATCGTCCCCTTAACACCGGCTTCCCCACATTCCTGAATCACGGAAGGAACGGTAGGGGCTGGGGTGGCGATCACCGCCAAATCCACCTGTTCAGGGATGGCGGCGATGTTGGGATACGCGCGAATTCCCAAGACGCTATTGCGCTTGGGGTTCACGGGGTAAACAGTGCCACCAAACGAAGTGCTGACTAAATTCCAGAGGAGGGTACGACCGACGCTGTTGGGGCGTTCACTGGCACCAATGACGGCGATCGCCTTCGGAGCAAAAATCGCATCTAGCGGACGATACTCAACGCGCAGCAGATCGTGGGTGGGGTCGCTTGTCAGGGCCATAGGATTGTGGAGTATTGCACTCGACATAGGATATCCCTTCTTTTTCGTCGATGGGGCTCGCGCAGAGAAGATGGGATGGAAGTTTACACTCCCATCCCGTGGTCATTCGATCAGGTTGTTAGCAGTTCCGAGGGATCAGTGTGTGCCTCATCCGTGTAGCGAGGTGTGGCATCGGGACGGCAGCCTAGATAGCTCAGCACATACAATTCCTTCAAATCACTAATTAACGGATAGCGGGGGTTGGCCCCGGTGCACTGGTCGTCAAAGGCTTGCTCAGCCATTTCTTCCACCTGCTCATAGAAGGTGCGGGCATCAGCAGGAATCACTTCTGCCAATGTACGGGGAATGTTCAAGCGGCGTTTTAACGCTTCGATCGCATTCACCAAATTTTCCACCTTCTCATCTTCGGTGATTCCGCCCAGATTCAGATAATCTGCAATCCGTGCGTAACGGAATTTAGCATTCGGATACTTATATTGAGGAAAGATGGCTTGCTTAAAGGGCGCATCTGTGGCGTTGTAGCGAATGACATGAGAAATCATCAGCGCGTTTGCCAAACCGTGCGGTACGTGGAAAGTTGATCCCAGCTTGTGCGCCAGCGAGTGACAAATACCCAGGAATGCGTTAGCAAAAGCCATCCCGGCGATCGTGGAGGCATAATGTACCTTCTCACGAGCTTTTATGTCAGTCGCGCCACTCTCGTAAGCACTGGGCAGGTATTTGAACAGGAGCCGAATCGCTTCCAATGCAAGACCGTTGGTATACTCCGAGGCCAGCACTGAAACGTAGGCTTCGATCGCATGGGTCAAGGCATCCAGACCACTGTAAGCGGTCAAAGTCTTGGGTAGATTCAAGACAAGTTCGGGATCAACGATCGCCATATTCGGTGTCAACGCATAATCCGCTAGAGGATACTTGATCCCCGTGCGATCGTCCGTTACTACTGCAAACGGTGTGACTTCCGATCCCGTCCCCGAAGTCGTGGGGATCGCCACCAGTTGAGCCTTCGCACCGAGAGGCGGCAATTCGTACACCCGTTTGCGAATGTCCATGAACCGCATCGCCAACCCATCAAAGTTGGTTTCAGGATGCTCGTACATCAGCCACATCACTTTAGCGGCATCCATTGGGGAACCGCCCCCGATCGCAATAATCACATCAGGATTAAACTGACGCATTCGTTCCAAGCCACGATTGACTGTGCTGAGAGACGGATCAGGTTCTACATCGTAGAACACGTCATACCGCATCCCGATTTCTTCCAACACATCGGTTACGCGATTAGTCATGCCCAAATCATACAGCGGCTTGTCCGTGACAATAAAAGCCCGCTGACGGTCTTGCAAATCCCGCAATGCCATGGGTAAGCAACCATACTTGAAATACACCTTCGGCGGAACGCGGAACCACAGCATGTTTTCTCGCCGCTCCGTCACCGTCTTAATATTCAGCAAGTGTTGCGGGCCAACGTTACCGGATACGGAGTTACCGCCCCAGGTGCCACAACCCAGCGTTAATGACGGATCAAGCTTAAAGTTATAGAGGTCGCCGATCGCCCCCTGCGAAGACGGTGTATTAATTAACACACGCCCCGTCGTCAGCGTATCTTTGAACGTGCGAATGTGCTCTAAATTCTGTGGATCGGTATAGAGAACAGACGTGTGACCCTGCCCACCAAACTGAATGAGTTTTTCAGCCAGATCGACAGCTATATCAAAATCAGGTGCGCGATAGAGGGCGAGAATGGGTGAAAGCTTTTCGTAGGCGAAGGGTTCGTCACAGGTAACGGATTCGACTTCGCCAATTAGGACACGGGTTCCAGTAGGGATGGTGATGCCAGCGAGTTGAGCGATTTTCTCGGTAGATTGGCCCACAATATCCGCATTAATCCGCCCATCTTTCAGGATGACTTTGCGAATTAAATCCTTCTCTTCGTCATTCAAAAAGTATGCCGCACGTTCAGCAAACTCATGTTTGACTGCATCATAAACTGCATCTTCGATAATGACCGACTGTTCACTAGCGCAGATCATACCGTTATCAAACGTCTTACTCACCAAAATGGAGTTCACCGCCATTTTGATGTGTGCAGAACGATCAATCACGGCGGGTGTATTGCCTGCACCCACACCCAGGGAGGGGTGACCTGACGAGTAAGCCGCCCGCACTATACCGGGGCCACCCGTCGCCAGAATCAGCTTCACATCGGGGTGACTCATCAGCGCTTGCGACAATTCCACCGTTGGCTCATCAATCCAGCCGATAATATCAGCAGGGGCACCCGCCGCGACAGCTGCATCTCGCACCACACGCGCCGCTTCCATGGTGCTGCGACGGGCGCGAGGGTGCGGAGAAAAGATAATCGCGTTGCGGGTCTTGAGACTAATCAATGCCTTAAAAATGGCGGTAGAGGTGGGGTTGGTGGTGGGCACAATTCCCGCCAGAATCCCGACAGGCTCCGCCACACGTTGAATCCCGTAGGCCGGATCGGATTCGACCACGCCGCAGGTCTTCTCATGTTTGTACTTGTTGTAAATCATTTCGGAAGCAAAGTGATTTTTGATCACTTTGTCTTCAACAATGCCCATCCCCGTCTCTTGAACGGTGAGCTTGGCGAGGGGAATGCGATGGGCATTGGCAGCTAAAGCAGCATACCGAAAGATGGTATCCACTTGTTCCTGGGTAAACGTTGCGTATTGCGCTTGAGCGGCTTTGACCCGTTGAATCAGGGCCTCTAGCTCTTGCAGGTTAGTAACAGCAGTAGTCATTACAGGTAAGTCCTTGTGGGTGACACGTTGCAGAACGGGTGGAACAGTTTGGAACAACTGAGAAATGCCCGAACGGGGCGCCTTCATGGACAACGAACATCTCCATCCCCAGTTCTAAGAAAAGATGTTGAGGAAGTTGTGAGGATGTACTCACCGGGATTTTTAAGCCCAGGGCGAAGTGAGCCGTTTGTTTGCATAGCAAACAAACGGCTCACTTCGCCCTGGGCTTATCTACTTTTCGTAGTGCGATCGCACCCACGAGTTCTGGGTAGGTGTAGGAACATTTTGCCTCAGATCCACAGGTCTAGAACACCAGCGATCGCCATCCTCTATCCCTGATTTGGCAGCAACAGGCGGCATCAGCCACGGACAGGATTGCATCAAAATGCTCATGGCTGGCGCAAAAGTCACCCATGCCTGCTCTGTGTTAATGCGCCATGGCATCAGCTATTTACGAGTGTTAGAACAGGAAACGGTACACTAGATGGAAGAAAACGAATACGAATCCGTCAAGCAAATGTAAGGCAGTATGAACCAAATTAACTGCCCTAACGAAAGCGCTTTTGAACGAGTGCAATACATAAAGGGGATTCAGTCCTATCACCCAGAATCCTTTGCACCATAGAAGTAAGCCTCGCGAAATAGGAGAGACATTCCATAGAACGTCTCCCTTTTGCCATACCTTCTATCAGCGACGATGGTCAAACTCTGACTAGCGGCAGCTTAGACCAAACCATCAAAGTATGGGACTTAACTACAGGGCAATTTGTGCGTACGCTAGCAGAAGCTCAATCACCCATCAATGGAGCAGTTTTCTTCATTGCAGGAAATGCTGGCAGCCGCCTCTTCAGGAACGATGGTGAAGCCACCGACGCGGATACCTTCAAACCCAAATTGCTCCCGCAACACCTGGCTAAAACTGGCAATAATTGCAGGCAGTTGTTGCTCGATTTCAGCACGTAACTGATCCGCTTCGGGAGGGGGATTTCCAATGGCTTGTACAGACATAAAACGAAAGTTCTATTAAAGTGGTTCCCCTTATTCTAGGTGGAAAGATGAATCTGGGTGACAAGATGAACCCTCAAACAGCCATTCTCATTTTGAAATTAAGCTCGGAAACGGCCCGCCGTCTGAGACGGATTCCGAGCTCCACTGAAAGTGACAGGAAATAAACTCATACCCAGCCGCGAATAGCAGCCTGATACACGGCCTGATACCGATTCTTCGCATTCAACTTGGTGAGGCTATTGTTGATGTGAAACTTAACGGTGCTTTCACTAATAAAGAGATGCTGAGCGATATCGCGATCGCGCATTCCCTGCACTAATAACCGCATAATCTCCTGCTCCCGCTCCGACAACTGCTGATTATCTTCAGCCGTGTGACAGGGGGCGCTCTTGCCATGCTGCACTTGCTCCACCAATGCCCGTAATTGATTCGGCTGAATCGAGAGATCAATGATAGCCAGGGCTGTGGGAGGCACTGGGCCAGCAGAACCGCAACGGAGCCATATCAAAGGGCGCTCTGGGGTAGTCGCGCCAAAATCATCTGTGAGCAGCAGTACATCGAGTTCTGAGGATTCGCAAACCGATAATCCAGCCAGGTAAGCGAGATGGGTGAGAGCCGCTTGTAGGGCCGGAGCGCTGCATTGAATAGCGATCGCTGGCCCCACAGTACATGTAGGGTAGGGCAATGTTAGTAACACTTGCACCACAGGCCGCGGGCTCCCCAATTGCGTTTTCAAGGTTCCTCCCAGACAGGTAACCACCAGCCGGAGATCCTCGAAGTGCGATCGCACCCATGCCGTTCCAGCCTCCGCTAAGTGTTTGGGAACGGGGGCGATCGCCTCCAAAGAAACTGATTGTGGGCTGTAGATTAAGCGGCAGTAGTTACATTGCAGCCGATTCAACACTTCCGCCACTTTCAGGAAGATATAGGTGGACGCAGGCGGAAGGGGCTGCTCAGTCCCCACCAGCATCGGACGGGTAGAGCTGAGCACCGTGGCCAGATGCTCTGACAGGGCCAACACCTCATTTATAGGAAGCGCAGGAGTTGGCCTGGGCTGCATTTGCTGTATCTGTACTGCTGCATCCAGAGCAATGCTGGTGGTCATGCAAAGCACTTGTAACACTTCTAAAAACTCTGGGGCGAGAGGGCGATCGCTGAAGGTAGCCAGCACCCCAATAACCCGATCGCCTGCCAACAGAGGGTAGCCCGCAAACCCCTGGATATTATTAGCGATCGCCCACTCCCGATCTTTTACCCAGGACTCGTCGGCCAAGTGGTTGCTGAGAAACGGAATGCGATTTTGGGCAATTTTGCCGACCTTGTAGGCCCCCATGGCTATTCGGGCAAAAGAGCCGTTGATATGAGTGTAAAGACCCGACGAGGAAACCAAGCGCAGGGCGGCCTGGTCAGGCTCCACCAACCAAATACGGGCGAAGACACAGTCGAATTGCTGAACAAGAGCTTCCGTGACATGCTGAGCGATCGCCTCCGGTTCCAAGCACCCCGAGATCGTCCGGGCAATCTCATTGACGTGCTGGAGTTCGAAGAGGAGACGAGTAGAGTCAAGAAGTGGAGCAGCGAGGTCAACCACAGAGACCGTGCGAGAAAAACGACAGCGAAGAGAAAAGGCAGCAGTTGCCCAAAAATACGCAACGGGCTCGAAGACAGAAAGAAACACAGTTCTGGATATTTCCAGTTGAATATAAAATTGGTTTTCGCTTTGTATCGAACAGTACAACTTAGTCAATTAATAGATCATCAAACGTTGACGTGCGCCGCCAGGATTTTGGACTGAGAACCGGTTCGCAAAGGTTCCTACACCGAATTCCATGGATATTGGACAGGGTAGGTAAAACGATACCTGACTGGCAGCTTCATGTTGAGCCAGTTTGCCTACCTCTATGCCTGCTGTGTAGGAGGAGCGATCGCCTAAATCGCAAACAAACATGATCAGTTTCTTTTATCAAGCGCATTTGCCCGGATTTAAAGACAGTTAACCCCTTTTTCTGACTGAGTCCTATCTATCCGGCAATAGCTATAGAAATATTGCGAAAGCCCTGTGATTGTCTTGCTCCAAGCCCACCGGGGCACTCTAGGGTTGTCACCCCTCATACAGTATGTTGCCGTACAGATGGCTGTAGGTTTCATCAGGGGGCTGGGGGGATAGGGGCACTATCATGGCAAACTTGGAGCAACTGGCAATCGTTCAACGCAGTGTACCAGAGTGGAACTTTTGGCGGCGCGATAATCCGCTTGTTCGACCTGACTTGAGGGATATGGATTGGTGTCGGGCCCATCTGCGGGGCGTCAATTTGGCAGGAACAGATTTATGTCAGTCTAGTTTGAGGGAGGCATCGCTTTCCCAGGCGAATCTGAGTCATTCCATTCTGTATCGCGCTGATTTTTGTATGGCAGATCTGTACCAGGCTGATCTGCACGAAGCCGATCTTTACAAATCCAATTTTTATACGGCGACCCTCGTAGAGGCGCAACTGAAAAACGCCATCTTTTATGAAGTTGATTTGCGGGAAGCGGTGCTATACAAGGCCGATTTACGAGAGGCTATCTTTTACAAATCTGACTTGCGGGAAGCAACTCTGGAGGGAGCCAAGCTGGTCGGTACTACCCTGTACCTGGTCAATTTGGCTCACTCAAACCTGGAACGGGCAAATCTTTGTATGGTCAGCGCTGTAGATAACAACCTGGAGCGCGCCAACCTGAAGATGGCCAATCTGGTAGGAGCCAATCTCTACAAATCAAATTTACGTGGAGTCAATTTCAGCCGGGCAGATCTGCGGGAGGCGACGCTGAGCCTGACAGATTTACAGGGAGCCGATTTTCGAGACGCAACCTTGTGCATGGTCAACTTCAGCGGAGCCAACTTGAATGGGGCAAATTTTACAGGGGCCAATGTATCGATGGCTAATTTTTGGAACGTTCAACTCGATGACAAGGCGCTCTTGAAAAAGCTCATTCGAGAGTCTGAATCATCTATGAAATCGTCAGCCCACGGCTCAAATGGGCTGGTAATTCTGTGATGAGAATTGATATAGAACTTTAGTTTTATATCAATTCTCATCTTGAGTTTTCGATGCATAGGGGTGAGCTAAATCCGTAGCAAGTGACTGTTTCAAAATCACTCTGGATGGCAATTCAGCCGGTTAAAAGGGAAAAGAGCAATGCGGCAGGATACGGGAGCGTGTAACGGTGAACCTTTTTAACTACTGGCGGCATAGTGCATCTAGCACCCCAAATGGAACGGATACAGCAATGCAAACGCAGATGATGCGGTTGATCACCACAACACTGGGTCTTCAATTGCGACCCCAGGATGAGGCAACGATCGCGCACAAACTCAATGCGCGATCGCAAACCCTTGGTCTCCCCAGCCTGAGCGCCTATTACACACTATTAACAGCTTCTGATTCTTCCCGCCAGCAGCAGGAATGGCGTTGGTTAATCGAATCCCTGACAACGACTGAGAGCTATTTCTTTCGAGATAAGGGGCAGTTTTCGCTACTGCGCCATCAAGTGCTGCCCGATCTCATAGCCCAGAAGCGCCAGCAAGTTGCTGCTTCGATTACCACACGGCCTTCCCTCCGGGTCTGGAGCGCAGGCTGCTCCAGTGGCGAAGAAGCGTACTCCCTGGCAATCCTATTACGAGAACTGATCCCTGATTTTGCTCGCTGGGATTTGACAATTTTAGGAACAGATATCAATCCGGCCATGCTGGAACAGGCTCGGTCAGGAATTTACAGCAACTGGTCATTCCGCTCCCTAGACCCGTCTATTCAACAGCGATATTTTCATGCCCATCGGGATAGCTGGCGTATTCGTCCTGACATTGCCGCAATGGTGACCTTTCAATCCAGCAATCTCGTACAGGATAGGTATCCCGACCCTATCCGTCTGTTAGATCAGGTAGATTTAATTATCTGCCGCAATGTTTTCATTTATTTTCAGCCGGAAGCGATCGCCCAGGTTCTCCAAAAGTTTTACACGACCTTAGCCCCCCGAGGCTACCTGTTAGCAGGGCATACAGAACTTCAAGGGATAAATTTGGGCAACTTTCAGATTCGTAGTTTTACAGAATCAGTCATTTATCAACGGCCTGGAGAAGTAGCGCTTCAACCCTCCCATACGAGCGGGTTACTTTGTATGGAATATTCGGGTCAGCCACGTCCTTCTTCCCCGACGATGCCTCTGCCCCCAGTCCCATTGGCCTCCACATCCCCTACAGCACCAGCTTCCACATCGCTATCGTCTCTTGAGGTTATCCGGCCTTTGCTATTAGAAAAGGCCTATGCTCAAGCAATCCAGCAGCTTCAGCAAATCGTGCGGAATGAACCCCAAAACGGAGCAGCTTACCATTGGCTAGCACAGGTATACGCCAATTCAGGGCAGCATGAGCTGGCGATCGCGGCCTGCCAACAAGCCATGCAGTGTGATCCTCTGGCAGTCGATCCCTGCTACCTCCTGGCCCAAATCCGTGAAGAGCAAGGAGATGTCGAGGCAGCAAAAATTCTCTATAAACGTATCATTTACGCCGCGCCGGAATTCATTTCCGCTTATTTAGAACTGGGGTCATTATACGCGCGGGAAGGAAATCGTAAGAAAGCCATGAGTATATGGCAGTCGGCGCTAACCCTGGTACAGCGATCGCCCCACCTGGCCACAAGCACCCCATTCCATACCAATCATATGGACTTAGAAACCGACTTGAAGATGAAGCTGGGTCTTTAACAAGGGCTAGATAGCGGTATTCAAGCTGATTACAGCGCTTTGCGCTGTAATCAGCCAGTTTTTTTGTGAGAGCCGCGCTCCGCGCGGCTCTCACAAAAAAACCAGATTTTAAGTGCTTGAAAAGCGCTGTAAGCACAGTGCTGTGTAAAAACGTTAGATTTCCATTTTCTTGAAAAATTTGGAAATCCAAGCTTTTTTATTTCAATGCTGCCGAGCCATACTTGTGCATCGATAGAATTACGGAAACAGCAAAAAAATAAAAGCCTTTATCAACAGTTATGCGCGTAGATTCCACCAATATTAATTACACTTTATCTGACATTTAAGACATACCGCATGTATCACTTTCCGATTTAGTAGGGTATAAGAAAGGCACATGCGCAAAGCCCTATGCCCTTCCCCCATACCTTCCTGAATTGGAAAGGGATATACCATCTTCAGCAAAGAGAGACATTGACGATATTTCAAAACTTAACCATTGATTAGATTCCGTCAAAAGTCCCGCCTACAAGGATTATAGCCCCGCATTTATCTAGCTTCAGCCATATAGAAATCTATTAAGCACAGCCCTAATTTAAAATTTAAAGTTTTCCCTTAAAAAGAGCTCCAGACTTTTTACAAAACTCGATTTACCTTGTATTTTTATATCGACTTTGACCCAAATTGCAAGGTTTGGGAAAAATAGGCTTGGGTTAAGAGAACTCATTTCATTGTTGAACAACACAGATATTGAAGGCTGCCGTTGCAGGCTGTATGTACATTTAATAAAACGATAAACCCATTAATCTCCACACTGTTGAAGCAAATTGTTTCTGCGTGCTTTGAGATAACTGTCTAACCTTCTCCACGTGACGACTCTCCATCTTTGGCAACTGTGCTATGGCTGATACGTCTTACCTCATTTTTGATTCCGGCCAAAACCGCTATGGCCTGGCGGCAACCGCTGTCCAGGAGCTATTTTTTCTCCCCGAAGTGACCCCGCTTCCTAATCTGCCTAGATGTGTTGTTGGGGTCATCGATTTACGAGGAGAAATTCTACCTATTCTTGATCTGGGGCTGTTTTTAGGGCAGGGATCACGCCCCTATACCCTTACCAATAGCGTGATTGTTCTCCGCAACGACCGTCAGGCCTTAGGGTTGGTCGTAGAGCATACCCATGAGGTGGAGGCGATCGCCCCCAGCTACATTACCCCTTGGGCTACAACGGAAGTTGATAGCGATCGCCCCCCGGCATTTTTGGGTATTGCAAAGCGAGCGGGAGAAATCGTCACCATCCTCAACCCGACCGCTTTTACAGCCATCACAATGCAGGCCATCCTGGGTACCAACCTGGAGGAACAATGGCAGGCAGCTGAAGCTACAACAGAACTGCTTTCAGACCCCTGGGCTGAGCTATCTAAAGATGAGCGGCAAGTGTTGCGGCAACGACGGAATGGGCTGGCTCAAGCGCTTCAGTTGGAAGACTCTCAAAGCCTTACAGCATTGGCCGTCATGGGGTTGCAGGGTGAGTACTTTGGGCTGGGACTGGATACGATTCACGAATTTACAGATATTCATGCCATCACACCCATCCCCTGTTGCCCACCCCATGTGTTGGGCAACATTAACTTGCGTGGGGAAATCGTGACTCTGGTAGATATTAGCCCCGTTATTAACCTGACGTCCAAAAACCAGCATCCGTGGCAGAAGGCGATCGTCGTGCGCATGGATGACATTGTGGCAGGCATTGCCGTAGAAGACATTTTCGATGTTGTGCATGTCCACCCCGGCCAAATCAATACGGCTCCTATCGCTACTCAGGGCAACCACAATGACTATCTCCAGGGAGTTGCCCCTTACCAAAACACCTTAATGAGCGTTATCAATCTATCCAAGATTTTGACCTCTGGGGTTTTAGATGTTGACGAAGAAGTTTGATTGCATCATTTAGTTCGCTCCCTGGGAGCAGAAGGATTGGTATGAAACATCAGCAAATGAAATTGGGGCGTGTGGTTCAAGCTGGTTTTGGCAGCATCTTCGTCATCATGCTCGGTATTGGCGTAACCTCAAAATTTAGTTTGAATCGCCTGGTGGAGTCGAATGAATGGGTATCCCACACCCAAACCGTTGAACAAAATTTGGAAGACATTACAACCCTATTGCTCAATGCAGAAACAGGGCAACGGGGGTATATCCTAACACAGCAACTTGACTTTCTAGAACCCTATAACGGGGCCCAAGAGAATTTTGAGGAGAGTTTTCAGGAGCTCCGGGACTTAATTCAGGACAACCCAGAGCAGGTACGTCGCTTGGACGCTGTGTACGACCATGCTCAGCAAAAGATGGAAGAACTAGCTAACACCATCGAACTGACGCAGAGTGGTAAGCGCGACGAAGCTTTGGAGTTGATTCGGGCTCAGACAGGCAAGCAACTCATGGATGAAATCCGTGCACAAGTTGCCGAGATGAAGGAAGTCGAAGAGGAACTTCTAGACCAGCGAGAAGCCACTGCTAACCAAGCTGCCGCCTTTGCCAATGCAGTGTCTCTGGGGGGCACATTAATAGCGATCGCCCTCGGTTCCGGCGTGCTAGCCTTCATTGCCCGGTCTGTCATTCGACCCATTAACGACGTGTCGAATGCGATCGCATCTTCCTCCAATGAGATTGCCTGTACTGTTGAGCAGCAGGAACGAACAGCCAATCAGCAATCAATCTCCGTTAACGAAACCACCAGCACTATGGAAGAGCTGGGGGCGTCCTCACAACAATCTGCACAGCAAGCTGAAACGGCAGCTTCCAGCGCTCAACGGGTACTGGGGTTGACACAGGAAGGTAATCAGGCGGTTGAGCGAACCCTGACTACCATGGCCGCATTGACAGAAAAGGTAGGCAATGTTGCGGATCAGATTGTGCGGTTAAGCGAGCAAACCAATCAAATTGGCAGCATCTCCGCATTAGTTAGCGATCTGGCCAATCAGACCAATATGCTGGCCCTCAATGCAGCCGTTGAAGCGGTGCGAGCCGGAGACCAAGGTAAAGGTTTTGCAGTCGTTGCAGCCGAGATTCGCAAACTTGCCGATCAAAGCCGTCTCTCTGCTGAGAAAATTAACACCCTGGTAGCCGATATTCAAGGGGCGATTAACTCCACGGTTATGGTAACCGACGAAAGTACCAAAACCGCCCAGCAAGGAGCCGACGTCACCCAACAAACCGCTGCCGTGTTCAACAATGTTACGGACTCTGTCAGCAACATCGTCATGAATGTGCAACAGATTTCGCTGAATGCAAGACAACAAGCCGCCGCCGTGCAACAGGTTCTGCTGGCCATGAGTTCCCTGAACGTGGCAGCCCGGGAAACGGCTAGCGGCATCACGCAAACCCGCACCAGCACACACCAATTGAATGACGCAGCCCGACAACTGCAATCAGTCGTGTAGCCATGTTGAGTGATTGGGTTAACACCGAATCACTCAACATGGCGAGATGCTTATATCCATAAATGCATCGTCGTTTTTATCGCTTATTTGACTCGAAGGTAGATCCCATTATGAACCAGACCACACGGTGGAAACTTAGACATTGGATTGTTGTTGGATACAGTATTCCAGTTGTCGCTCTCTGCATTTCTGCTGGAGTTGTGATCCGTAGTGTTAATACACTTAACCATTTGTCAGAAGAGTACAGCACTTCCCGCAATATCGTAGAAGCTATCAATAAAGTTTCATTGGATGTACAAATTTCTTCACGGGCAATCCGTGGTTACCTGCTGGACAAAGATCCAGTTTCACTGGATTCTGTCAATAAAGCAGAAGCTGATCTCAAAGAGGACATAGCCCTGTTAAGCTCTATGCTTCGGGATAGTCAACAGAAAACAAGTTTGGCAGAGTTACAACCGCAATTGGTCCGTCTAGGAGCCACTAGACAAAACCTGGTTAATCTGGTTAATCAAAATAAAGCGAATGAGGCGATCAACGTATGGCGTAATGATAAAGGCCGCGAACAGGTCGATATCGTTACTACACTGATCGACGGTATGCGCGCCCGAGAACAGGAATTAGTTGAAGAGGATAATCACAATCAAACGGAAGCCTTAAATAATCTCAAATCCACACTTCTGTTAGCGACAACCGCTTCCATTCTTGTATCTCTGGGCTTGGGAAGTTGGATCATTAACCGGACATCCAACCAGATGACCGAATCCGCCAGTACAATCGCCGCCTCTACCACCGAAATTGCTGCCACCATTGAGCAGCAAGAACGGACAGCGAATCAACAGGCTGTATCCGTGAGTGAAACCACAACTACTATGGATGAGCTTGGTGCATCCTCTCGGCAATCTGCCCAGCAGGCCGAAGCTGCCGCTGCTGGGGCGAAGCAAGCCCTGGTGCTGGCCAGTGGTGGTACGGTCGCCGTGGACCGAACTATTCATGGAATGAGCGACCTGAAGCGAAAAGTGGAAGCGATCGCCGACCAAATTCTCCGCCTCAGCGAACAAACCAGCCAGATCGGCAGCATTTCCGGCTTAGTCAGCGACCTGGCGAACCAGACCAACATGCTGGCCCTCAACGCCGCTGTCGAAGCCGTGCGAGCCGGTGAACATGGCAAGGGATTTGCTGTAGTCGCCACCGAAATTCGTAAACTAGCCGACCAGAGCCGGAAATCCGCTGAGAAAATTAACACCTTGGTCAGCGATATTCAGACTGCCATTAATTCCACGGTAATGGTCACCGATGAAGGCACCAAGACCGTGGATGAAGGAGTACGCATTGCCCAAGACACAGCCAATTCTTTCTCTGGCGTTGCTGATGCTGTCAATAATGTTGTCCTCAACAGTCAGCAAATTTCCTTAAACATTCAGCAGCAATCGATCGCTATCCAGCAGGTGGTCGATGCAATGAACGCACTTAATGCGGCCGCCCGAGAAAATGTCAACGGCATCGGTCAAATCCGCAGCGGTACTCAGCGCCTCAATGATGCTGCGAAGGGACTGAAAGCGATCGTGTAAAAGCTTATCTGACATTCCCTCTGGCCTGAACGGCCCCTCATAATTTGTGCTGAGTCTCCCCTGCTCCCCCCCTCCCTTAATGCTGTCGCTGCTCACCCGTTCCTGCTAGACTCCATTGCCCTAACTCGCCTCGATCTCGGCTACAAGAAAGGCCACCATGATGATTCAAGATGACGAACTGAGAGCCATTTTCAAAACCGCCAGTGAGGAACACCTCCAGAACCTCGACACGGGGCTACTTTATCTGGAAAGCCATCCTACCGATCCTCAAACCCTGGAATCGCTATTGCGGGATGCCCATTCCCTCAAAGGCGACGCGAACATGCTGGGTGTGAAGGATATAGGAACTCTGGCCCATCAGATCGAGCACTTGCTGAGTGACCTGAAGGAGCATCCCGAGCCTATTTCATCGGAGTTGAGCGATCGCCTCTCCCACGCCCTTCATGCCATCCGTGCCCTGGTGGAAGAAGCCACGACAGGAAAAGAAGCGCATGTCAATACATTCCGGGTGTTGGCCGAGTTGATGGGCAGTGAAGAGGTGGCAGAGGGTAAAGGGCAGGAGCAAGGGAGCAGGGAAGCAGAGGAGCAGGAAGAGGTTGACCACATCGAGAGTTTGGACGCAGAGCCAGCGGGAATAGAAGATAGGTCGCTGGTTGAGATGGAGCAGCCTACGGCCACCGCTGAAGCCATGAGCATTGGGGCGATGAATGGCAAGGCCATGGCTATGCCCAAACCCTCAGAACCGAACCCTGGGGTCCGAGCCGAAACCGCTCCAGGGTATCGGATTGGCACTATTCGCGTAGCAACGGAGAACCTGGATAGTTTGCTGACGCAGGCAGGCGAATTGACAGTCACAAAAATTCGTATTGCCCATCGGTTGGCAGAACTGGAGGCGGTCACGACTCTTTGGGATGAGTGGAATCGGGATCTGTTCAACAACCGCTTTGTATTTGATGAATTACGAAAAGGCAACGGTGCCCTTAACCGTCTAGCAGGCTTTCACAACCGGACAGAAGAGCGGTTAGATCAACTGGGTAATAAACTTCAGGCGCTGCGTAGCTCCCTCTCCGAGGACACCGCCCGTTTGGAACTGATTAGCGATGAGTTAGAAGAGGATATTCGCACGCTGCGACTACTACCGCTGTCTACTCTGTTCAATGTTTTTCCGCGCATGGTGCGGGATCTAGCCCGCCAGGAAGGCAAACAAGTGAACTTTGTTGTGGAAGGCGGCGACACCCGAGCGGATAAACGTATCCTGGAAGAGATGAAAGATCCGCTGATGCACATTTTGCGGAATGCCATCGACCACGGCCTGGAACCTCCTGAGGAACGGCAGCGGTGTGGCAAATCCCCTACGGCAACCCTGCGTCTGCGTGGTTACCAAACCCCCACTATGATTGTGCTGGAAGTCTCGGACGATGGCCGTGGCCTTGATGTGGAGAAAATTAAGCGCACCGCCCTCAAGCGCGGCTTCTGCCACCCCGACGAGCTTGACGCCATGTCCCCCAGCCAGATTCAAGAATTAATTTTTGCGCCGGGCTTTTCCACGGCTCCCCTGGTTACAGAGGTGTCAGGACGCGGTGTGGGGCTGGATGTAGTACGCACCAATGTCGAGAAGCTGAAGGGGGCGATCGCCCTCAATTCCACTCCCCGCAAAGGTTGCACGATCCGTATTCAGCTCGGTCTCACCCTGGCTACTGCCCATGTGCTGATCGTGATGGTCAACGACCGTCCTTACGCCATTCCTGTTGAAGCCGTACAAACCGCCACCCTGGTGGAACCCCAGGAAATCTTTATGCTGGAAGGTCGTCCCACCATCGTGCGGGATGACCAACCCCTTTCCATTGCTCCCCTGGCTCAGTTATTGGAATTACCGGAGCCAAACAACCTGACCCGAAATCGGAACCGATCGCAGCGGCAACCCTGCATCATTCTAAGCATAGGGGGCGATCGCCTCGGTGTCTGTGTTGATGCTCTGATTGACGAACAGGATGTCGTGACTAAGCCCCAAAGCAAACTTCTGAAACGCGTCCGGAATATCTCTGGCGCGACGATCCTGGGAACTGGCGAGGTATGTATGGTGCTGAATCCGGTTGACCTAATGAAGTCAGTGCGACGGCAAGCAGTGGCGATCGCCCCTACGGAAACTCACTTGGAACCCACTCAGAAACAGCGCGTCCTACTTGTAGAAGACTCCATCGCCACTCGCACCCAAGAAAAACGCATTCTCGAATCTGCAGGTTACGAAGTGATCACGGCTGTTGATGGTCTGGATGGCTTCAACAAGCTCCAAAGCCGCCCCTTTGATGCTGTCGTTTCAGACGTTCAAATGCCCAATCTGGATGGCCTTTCCCTCGCTGCCCGCATCCGTCAGCATCGAGAGTACAACGAAATCCCCATTATCCTCGTCACGTCCCTCGCCAGCGACGAAGACAAACGCCGCGGAGCCGAGGCTGGAGCTAACGCCTACATTACGAAAGGCAGCTTCAATCAGAATGTCCTTCTGGAGACGTTACATCGATTGATTTAAGGCAGAAGAAAATCCACCTGTCCACCACCAACACCCTTCTGCCCTCTGCCCTCCACCTTCTACCCTCCCTCCAACCCTACCCACGGATCAACACTATGCACCTCGAAGAACTCATGGCCCGTTACGCTAAAGGGGAACGCGACTTCACAGGCGTAAACCTGGCCGGGGCTAACCTCAATAGCATTAATCTCAGTGGCGCTAACTTAACTGGCGCATTTTTGGGATCGGCTAGCCTTAACCGAGCGAATTTAACAGGGGTAAACCTTAAGGGGGCATTTCTCTATGCCGCTAACCTGAGCTATGCCCGGCTCAATGGGGTAGATCTGCGTGAGGCTGACCTCACCAAAGCGACCCTGACTGGGGCCAGTCTGGTAAGCGCTAATCTGACTCGGGTTAAGTTGAGTGGAGCAATTTTACGGGGGGTAAACTTGCGGCAGGCGAACTTAACCGAGGTTAATCTGTGTGGCGCGAATTTGAATGACATCAACTTGCGATCGGCCGATCTCACGGACGCAAACCTTAACTGGGCTAACCTTTGTGGCGCACGCCTCAGCGGAGCCATCTTTACTCGCACTAAACTGCTGGGGGCCAAACTCTCCCGTGCTTATATGAACGGCATCGACCTCAGCCATGCCGATCTGGACGGGGTGAACCTCAGCGGCTCCAAACTTAGTGGTACAAATCTGAGCCACGCCAATCTCTCAGCTGCCAACCTCAGCAATGCCTATCTGCGTGTCGCCATCCTCAATCAGACTAACCTCCATGCCGCCAACTTGGAGCACGCCTCCCTGGCTAACGCCGATTTAACCCAGGCCGACTTGAGTGGCAGTGAGCTGAGTAGAGCGGACCTTAGCGGAGCTACTCTCACCCATGCTAATCTCAACGCTGCTCGCCTCCAGCATGCCAATCTAAACCATGCCGATCTGCGCGATGCATACCTATGGGCTGCTCGATTGGATCATGCGACCCTCGACGGGACCCAACTCCACGGAGCCCGTCTCCAGGGAGCAACGCTAAGTGGCTCTTCCCTGGACACCGACAGCAACGTTTCTGCGCATTCCCTCCCCACGGCCACATTTTCTGTCGCCTAACGTCCCGCCCCTATTACCCCATTCCCCCTGACCTATGCCCCGTCACCTAGCTGCATCACCATGTCTTCTCCCCCCATCCGTGTTCTTCTGGTCGAAGATTCGCCTGTCGCTTTAACAATCCTGACACGGCTACTTTCGAGTGCCCCTGGGATCACGATCGCCGGCACTGCCCGCAATGGCCAGGAAGCTCTGGATCTAATTCCCCAGGTCAATCCCACCATTGTCTGTACCGACCTTCACATGCCTAAAATGGGTGGCCTGGAACTGACCCAACGGATCATGGCTGAGTGCCCCCGTCCCATCCTGGTCATTAGTGCCTCTGTTCAGGAGAACGACACTGACAACGTTTTTCAAATTCTCCAGGCCGGAGCCCTGGATGTTTTTCCAAAACCCCTCTCCGGCTTACCCGGCGAGTACGACCAAACCGCCAAGGAGTTGATCAATCGTATTCGCATCCTCTCCGGCGTCGCCGTCTTTACGCAACACCGTCGCACCCCACCCCACTCCACTCCACCAACTCCACCAACTCCCCGACTCTCTGCCTCCCTCCTTCCCACTCCAGATATCCGCCTCCCCCAAGTCGTTGCCATTGGCGCATCTACAGGTGGCCCTCAAGCGCTCTACAAAGTTCTGAAACCCTTACCGCCTAACTTTCCAGCACCCATTGTCGTAGTACAACATATCAGCGAGGGATTTTTGCAGGGTCTCGTGGATTGGTTAGATGCTGAGTGTGCATTGAAAATCACGATCGCCCGCCCTAACACCCTCCCCTCTCCCGGCACCGTTTATTTTGCCCCTGATGGTTGTCATCTCAAGCTAAACTCCCAGGGACGATTTGCGGTTCAGATGGGTTCGCCGGTGAGTGGACATTGCCCATCCATTACTGTCATGTTTGAGGCGATCGCAGCTTATTACCGCCGCTCTAGTATTGGAATTCTACTCACCGGCATGGGCCGTGATGGAGCCGAGGGTTTACTGGCAATTTCCCAATCGGGGGGCACCACCATTGCCCAGGATGAACGCACGTGCATTGTGTTTGGCATGCCGAAGGAAGCGATCGCCCTTAATGCCGCTGAACATATCCTTTCCATTGAGCGCATTGGGCCAATGTTGAAGCAGATTTTTGAGCGATCGCCGACATCAAGCTAGTAGGCTGCGGCCTAAGTTCGCGACCTATGTTTTTGTGTGGGGTACTTCGCACGCCACACAAAAACATAGGTGATGAATTTCCGCCGCAGCGTACTAGGAGATTTCTGCATAAGAATCTACCCAGGATGTTGGTGCTTTGCCCGCTTCGCGGGCAAAGCACCAACATCCTGGGGGTAATTTCATTGTTGGAAATCTCCTAGTTCCTAGAGTCTATTTTAAGAACCATTTTTTCGTGCATTTCACGCACGAAAAAATGGTTCTTTTACTAGCTTTAAAACAGGAACTAACAATATTAATTTTGCGTTTTCACCTTTTGGACAAACAGTTGCACCAGTTTCCGCAACTGTTCGGCATCAAAAGGCTTCACCAAATACTCCGTTGCACCTGCTAGCCTACCCTGCACTCGATCAAAGGCAGAGTCTTTTGAGGTGACCATCACCACGGGCAGAGCATGAAATTGGGGCAGACTTCGTACTGTCCGGCAAAACTCTAACCCATCCACATCGGGCATCATGACATCGAGCAACAACACCGAAATCGGCTCCTGGTAAATGATAGACAACGCCGCTACTGCATTGTCTGCCACCAAAACCCGATAGTCAGGTTCCAACGCCCGTTTCACCATCTGGTGAATGACCTTGCTATCATCAACCGTCAGGATAGTGGGGCGATCGCCCACGGGAACAGACATAGTGTTCACTCCAAAGTCTGTAACAAACTAATATGCTGCGACGTAAGTTTGTCTACCATTTGATGAGGGGTGTGCTGAGCGTCCATCTCATCAAATGGTAGACAAACTTACGCCCAATTGAACGAGGGGAGAGCTCATCGTCCATTCAGATCACCCAACTTAAAAGTTTCCCCTTGACATTCTTAGCGTTCCCATATGAATGATCGCCCTACCGTTCCTTCCACGTCTCTCTATAAAACTTGATATTTGCAGAGTAATTTGCTCAGAGACAGCTTTGATTTAGTAGTTAATCAATCCCATAATTAACTTTTGAGAACACAGATTTTAGCCTTTACAAAACTATTAACTTCAAAAAGCTAAACCTCAATCAAATAAGCACTTTCTAAAGAAAGCGACCAAGCAAATACTGGCAAATTTTGAGCTACAAATACATCAATATTCACATCTCCTTAGCATTATCAAAGCTTTAAGAAAAAGCGTAACTTACAGAGATAAAAAATATGGGCTTTGGGAATTCTAAATATGCAACCTGAAAATCCGAATCTCTCATTTCAACCTGGCCCTTGTTTTTTGGAGCGATCGCCATGTCCCTTCACCGGCCAAGCTCACCGTCACTTCCTGTTCGACTCACCGGGGATTCGCTATCCACCATGACCGCATTCCAAACTGGAAAATCCAAACGGCTGCATTACACTCTGGAGGAAACCAAGGAAATACATAACCATCTACCCGATGGATTCATTTCGTTGGATCATGATGGATATGTGGTAGCGATCAATGCGCGTGCAGAACAAATACTCTGCTGCGATCGCCTACAGGTCATAGGTTGCCTTCTGTGGGAAACCATACCAGAGATTGCTCAGCCCCACGGCGAGAATGCTTGTCAGCGGGCCTTAGAACATCAAGCAGAGATTCATTTTGAACAACCCTATGAGCCCTACGGGTTAATCTTAGAGATTGTCGTTAGTCCCCACAAAGGTGGGTTATTTCTCTATCTGCGGGATGTGACGGCACACCGCAAAGCAACAGCTTCCTTACAGGAACACACTCGCCTTTCAACCCTCAACACCATCATCAGTCAAGTACTGGCCGGAAGTGATCCCCTACCTGCGATGCTCAGCCGCTGTATGCAGGCACTGGTCGATGAATTGGAAGGTATCGCTCTAGCCCGAATCTGGACATTCGATCGGGAAAGCAATTTTTTGGATTTGCGGGCGATCGCCGGATCTATTTCCTCTCCTACCGACTTAGCCCCCCGCATACCCCTGGGCATTTCTATTGTTGGGTTGATTGCTCAGAGCCGACAACCCTACCGCACCAATCAACTCAACCGGGAAATGTGTTTTGAGTTGCAGCGGTGGGCCACGAGCGATCACCTGGCTGCATTTGTGGGTTACCCGCTGGTAGTGGACGATCGCCTCGTTGGAGTGATCACACTTCTAAGCAAAGCCCCTATTCGCGAAGGCACTTATGCCGCCTTACAATGGATTTTCAATAGCATGGCGATCGCTATCGACCGCAGCGTTGCCCGAGCCGAACTGCTAAGTCGCCGTGAATCTCTACTGTTTCGCCTTGCCAGCCAAATCCGCAACTCCCTGGATCTAGACACAATCTTGGGAATCGCTGTGCAGGAAATCCGCCAGCTCTTTAACATCGATGGATGCCATTTTCTTTGGTGCCTGATGGGCAACAACACCCAAGCGGAAATTCTACCGACTCTCGCCATCACCCACGAATCGATTCATCCCGAACTTCCCAGCCTTTTAGGGGAACACGCCCCCGAACTGGGCCAATCCCTAGTCGAACGCATTCTGCGCCTAGAGTCCTTACAGTTGGAAGACGCTCGCAATGAGAGCACAGAAGAACCAGGATTACAAACCTGGATCGAAACCTGGGGCATTCAATCTTTCTTGCTAATACCGTTAGAAACCCACTCTGGGCAATTGGGAGCGATCGCCTGTAGCCACTGTCGTGAACCTCGCCACTGGAGCCAGCCTGAGGTGGAATTACTGTATGCAGTGACAAACCAGTTAGCGATCGCCATTGACCAGGCAGAGCTCTACGCCCAAACTCGCGCCGCCGCATTCGCGGCCCAAGCACAGGCCCAGCAACTGAATCAAACGCTTCAGGAATTGCGACAAACCCAGGCCAAAATGATCCAGAATGAGAAAATGTCGAGTTTGGGTCAATTAGTCGCAGGCATTGCCCACGAAATCAACAATCCAGTCGGCTTTGTTAGTGGCAATTTATCCTATGCTGACACTTACTTTAAGGATTTAGTCGGGCTGCTTAATCTCTATCAAAAACACTATCCCGAACCCAATCCTGAAATTCAAACCTATATCAAGAATATTGATTTGGAGTTCCTGCTGGATGACTATGCCAGCCTGCTAAACTCGATGAAAATAGGAACCGAGCGGATCTCCAAAATCGTGCTCTCTCTTCGCAATTTCTCGCGGCTCGATGAAGCGGAGGTAAAGGCTGTTGACCTACACCATGGTATTGATAGCACTCTACTTATTTTGCAAAATCGCCTAAAAGCTCACGCGACTAGTTCTGCTATTGAAGTGGTTAAGAACTATGGTGAGCTTCCTCTCATTGACTGCTACGCCAGTCAGCTCAACCAAGTATTTCTAAATTTGCTCAGTAATGCCATTGATGCCCTACAGGATCGCTCTGAACCGCGCACCATTACGATTACAACAAGCGTGCGATCGGCTTGCTCGATGAATGAATCTGAGACCAAAGCTAGTGATTCCAGAACGGATGAGCCTTGGGTTGTTGTGCGCATCCAAGACAACGGCCATGGCATGGCTGAGGATGTTCGACAGAAAGTTTTTGACCCCTTCTTCACAACAAAACCCGTAGGCCAGGGTACCGGCCTCGGTCTTTCCATTAGTCATCAAATCATTGTTGAGAAACACCACGGCTGGCTGACCTGTGAGTCTCAAGCTGGTCAAGGTACTGAATTTATCATTGAAATTCCTGCTCATCTCCCTCCTAACTTCTAGCGTTCTTTCAAGATTTTTTGGTGGGGCTCCGACCCACCAAAAAATTCTTAAATTTAATTTTAGGAGATTTCCAGTAATGAAATTACCCCCAGAATATTGGTGCTTTGCCCGCTTCGCGGGCAAAGCACCAATATTCTGGTTAAATTCTTATGCAGAAACCTCCTTAAGTACCAAATACCAGCCCTCTAAAGGTCATTTGAGAGCTTCTTAATATTTTCTATCATCCCTGTTATCACTGGCTTTCAGGCTTCTATTCTAAAAGCTGAACGTTTAACACCCACGTTTGAGCCA